>CAYSQR010000070.1:0-10221 GCA_964433195.1 uncultured Kaistella sp. | reverse complement strand
CCGAAATTCGGCTTTATCGCTTCGAGATACCACGAACAGAAATCGTCCCAAATCAATTTATACAACAAATGCAACGCATCGGAAATCCTGAATTTCTCGAACTGGTCTGCAATTTCGGAGATTGTTTTATCCATTTGGTTTCCGAACCATTCAATGGCTTGTTTATCGGAATCGTTCGCTTTAATATTTTCATCTTTGTTCCAACCCTGAATGAGTTTGTAAGCATTCCAGATTTTGGTGGCAAAATTTCTTCCCTGCAACATCAAGTCTTCATCAAAAAGCAAATCGTTTCCTGCGGCGGAACTCAATAAAATTCCTACCCGAACTCCATCTGCACCGTATTTTTCGATCAACTCAATCGGATCGGGAGAATTTCCGAGCGATTTCGACATTTTTCTTCGCTGCTTATCACGAACAATTCCCGTGAAATACACATTTTTGAAGGGAACTTCATTTCGGTATTCCAAACCTGCCATAATCATTCTTGCGACCCAAAAGAAAATAATATCGGGACCTGTAACCAAATCGGAAGTCGGATAATAATAATTGATGTCCTTATTTTCAGGATGAGTTAAACCATCAAAAACCGAAATAGGCCATAACCAAGAGGAAAACCAAGTGTCGAGAGCGTCCGAATCTTGACGAAGATTTGAGACTTCAAGATTTGAGATTTGAGACTTTTCTTTGGCTAAAACTAAAGCTTCATCAATGTTTTCCGCAACTACAAAATCATTTTCACCTTCACCATAATAGAACGCAGGAATTTGTTGTCCCCACCAAAGTTGTCGGGAAATGTTCCAGTCGCGAATGTTTTCCATCCAGTGTTTATAGGTATTTTTGAATTTTTCGGGGTGGAATTTAATTTCATCATTCATCACCACATCCAAAGCAGGTTTTGCGATTTCCGCCATTTTCAAAAACCATTGAACAGAAACTTTCGGCTCAATCACCGCTCCTGTTCTTTCGGAAGTTCCTATTTTGTTCACATAATCTTCGGCTTTTAAAAGAAGTCCTTTTTCTTCTAATTCTTTGGCAATCAGTTTTCTAACTTCAAAACGATTTTTTCCTGCATAATGCAAACCGTGTTCATTCAGATTCGCATCATCATCCAGAGAATCAATTATTTGCAGGTTGTATTTTTGCCCGATTTCGTAATCGTTCGTATCGTGAGCTGGAGTAATTTTCAAAGCTCCTGTTCCGAATTCTATATCTACATATTCATCTTCGATAATAGGAATCACTCTGTTTACAATCGGAACGATCACATTTTTTCCTTTTAAATGAGCATATCTTTCATCATTCGGATTGATGCAAACTGCGGTATCGCCGAAAATCGTTTCGGGACGGGTTGTTGCAACGGAAAGAAAATCCTGTGAACCTTCTATTTTATATTTTAAATAATACAATTTTCCGTTTTGCTCTTTGAAGATGACTTCTTCATCGGAAATATTGGTTTTTGCTTCCGGATCCCAGTTTACTATTCTGTAACCTCTGTAAATCAAACCTTTATTGTATAAATCGACAAAAGATTTAATCACTTGCTCGGAGAGTTTCGGCTCCATTGTAAAGCGGGTTCTTTCCCAATCGCAGGAACAGCCGAGTTTTTTCAGTTGTTCGAGGATGGTTCCGCCGTATTTATCTGTCCAGTTCCAAGCGTGCTTCAGAAATTCTTCACGAGAAATATCGGATTTGTTAATTCCTTCGGATTTCAGTTTTGCCACCACTTTCGCTTCGGTTGCGATAGAAGCGTGATCGGTTCCGGGAACCCAACAAGCGTTGAAACCCTGCATTCTGGCTCTGCGCACCAAAACATCTTGAATCGTGTTATTCAACATGTGTCCCATGTGAAGAATCCCGGTAACATTTGGCGGCGGAATTACAATCGTATAGGGTGGTTTCTCGTTCGGTTCGGAATGGAAATAATTATTTTCTAACCAATAACTATACCATTTATTTTCGGTTTCCTGTGGATTATATTTTTCTGAAATCTGCATAAAATCTTTTCTTTGGCTTAATTGTTGCAAAAATAGGTAAATAAAAAAAATTATCTTCATATTGAAATAATTTTTAACTTTGTCCTTTAACTTTAAAATTTAACTAAAACAAAATTTATATGAAAAAGATTTTCGCAGGTTTATTATTAACTGCATCATTCGCATTTGCTTCGGCTCAAACAATCTCATTCGACAAAACAACTTATGATTATGGAACTGTAAAAGCCGGTTCTGATGGTCACAGATTATTTACTGTAAAAAATACAGGAGATAAGCCGCTTATCATTTCCAAAGTTCAAGCATCTTGCGGTTGTACAACTCCGGAATGGAGCCAAGATCCGATTATGCCAGGAAAAACAGCAGAAATCAAAGTGGGATACAATACAACAATCAATGGTGCTTTTACAAAGATTATTGAAGTTTTCTCGAATGACCCTCAAAATGCAAGAGCTGTTCTCAACATCAAAGGAAATGTGGAAGCTACAAATTCTCCGGTAAAAGCGGAAGCAAGAACAGCAAGGTTGGTAACCTCTGAAGCAAAAGTTGCTACTGTAGAAGCCAATGCTGCGAAAGCTGTACCTGCAAAGAGAGCTATGAAAAAAGCTGAAAAATCTATTGCAGAATAAAAATTTCTACAAAAAAAATTATGAAATCACTTCTTAATCGGAGTGATTTTTTTATTTTTAAAAAAATTAAAAAAATGGATTTAGATTTCAGTGATAATTTTATTGTAAAAGGAAATTTTTCAATAAAAAACGCAGATACCGAATACAAAGGTAAACTTACCAAAAAAGACGGTATAGAAATGCTTAACGAAGAAAAGCGGAAACTCCGTGAACTACAGGAAAAACTGTATGCCGATGGAAGCAAATCTTTATTAATCATTCTTCAGGCGATGGATGCAGCCGGAAAAGATTCTCTCATAGAACACGTTTTCGGAGGGATAAATCCGCAAGGTTGTGAAGTAACGAGCTTTAAAACACCAAGTTCCAAAGAGTATTCCCACGATTTTCTTTGGCGGCATTACGTTGCACTTCCCGAAAAAGGAAAAATAGGGATTTTTAACAGAAGTCATTATGAAAGTGTTTTGGTCTGCAAAGTACATCCGGAATACAACCTGAGCGAAAAAGTATGGAAATCTACCGATAATTTTGATGCTCAATTCTGGAAAAACCGTTATGAAAGCATCAGGAATTTTGAAAAACATTTGGCTGAAAATGGAACATCCATTGTGAAAATTTTCCTGAATGTCTCCAAAAAAGAACAGAAAAAAAGGTTTCTCGACAGAATAAACGAACCGGATAAAAACTGGAAGTTTTCTATGGGAGATTTATCGGAACGTGAACTTTGGGAAAAATATATGAAAGCGTATGAAGATGCCATAAACGAAACTTCGGGAGAAAAAACACCTTGGTTTGTAATTCCTGCGGATGATAAATGGTTTGCAAGAGTTTCGGCGATACAGATTATTATCGATGCTTTAGAAAAAATGAATTTGAAATATCCGGAACTTTCGCAGAAAGATAAAGCAGGATTGGAAACCGCGAAACAACAATTGGAAAGGGAGTAGATTATGACTGTTTGGAAAGCAATTTTACTCACTCTTTTTTATATAGTTTTAGGCATACTTATTCAAGTAGGTTTATTATCATTGGTACACCTTCTTGATTTGGAAAATGAAAAATACTGGATTTTAGCAGAATTATGTATAATAATTTCCATTCTTGTTTCTTTCTATATATTTTATAGAATTTTTATTAAAAAACAGCCAATTCTTAAACAAGATTTAAATGGCATAAGATTCGCTCGAATCTATTTGCTTCTCTTTATTGCGATAGGATTATTTCTTTTCGATAAAATTTTATTTGACGGCTATTATTTTATTTTCACAGATGATTTTAAGATTGAGAAGTTTAATATTAAAAAATATCAATTTGATTACATTCAACTCATTTATTTAATTTCTCCACTAATTTTAGCACCTGTATTGGAAGAAATTATATTCAGAAAGTTTATTTTCTTAAACCTTTTAGAAAAAAACTCTCTTATCACATCCATTATAATTTCCAGTTTGTGTTTTTCGATGATTCATCTTCCAAATTTCAGAAATTTACTTCCTACTTTTATATTTGGAATTATTGCATCTTACCTATTTTACAAAAGTAGAAACATTCTCTATCCTATAATTTTGCATTTTTTTGGTAACTTTTTATGGGCAATTTTCAAATATTATAATCATTCAATACAAGAAAATTTTCAGGAAATAAAATTTAATTTTTTATATTGGCTTTTTACAATAGCCGGACTTGTAATGGTTTTGATTGCATTAAATCTTTTCATTAAAAACCTTAATCCTAAACAAAATTAGTAATCCACAACAAAAACGATAAGCCGGGTTCTGAGCTTAACCTCCTTATAACCAGATTTACAATCTCTTGGAAAAACACCGTTCATAAAAATTTGTTAAAAAACACGCTTTTAAGAAAATAAATACAATATTTTGGCATTTTTATTGTTTCAATAATCTTAAAATAATTAATTTTAACATTTTAAATAAAATAATGAACAACAAGTTTATTCCTATTATCTCTGTACTGATGACGATTTCGCTTATCGTTTTCGTTACCTTACAGCTGTATTGGATTAAAGAATTGTACAGTGCTCTCGACCAGGATTTCTCAAACAAAGTTTATTCCGCACTGGAAACTTCCACCAAAAAAATCGTCGATATAGAAAACGACAAATATTACGCAAAATACAAGAACTTCGACAAAACGATTATGGCGAATAATAATCAGCCATCACTCACCACGATTTCTCAGGTAGAAGATTCGGCATCGAGAAGACAGATTACGTATTCCAAAAGTATCATCGAGAAAAAAGACATTCCCATTTCCAAAACCGGCGATAGTCTGAAACTCACCAATATGTACACCGACGAATCGCTCATCAGAATTAGAAAAAACGAAAATACTCCCGAAGCTCTTACTGCCGATTTGAGTACTTCTATTGATAATGGCGAATTTAATCTGAGAACTTTCGTCAAGCTAAACGCTACAAATCTCCCGATAAACCAACGTGTTGATAATAAAACCATAGATTCTGTACTCGTCAATGAATTGAAAATGAAAGGAATAAGTACAAAGTTTGGTTTCGGAGTCATCGATAAAAACGATAAATTAACGAAAATCGCCAACAGCGTTTACCTCGACCAAAAGAATAAAGACAATTATTCTTATCCGCTTTTTACCGATAGTAAAGACAGAACGATTTATTCTTTGGCATTAGTTTTCCCGAGAAAAGATTCGCTGATTGCAAGAAATAATCTCCCGATGCTTTTGGGAACATTTATGTCATTGCTCACGATTTTGGGAATTTACATCATCTCCATCAATTATATGATGAGGCAGAAAAAAATCGCCGAAATAAAAACCGATTTTATCAACAATATGTCACACGAGTTCAAAACTCCTTTGGCAACAATTTCCGTGGCGACCGATTCTTTGGCAAACGATAAAATTGCAACCAACCCCGAAAAGGTAAAATACTATTCCGGATTGATAAAACAGGAAAACCTGCGGATGAAAAAACAGGTGGAAAACGTATTGAATATGTCGAAACTCGAAAGAAAAGAAATGAAACTTTTCCTGAAAGAAACCGATGTACGAGCTTTGATTAAAAAAATTACCGAATCTTTCGGACTCATTGTCGCACAGCGAAACGGCGTTTTGATTCAGGAATTCAATACCGAAAAATTTCAGTTCAAAATTGATGAATTCCATATCTCGAATGCTTTGGTAAATTTGCTCGACAATGCCAATAAATATTCCCCGGAAACTCCTGAAATTACCGTGAGAACAAGAAACGAAGGAAACTGGTACGTTATAGAAATTTCCGATAAAGGAATGGGAATGGAAACACATAACAAGCTGAAAATCTTCGAAAAATTCTTCCGCGAAGAAACAGGAAACATCCACAATGTAAAAGGACAAGGTTTAGGACTTTCTTATGTGAAAAAAATTGTGGAACTCCACAAAGGACAGATTATCGTGGATTCCCACAAAGGAAAAGGAAGCACGTTTACCATAAAATTACCGATGACAATTTAATGAATAATTAAAAATGAATAACTAATAATTGATGATGGAAAAATTATTTGTTTCCCGTGAAAACCCTATAAGAACGAAATCTTTTGATTTCGCCGTGAGAATCGTAAACCTAAGAAAAACTTTATATAAAGAAAGAGAAGAATACATAATGTCAAAACAATTGCTTCGTTCGGGAACATCAATCGGAGCAAATATTGAAGAAGGAATTGCTGCTTTCAGCAAAAAAGAATTTATCGTAAAACTTCAGATTTCCTACAAAGAAGCGTTTGAAACATTTTATTGGATAAAGTTGTTATTCAAAACCGATTTTATCAATGAATCAGAATACAAATCTTTGGAAAAGGATATTGAAGAAATTATAAAATTATTAACATCAATTTTAAAAACATCTAAACAAAATATTAACAACACGAATAATTAGCGGAAAACTCCATTATTAATTATTCATTTTTAATTATTAATTAAACGATTATGAACAACAGAATCTTATTAGTAGAAGACGACCAGAGTTTTGGTGCGGTTTTGAAAGATTATTTGACGATAAATAATTTTGAAGTTACTCTTGCAACCGATGGAGAACAAGGATTGAAAGAATTTACCGAAAACGAATTCGATATTTGTATTTTCGATGTGATGATGCCGAAAAAAGACGGTTTTTCTTTGGCAGAAGACGTGAAAAGAATCGATAAAAACACCCCGATTATTTTCCTCACGGCAAGAAATATGCGTGAAGACATTCTGAAAGGTTACCAATTGGGAGCAGATGATTATATCACAAAACCTTTTGATACGGAACTTTTATTATACAAAATAAAAGCGATTCTCCAGCGAAGTGCAACTTTGGAAATCGAAGACCAAGAACAGTTCAAAATCAGCGACATCTTTTTCGATTCTATGCTTCGCCAATTGAGAGTAGGAGAAAACGAATATAAACTTTCGCCGAAAGAAAACGAACTACTGAAGCTGCTTTGTATGCACCGGAACGATTTTATGCCAAGAGATTTGGCATTAAGAAAAATCTGGAAAAAGGAAAATTATTTCACAGCGAGAAGTATGGATGTTTATATTGCAAAACTCCGAAAGCTCTTGAGAGACGATGAAGGCTTGGAAATCATCAATGTACACGGAGAAGGATTCCGACTTTTGGTAAAGAATTGATTCGGAAGTTATATTGAGCGTGGCTTAGGTTTTATATCTGAACCACGCTTAAAGTTTTGAAGAGCTGTAAAGCCAATGAAAATTCTCAAAACTATCTTTCACTAAAGAATAAATCTGATTTTCCGGATACGGAGATAAAATTCATTCTTTCCTGTTCTTTCAGCCGGTCTGTAAGTAATATTCCGTCTAAATGGTCTCGTTCGTGCTGGAAAATAACGGCAGTAAAACCTTCCAGAATTTCAGTAATTTGCTCTGCTTTCAAGTTATAATATTGGATTTGTACTGCATAATGACGCATAATCTCACCACTCTTGTCAAAAGACAAATCCCCTTCAAACCCTTTCTGCCACAAATCCGATTTCCAAATAATTTCAGGATTAATGAATACTTCAAAAGGTTTGTTTTCTTTGTCGAATCGTTGTACCAAAATCATTCTACGGTTGATTCCTACTTGCGGAGCAGCAATTCCTACACCGCGATGAAGAGGATCCATTACCGATTTCAGCATTCGTTTTGCTAAAGTCTTCGTCAGGTTTTCTTGTGGGTTTATAGGTTTGGAAAAGCTTTTTAAAATAACAGAATCAGTAGGAAATTTCGTTTGCGTTACCCGCATCATTTTTGCCGAATCGGCTATAATCATTTTCTGTTCTTTTACCGAGAGCTTTTCGTACTTCTGAGAATAGACGACAGAAAATACCAAAATGCCAAAAAGGATTTTTATTTTGAAAATAAAATTCATAATGAATTGATAGATATTTCCAAAGGTAAAAAATATCTGAATGAAAATGAAATTATATCATAAAATCAACCGAAGAGAAAAAACAGCAATCGAAAAGCTGATTTAGAAATGGTTTTATTTCGCTTCTACACAGAAAATTCTGTACTGTACAGACAATGCGTCTTTGAAGAACTCCCGAATCCTTTTTAAATCCGGAGCTGCACTTTCTTTCGTGAAATAGCTTCCCGCCATTACTTTATAGTTTGGTCTTAAAGAAGCATCTATTTCTACTTTCATATTCGGGAATCTTCTGCGGAAATACATCCCTACTTCTCTGGCTTCTTCATTGCTTTTCACAACGGCTAACTGGATTTTGTATCCCATAATCCGCGGATTTTTTCTACAGATTTCTGCATTTGTCAATGCTTTTTCGGGTACAGAAATTTTCGGTACGGAAACCCTCTCCGAATCTTCATCCCAAGATTTACCGGAATTATTTATTGCACAATTTTCTTCCAGATTCACAAGCATATCATTAATTGTTTTATCCATACTCACAGAAAGAGGAGTTCCGGAAATCGTATCTTTCCTTACAACCTGCTGTGCTTCAATAACATTAGTGAAAAATATGACAACAACAGCAAATATTTTAAGAATATATCTCATCAAGAATTATTTTAGGCAAATTTAAAACAAATAAAAATTATACCACAAATTGTTATTTAGAATTGTTACAAATTAATGAAAATGACGAATTGCATATTTTTTCTGCTGTTAAATTTCTCTTAAATGTCTTATTTTTGCCAAATTGAAAGTAAATTCAATACACATTAATAACCCAAGATTTTATAAATGATTAGTTGGAGAAAGCATTACAAAAGGGGTCTCATTGCAATAGGTCTATTGCTATCGACCAGTGCTTCTATTTACGCTCAAGGAGATGCCAAAAACGGTGAAAAGCTTTTCAAAGCAGATTGTTCGGCTTGTCACAATTTGGACAAACAACTTGTAGGACCCGCTTTAGGTGGCGTAGTAGACAGACTTAAAAAAGAACAAAATTTAGACACGGATTGGCTTCACAAGTGGATTAAGGATAACAAATCTTTAATAGCTTCCGGAGATAAATATGCCAATGAAGTTTTTGAAAAATTCAACAAAACTGAAATGCTCCAGTTTCCTAATCTTACCGATCAGGATATTGATGACATTTTAGAATATACCACAAATCCTCCTGCTCCGGAACCAGCAGCAGATGCAACTACAGCAGATACAAATTCTATCGCAGCATTAGAAGCAGCAAAAAAAGAATCAATTAATTCCAAAGTGATATTAATTTCTTTGCTTGCGATTGGTGGTTTATTGCTTTGGTTATTATTAAAATTAAATCAATTAGTAAAATTACAGCAAACAGAAGAATTGGCGGGTCTTAACGAAACAAGAGCTATTTCGTTTGCAGAGCTTTACAAAAAATACCATTATGTTGGTAAAGGTTTACTGACGATTTTAGGAATTTTTGCTGCTTATGGAGTTTGGAACTGGATGATGTGGATTGGAGTTTACAAAGGTTACAAACCGGAACAACCAATTCATTTCTCTCACAAAATTCACGCCGGAGAAAACAAGATAGATTGCCAACTTTGCCATTCCTCTGCAAAATACGGTAAAGTTTCCGAAATCCCTTCGATGAATGTTTGTATGAACTGTCACAGAGCCATCTCAGAATACAATGGGAAATATATGGAACCAGGGAAAGATAAAGCTTTCTATGACGGAGAAATACAAAAAATATATGCTTCAACAGGATGGGATCCTGCAAAACAGCAATACACCGGAAAAACAGAACCTGTGGAATGGACAAGAATTCACAATATGCCGGATTTTGTTTTCTTCAATCACTCGCAACACGTTGTAGCAGGAGAACAGGCAATCATCAGTTCATTTAATAAGAAAAATCCGAATGCCAAAATTGATGTGGTTTGTAAAGCGTGTCACGGACAAGTTGATACGATGAATGTGGTGCAAATGGCAAATGATTTTACGATGGGATGGTGTATCGAATGTCACAGAACTACGGAAGTAGATATGAACAATGGTTATAATAAAGAATACTTCAAAAATCTGCACGAGAAACTGAAAAAACAATACGGTTCAGGAACGAAGATTACGGTAGATGCAATTGGAGGTCTTGAATGTGGTAAATGTCATTATTAATAACAAAAATTAGAAGTATCAATGGCTTCAA
>CAYSQR010000069.1:0-10236 GCA_964433195.1 uncultured Kaistella sp. | reverse complement strand
CCGCCCACTTTTTCAAACGCCGATTTTTTCACACCCATATTGAAACTTCTCGGCTGGAATTTCGTTACCGATTTTTTGTTTCCGCGGATTCCGCCCGTTGTGAAAACCGAAGTCATCGAATACGAAATCGCTTTCTGCATCAGGTTAAAACCTTTGTGTGCTTTATCTGCACCGCCAAAAGCATCGCAAGGAATTTCGGAAATATTTTTCTTAATATTTTCGATGTAATCTTTTTCCACAATTACGTCTGAATCCACGAAAACCAACCAATCGTTTTTTGCCCGTCTTGCTCCGTAATTCCTTGACAAACCGGGACCGGAATTGTCTTTTCGGAAAAACTGAATGTTTAAATTTTCAGAAAAAAGTTTGATGGTTGGTTTCAAATCAATCTTTGAACCATCATCTACAATGATGATTTCAAAATCTTTATCAGATTGAAAAGACAGCGACTGCAACAACTCGAAAAGTTCGTCTTTTCGGTTGTAGATGGCGATGATGAGAGAGAGTGTGGTCAATGTATTAATGTAACAATTTAGTAATGTAGCAATGTAACAATAAAAAATCACTTTCTTGCGAAAAACAAATCCGAAAATATATAGTTCATTCCGAAAAGTAATGAAGCGAGAAATAAAGTAAAAGAAATCAATAACCAAAAAAACTGCGAAATATTTAAAGAATAAAGAATCTTAAATCTGTTCATCAGAAATATGATGATTATTGAAAATAAAATTGACAATCCGAAAAAAATAAACATACTTTTCGCTACTTCTTTTAAACTAAATATATAAGAACCCTCGATATAAAGCAGGACAAAACCAATAATTAATGCTAAAAATTGCAAAATAAAAACAACTTTTTTATCGGAAAAATTTGTGCTTTTTTCTGATTTTGAATTTCCTGTAAAATTTCCAATATTTGATAAAGCTTCGAATAAAAACTCTAACACACTCATTTTTAATTTTTAAATTAATACATTACAAATTGTTGCATTCAGTATTATTTTGGAATATAATAATATTTTACTAATACTTTTTTATCTTGCGTTTTTCCAATTTTGGTTGCAGGAATTAAAACGAGATTCTTTTCGGAAATACTTATGATTTTTCCATAAATCTCTTTTTTTTCATTTCTTATATAGATGCAATTTTCGTCATTATTTAATTCCCAATTTCCATTTCCGGATTCGTTGGATGGAGAATAGATCAAGTAAGAATTATCTTTTAAAAATTCATAATCAAAATCTCCATTTTCTCCATACAGGTTATCAAATCTTTTTCCATTCAATTCAATGTAATCAACTTTCCATCTTTTAAAAAGACTTTTTAAATCGAATTGATTAGTTTTAGAATTACAAGAAATAAAAATGATAGAAATAAAAAAAGGGAGAATAAATTTCAGATTCATTTTGCTATATTTTAATCAAATATTTAATAAAATTATATAATTAGCACATTTTTAAATTGTTACATTACTACATTATTAGATTTATGCACTTTCTTCGTCCCTTCATACATTTCAAACTGCAGAAATTTACATTCTAATTTTCCGTTAAAAAGTTTAATTCTTCGGGATGGTCTTAATCCTACTTTTTTTGCAGCATCCAAATCCGAAGAGATAAACCAAGCTAAAGTATTGGGATAATTCTGCTTGAAAGTATCGCCGATTTTTTTGTAAAATTCGTCATCATTAATTTCGATTCTTTCGTCATACGGCGGATTGAAAACCATCATTAATGGAAATAATTCTTTTTTGGATTCAAAGAAATTTTGTTTTTTCACTTCGATGACCTCTTCCAATTCCGCAGCTTCGATATTGATTTTTGAGGCATCCAGCATTTTTTCATCAATATCATAACCTACAATTTTTCCGGGGAATTCTTTTATGCGGTTAATTCGTACTTCTTTGATGGTTTTAAATAATTCTTCATCATAATTTTTCCAGTTCTGAAAAGCGAATTTTTTCCGGTAAATCTGTGCCGGTAAATCCATTGCAATCATCGCTGCTTCGATGAGCAAAGTTCCGCTTCCGCACATCGGATCGAGGAAATTTCCTTTTCCGTCCCAGTTTGCGAGTTGTAACATTCCGCTTGCTAAAATTTCGTTGAGCGGAGCTTCTCCCGCTTCTTTTCTGTAACCTCTTTTAAACAGTGCATCTCCCGAAGAATCCAGAGAAATCGTTACCAATTCCCGGTCAATATGAAGATGGAATTTGATGTCGGGATTTTGCGTATCCACATCGGGTCTTTTTCGGTATTTGAATTTGAAATAATCGGCAATCGCATCTTTCATCTTCAGAGCCATAAATTGGGAATGCTTGAATCTTTCGGAATAAACCGTTGCATCAATCGCAAAAGTTTGATTTACCTCCATATATTCGTCCCAAGGAAAATCGAAAAGTTTATCATAAAAACGGTTTTCGTCCCACGCTTTGAAAGTGAGCAACGGAATAATGATTTTCAGAGCTGTTCTCGCCGAATAATTTATTTTATACAAGAATCCCAAATCGCCTTCACAATTCACGGCACGGTTTTTTATTTCGACATTTTTTCCGCCGAGTTTTTTGATTTCATTGGCAAGAATTTCTTCTAATCCGAAAAAGGTTTTTATTTGTATTTGCAGGTTTTCTGTATTCATTTGGCAAAAATAAGGAAATTTGGTTGATGGTTTGTAATTATTGGTTATGGGTATATTTTAAGAAAGTATTGAATGTTGAATGGATTTATTCATAATTTTGTATGTTTTCTGATAAATTTTAAATACTCAGATTTTTTTTAATCATAAATAAGACTTTTAATTATTCATAAATCAAATATAAATTATAGATATAATAAAAGATAAAATTATCCTTTATTGTTTTAACTTTAATAAATTAGCAAAAGCAAACAGATGTTTTCAAAATCTTGTGAATACGGAATCAGATCGTCGATTTATATTGCAAAGCAATCGATGAAAAACAGAAGGGTAAGTCTGAAAGAAATTTCAGAAGCGATTGTTTCTCCCGAAGCATTTACCGCAAAGATTTTACAGAAACTTACGAAAACGAATGTTATCCGCTCCGTAAAAGGACCAAATGGCGGTTTCTTCGTTGATGTGCAGGATTTGAGAAGAATCAAACTTTGGAACATCGTTTTTGCAATTGACGGGAACAGCTTGTTTGAAGATTGCAGTTTGGGTTTAAAAAAATGCAATGCCGAAAAACCTTGTCCACTGCATTTTAAATTCATTGGAATAAGAGAAGAAATCCGGGAAACACTCGAAAAAACAACACTGAAATCTTTGGCGGAAGATGTTTCTCTGGGAAATGCATTTTTGAAAAGATAAAAATTTTATCATAATAAAGGATATTTTTATCCTCTAATTTACTTGTTTATGAATAATTCAATTTTTGACGAATCGGGAATACAGCTTGCTGTTTTTCTTGTTCTGATTCCTGTTTTGGTAGGTTTGCTTATTGCCGTTTTACGGATGTACTCCATTTATCTGAATCTGAAAAAAAGAAACGAACTTTTAACTTTTAACAAAAAAATAAAATCCCTTTCCGAAGAAGAAATAAAAGAGTATGAACGGCGGGAAAAAGAACTTGCTTACCAGCTTTCAGATAATGAACTTTCGGGGAATTTGCCACCTTCCGATGAGAAAGGAATTATCAGTAATGTAAACCGGGTAGAGGAAATCCGAACGATTCCGCTAAAGAAAACCGCAACAATACAGAAATATGTTTCTCCGCAAGCAAGCAAATTAATCCTGTACTTTTTGGGTTTTTCGGTTTTATGGCTGGTTATAGGGACTTCTGTCGGAGAATATTTGGGGATAAAATTTGTCGCTCCGGATGCAGATCATTTCAGCTGGCTCAGTTTCGGGCGGCTTCGTCCGGTTCATACCAATTTGGTTTTTTGGGGATGGGCATCTTTTGCGATGGTCGGTTTAGCGTATTACGTCATTCCGAGAGTGAGTAATGTAGAAATTTTCAATTTGAAATTCGGTTATTATTCCTTAATATTGATGAATTTGGCAGTGATTTCGGGAACAATTTCCTTGATGGCGGGAATCAACAATGCAGGTGGAGAATACAGAGAATACATTTGGCCAGTAATGCTTCTTTTTGCTGCGGGAATTGTTCTTTCGCTTTATAATTTTCTGAAGACGATTGCTTTACGGGCGACGAAAGAAATTTATGTTTCCAACTGGTACATTGTTGCTGCGATGATGTATGTGATTGTAATTCTGTTGGTTGCTTATTTGCCTTTTTGGCAGCAAGGACTTGGCGAAACCATTATTCAGGGATATTATATGCATCAAGGAGTAGGAATGTGGTTTATGTTTCTTACTTTGGGATTGATGTATTATTTTCTTCCGCAGCAGCTCAATAAGCCGATTTATTCTTACAGCTTGGGAATTCTGGCTTTCTGGACTCAGATTCTGTTCTATACTTTAATAGGAAGCCATCATTTCATATTCAGTGCAATTCCTTGGTGGATGCAGACTGTAGCTATTGTTGCAAGTGTAGGAATGGTAATTCCCGTAGTTGCAGGAACAACCAATTTTTTACTTACGTTCAATGGTTCTTGGTATCAGCTGAAAACGAGTTATACGCTTCCGTTTTATTTAATTGGAATTATTTTTTATTTCTCGGGCTCTTTGCAGGGAACGGTAGAAGCATTTCGTTTTACCAATTTAATCTGGCATTTTACTGATTTTACTGTAGCACATTCTCATATGACGATGTACGGAATCATCACCTTTATGTTGTGGGCATTTATTTATACGCTCGTTCCGCGGCTTACGGGAAAAGAACCGCCGAAAACTTTGGTAGGAATTCATTTTTGGCTGGCTTTAATCGGATTGTTGTTTTACATTGTTTCATTAATGATAGGTTCTACCGAGAAAGGAATGATGTGGGTAGAGAAAAAACCGTTTATTGATGGAGTGGTGCAGTCGGTTCCTTACTGGTTGTGGAGAGCAATCGGCGGAACAATGATGTGGATTTCTCATTTGGTTTTTGCTTATAATTTCTATAAAATGGTAAATAGAAAAGAAGAAATCGTAATTCCGAAATCGCCTGCGGAAATTCTTGCCGCAAAGAAACAGCTTCAAATTACAGAATTTAACAAAGACAATCATTAAATTGAATTAAATATGGATTTTTATAATAATCATAAATTACTTTTTGGAACTGCACTTTTGTTCTTTCTTTTTCTTACGCTGAATATTGCGATTCTCCCTGCAATCAATGATATGCAGGTTTATAAACCTTTACCGGATGCAAAACCCCTAACCAAAGATGAACTTGCAGGTAAAATGATTTATATAGAAAATGGCTGCATCGCTTGTCATACGCAGCAGGTTCGCGAAGTAGATATGGACAAGGTTTTCGGTTCAAGACCAAGTATTTCGTCTGATTATGCAGGGAACAAAAGATTAAATCTTTGGCAGAATACCGCAAATTTATTGGGAAGCGAAAGAACAGGTCCCGATTTAACCGCTATCGGAGAAAGACAACCCAGCAAAGAATGGCATTTACTCCACCTTTATCAACCGAGAGCGGCGGTAAAAGAATCAATTATGCCGGCTTATCAATGGCTTTTTGAAGAGAAAGATTATTTAGACAAAGATGATGTGGAAGTGAAAGTTCCTGCCGAATTTATGAAGCATAAATTCAAAAAAATAATAGCGACAAAAAAAGCATTGCAACTGGTTGCTTATTTACAGTCCTTGAAACAAACCAAACTTCCAGAAGGAACCAAACCACCGGAATTTCTTTACAAAAAAGAAGAGAAAAAAAATGTTGCAGGAGGAGCAACAACCGATTTACCGGATGGAGCAGAACTTTTCACCACCAATTGTGCAACCTGTCATCAAGCTACAGGAGAAGGACTTCCCGGTTCTTTCCCGCCTCTGAAAGGAAGCCCCATTGTTACCGGAGACAATATTGAAGTATATGTAACCATTATTATGACAGGTTATACAGGAAGACCGGAATACGGACCAATGCCTTCTGTAGGGAAAAATGCCAACTTCACTCCCGAAATGGTAACAGCAATTATGAATCACGAAAGATCTTCCTGGGGAAATAATGCAAAACCTGTTACCGTAGAACAAGTGAAAGCGATAATGGATAAAATAGAGTAGAAAAATACAGCAATCTGAAAACTTGAAAATTCTCACATCCAACATCTAACATCCAACAATCTCATTATGAAAACTTTGAAAAATATCATTATCTTTTTTGTGTTGCTCATCGCCAATTTCGTATTTGCGTGTGATGCCTGTAAACTTCAGCAACCGGAAATTACCCGCAATTTTACGCACGGAACCGGACCGAACAGCAGTTGGGATTGGCTCATTGTAGCCGTTATTGCACTTATTACCATTTATACTTTCGTTTATACGGTAAAGTATTTGGTAAAACCGGGAGAGAAAGACAGCAATCATATAAAACATTCGATTTTGGAATGATTCTTTTAATAAAAACCTGAAAATTATGACTAAAGATAAAAGCAAAGTATTACTTTTCATTGATGACGACCCGAAACCACTTGCGGAAATGGAAACTCCGATTGTTTTCGATTTTGATACCACCAAACTTACCGATGGTGAACATACCCTGAAAATTGTAAGCAAATCACCGAGTGGAAAAGAAGGACTGCGCAATATAAAATTTATGGTAAAAAATGGACCGTCAGTAAGCGTGGAAGGTTTAAAAGAAAACGATATTGTAGACGGAACTTTGCCATTGATGATTAATGCCTATGACAAAGGAAACCAAAAAAGTTTCGTGATAGAAGGAAGCGAAACACCGCAAACCATTCCTGTTTGGCTTTGGATCATTATTATTCTGATTCTTGGTTGGGGAGCATATTACGGAATTACTTATATAAACGGGAATCCATATTAGTTCTTATATTTTTGAAGCCGGTTTTGTGAAGTCCACTGCTTTTCAAAATTCCGTATCTTTGCCTCTGTAATGGAAAACCCCGAACTTTTATCGCTCATTGCTCTTGCAAAAAATAAAAATCAGAAATCACAGACAAAGCTGATTAATTTGTTTTGGGTCGATGTTTTCAGTTTTGTGATGAAAAAAGTGCAGGACGAGAATGTGACCGATGAAATTACGGTTTCCGTTTTTTCCAAAGTCTTGGCAAAGCTCGATTTGTACGATCCGAATTTCCAGTTCAAAACATGGATTCTTACCATTGCACAAAACACCGTCATTGATTACTGGCGAAAAAAAAGCCGGGAAAATGAAGATTCCACCGATAATTTTGATGGCTTTAAAAATCAGTTTGCACGTTCGCCGGAAGAACTGCTGATTTCAGAAGAAGAACAAAAACAAATTCTCTCGGTCATTGAAAGTTTAGATTCCAATTATCAGGATATTATAAAACTGCGTTTTTTCGAGGAAAAAAGCATTAAGGAAATTGCCGAGGAACTCAATTTATCGGTTGCCAATACCAAAGTACGGATTATGAGAGCCAAAAAAGTTCTTGCCGAATCCTTGAAAAACAACGAGCTTGAAGATTAATAAAAGCAATTTCTAAATTCGTAAATTTGTAATTTATTTTTAAGAATGAACGATACAGTTACCGATACCACTACACAAAAACCCAAATGGATTCGCGTAAAACTTCCTACAGGAAAAAATTACAGGGAACTTCGGAGTTTGGTGGATAAATATAAGCTCAATACCATTTGCCAAAGCGGAAGCTGTCCGAATATGGGAGAATGTTGGGGAGAAGGAACAGCAACTTTTATGATTTTGGGAAATATCTGTACGAGAAGTTGCGGATTTTGCGGAGTGAAAACAGGAAAACCTCTTGATGTAAATTGGGACGAACCAGAAAAAGTAGCACGTTCCATTAAATTAATGAAAATAAAACACGCCGTTCTCACTTCTGTTGACCGGGACGATTTGAAAGATATGGGTTCGATTTTGTGGGCGGAAACGATAAATGCAGTCCGCAGAATTTCTCCGGAAACTACGATGGAAACTTTGATTCCCGATTTTCAAGGAGTTACGAAACATATCGACCGATTGATTGAAGTTGCTCCCGAAGTAATTTCCCATAATATGGAAACGGTAAAAAGATTAACCCGAGAAGTCCGGATTCAGGCAAAGTATGAAAGAAGTCTGGAAGTTTTAAGATATTTAAAAGAAGCAGGACAAAACCGAACCAAAACAGGATTAATGCTCGGTTTGGGAGAAGAAAAAGATGAAGTTTTCCAAACCATTGAAGACATCAGAAATGCAAAGGTGGATGTAATTACTTTAGGGCAATATCTGCAACCGACTAAAAAACATTTACCGGTAAAAAGATTCGTTTCTCCCGAAGAATTTCAAGAATACGGTGATTTTGCAAGAAATCTCGGTTTTCGTCACGTAGAAAGTTCGCCGTTGGTAAGAAGCTCTTATCACGCAGAAAAGCATATTCATTAAAAAAAATAGGTTTAAAATAGATTTATGAAAAATAAGACTTGGTTCAAACCCTATAGGTTCTACGAAACCTACAAGGTTAAAGAAAATACCTAATTTGACAATACCATTTTTTTATCCATATTTCAGAAAAACCCCTCCAAAAAATAAACAGGGAAAAGTATATCTTTGCAAATCTGTTTTCTGTATGAAGAAACTCGTCATCATTCCAACCTATAACGAAAAGGAAAATATCGAAAATATTATTTCCGCAGTTTTTGCTTTGGAAGAGGATTTTCACGTTTTGGTGGTGGATGATTCTTCTCCCGACGGAACTGCCGAAATCGTAAAAAACCTCCAAAAAACTTATCCTGACCAACTTCATTTAAGCATCAGAAAAGTGAAAGATGGTTTAGGAAAAGCATATCTTCACGGTTTCAGATGGGCGTTGCAAAATAATTACGATTATATTTTCGAGATGGATGCCGATTTTTCTCACAATCCGAATGATTTGCCGAAACTTTACGAAGCGTGTAAAAATGCAGATATGAGCATCGGCTCCAGATATTCCAAAGGAGTAAACGTGGTAAATTGGCCCATAACAAGAGTTTTGCTTTCTTATTTCGCTTCAAAATATGTGCGGACAATTCTGGGAATTCCGGTTCACGATACAACGGCAGGATTTGTATGTTTCAGCAGAAAAGTTCTGGAAGAAATCGGGTTGGATAAGATTAAATTAAAAGGTTACGGATTCCAAATCGAGATGAAGTTCCGTGCTTTCAAAAAAGGATTCAGAATTGTGGAAGTTCCCATTATTTTTACCAATCGGGAATTTGGTGAAAGTAAAATGAACGGCGGAATTATTCACGAAGCTGTTTTCGGAGTTTTAAATTTAAAATGGAAATCAATCATCGGAAAGTTATGAAAAATTTCTTTTTTATCCTTTTGTCATTAATGATGATAAGCTGTTCCGGATTGCTCGACAAACCGAAAAACTTGATTCCGAAAGATAAAATGTCGGAACTGATTGCAGAGTTTGCGATAAACGAACAAACCCTCTCTGTTTCTCCTAATACGGATATAGAAAACGCCACAAGATTTATTTTAAAACAAAAAAAAATAAAAGCTTCCGATTTTTCGGAAAGTTATAAATATTATACTTCAACCGGAGAATTGGAGAAAATACTGAACAATGCACAGGAAATTATTTTAAATAAAGATCCTTCCGCAAAAAAATATATCGAGAAAAAAATTAACGAAAATAAAAACGCACCTGTTTTTGAAAGATAGAATGAAATCCAATTTTTTTGAAATCCACAAAACCACTTCCGGAAAAGCAAGAGCCGGAATTATTTCTACCAATCACGGAAAAATAGAAACCCCGATTTTTATGCCGGTAGGAACTGTAGCTTCCGTGAAAACCGTACATCAAAGAGAACTGAAAGAAGACATCAAAGCACAGATAATCCTCGGAAATACGTATCATCTTTATCTTCGTCCGAAAATGGAAATTATGCAGGAAGCAGGTGGACTCCACAAGTTTATGAACTGGGATTTGCCGATTCTTACCGATTCCGGTGGTTATCAGGTTTTTTCGCTTTCAGCAAGTAGAAAAATGAGCGAAGACGGCGTAAAGTTCAAATCGCATATCGACGGAAGCTATCATTTTATTTCTCCCGAAAAATCAATGGAAATCCAAAGACAAATCGGCGGAGATATTTTTATGGCGTTTGATGAATGTACTCCTTTTCCGTGTGAATACAATCAGGCAAAAACTTCAATGGAAATGACGCATCGCTGGTTGAAACGTTGCATTGACTGGACAAA
>CAYSQR010000068.1:9705-10309 GCA_964433195.1 uncultured Kaistella sp. | reverse complement strand
TGCTGAAGTTTTGTGATTCCATAGAAGGAAGTCGGGTGTAGTTTTGAAGTTTCATCAGTCGGAAAAGGTTGAAGAATTTCGCCGTGTTCATCGGTCATTTCAAAAATTCCTTTTTGCATTAATTCTGCGTTTCTACTTTCAGGATAAAGCGTTTCTTTTTTTGAGTTTCGATATTTTCCTTCACCATACACTGCTCTGGAAGAAGCCAAAACAAATTTCTTTACCCGATGTTTTCCGTTTACCAAAACATCAAGAAGCAATGCCGTTCCGAAAACATTTACACGATTGTATTTTTCAATAAGATACATTGATTGTCCGGTTCCGGTTTCGGCAGCTAAATGAATGACGGCATCTTGGTTTTCAATGGCTTTTTCGACATTATTTCTGTTGGTAATATCTCCTTTAATGAAAGTTACTTTTCCTTCGATACTTTTGTACAAAGGAGAATTTTCTTCGGGATTTTTTCCGTGAATCTGTGGAGAAAGGTTGTCTAAAACAGTGACGGAATATCCTTTCTTTATCAGTTCCAAAGCTATACTGCTTCCAATAAAACCTGCACCACCTGTAATTAAAATGTTCTTCATCCTGTTTTTATACTTTTTCC
>CAYSQR010000068.1:0-9695 GCA_964433195.1 uncultured Kaistella sp. | reverse complement strand
ACTTTTTCCCATATTTTATTTTCGGGATTGTATTTTTTTACGATTCTTGCAGGTGATCCTACAATCACGCAAAAGTCGGGAAAATTTCCACGTACCACCGAATTTGCTCCTACAACACATTGTTTTCCCAAAACGGTTCCCGCCATAATTGCTGCTCCCATTCCGATAAAACAATAATCTCCGATTTTGGTTTCTTTTACGGTAATATCTTGTTTTACAATATGTTGTTCAATCTCTGTGTAATGATGATCGATATTGGTAATGAAAACATTTCCCAAAATATGACAGCTTTTCCCGATTTCTAAATTTCCGGCGGAAGTAATGTGAACGTTTTGCGAGATGATGACATCCTCTTTGATATGGATTGTTCCGCCATCTTGTGTTTCCATCCGGAGATGAGGAAGAATCCTGACTCTTTTATCTATAAAAACATTGCGGATTCCTTTCAGAAAAATGGGTTTTCCCAAATAAGAAGGCATCCCGAATTTCCCGAAAAATGGTGCATAAAGCAATGCTCTCAATCCCCAAAACAATTTATCAATCATAATTTTGCTCTTACCGGTCTTACAAAATATTTCAGCTTGGAAATTACGAAATAAAAAAGATATTCAATAAAATTAATTCTTTTGGTGCTGTACATTTCCCGAATATTTTTCTGGATTCCTTTTTCCATTTCTTTCAGATTGGCTGAAAGTCCCGAAACTCCAAAAGATTTCTTTCCGCTTCCTGTATATACAAGATTTTCCGCCAAAAGGAACATTTTGTTATTTTTGGAAATTCTCATCCAGTAATTTGCATCTTCGGAATACCTTTGGTTTTCATCAAAAAAACCGGTATTTTCCAATACTTTTCTTTTAAAAACAGCGGTGGAAGTTTGCCCGGCAATTTTTATCAGCAACTTTTTCAACGTGATTTCTGCAAGATTATTTTCCTGAACTTTATAAGGAAACCGAATTTTTTCTTCGTTTCTTAAAGCGGCGATAAAATCAATAT
Source organism: uncultured Kaistella sp. (assembly GCA_964433195.1). Classification (GTDB taxonomy): domain Bacteria; phylum Bacteroidota; class Bacteroidia; order Flavobacteriales; family Weeksellaceae; genus Kaistella. The sequence goes on along the minus strand of CAYSQR010000068.1, from coordinate 8,702 downwards.
TCAACCCGGAATTTTTTAAATATCCAAGTTGTTTTTCCGTTTTTTCAGGAAGCCATTCGTCATCAGAATCCAGAAACGCAATGAACTCTCCTTTCGCTATTTTTAATCCTGTATTTCTGGCTTTTGAAACGCCTCCGTTTTTTTGATGAATCAATTGGATATTCATTTCCGGATTTGCCGTAACGAAATCTTCCACAAATTCTCTGCTTTTATCGGTAGAACCATCATTAATAACCAATACTTCAAAATTTTCATCAGAAGTTTGATTTTTAATTGAGTGAAGTGAATTTACAATACTTTTCTCTGCGTTGAACATCGGGATGATTACGGAAATCATTTTAAATCGAATCTCAAAAATTAATTATTAAATTAACGAAAAAACCACGATTAAAGTATATTATTCTTTTTCGTTATAAGGCAGCCTGTTTTGAATCGAGCGACCGAGAGAAATTTCGTCTGCATATTCCAGTTCGTCGCCTACAGAAATTCCTCTTGCAATGGTAGAGAAATTCACTTCAAAATTTTTGAATTTTTTGTAAATGTAATAAGCCGTCGTATCGCCTTCCATTGTTGCACTCAAAGCGAAAATCAATTCTTTGATGTTTTCGTTTTCCAGTTTTTTTTCAATGGAAAAAATGTTGAGCTGATTGGGTCCTATTCCTTCCATCGGAGAAATCTTACCGCCGAGAACCAAATATTTACCACGGTATTTTCCGGTATTTTCAATCGCCATTACATCACGAACATCTTCTACAATACACAGAATTTCCTCATTCCTTTTCGGATTTGAACAAATCTCACAAATCACGGAATCCGAAAAATTATGACAGTCTTCGCAATATTTAATTTCCGTTACCAGTTTTTTCAAAGAATCTCCTAAAGCAATTGCTTGACTTTCAGGTTGCTTCAGAAGATGTAAAGCCAATCTCAACGCAGATTTTTTTCCGATTCCGGGAAGTCCCGAAATCTCTTCCACTGCTTTTGCCAAAATTTTACTCGGATAATCCATTTCACAAAGGTAAAATTTATCGTTCAAAGTTCAAAGTCTCCGAATCCCAAACTTACATCATCAAACATCCATTACCCAACATCAAACATTTTTCTCTATCTTTGAAAAAACAGAAATATGGTTCTTCAAAACTTAAATTACCCGCTCGATTTCAAATTCAAAATTACCACACTTTCCAGCGATTTCAATATTACCGACCGAAACGGAAACTATGTTGCGTATGTACGGCAAAAAATGTTTAAGCTGAAAGAAGACGTTATTGTCTTCAATGATGAAAGCAAATCGCAGGAGCTTTTCCGTATCAAAGCCGATCGTTGGCTGGATTTCAATGCGAGTTATTCGATGACCGATTTATCAACCAACAGAAATTTCGGGCGACTTGCCAGAAAAGGAATGCGTTCTTTCTGGAAAGCAACTTACGACATTGTGGACGAAAGAGATATTGTAAAATTTACCATTACCGAAGATAATGCGTGGGTAAAAGTTTGGGATAATCTGATTGGCGAAATTCCGATTATCGGGATGTTTACGGGATATTTCCTGAATCCTTCCTATTCCGTAAAAGATGTTTCGGGAAGAGCTTTTTTCCGGCTAAAAAAAATACCTTCTTTGATCGGAAGAAGATTCCGGCTCGAACGATTAATCGACATCGATGATGAAGACGAATCTTTGGTGGTTTTATCTTTCCTGATGATGGTGCTTCTGGAAAGAGCAAGAGGATAGATTGGGTTTGAGAGTTTGAGAGTTTCGGGGAACTGGAAACTTTGTCAAAGTTTTCTGAAGCTTGATTGTTAACTTTGACAAAGTTGGATTAAGATTTTCTCTCAGAAGTTTACTCAAAACTCAATTCAAAAAATATAAATGTCTGAATCTTTTTCAGGCATTTTTTTATTCTTAAATTTGATGAAAATAAAATCTTTATGGAAATCACACAATTAGAACCTCAAATCATCTGGAAAAATTTCGCCGCTTTAAATTCCGTTCCGAGACCTTCAAAAAAAGAAGAAAAAGTGATAGAGTTTATTAAAAACTTCGGGGAAAATCTTGGTTTAGATACAAATGTGGATGAAGTAGGAAATGTAATCATCAGAAAACCTGCAACTCCGGGAATGGAAAACCGGAAAACAATCGTTCTGCAATCGCATCTCGATATGGTTTGCCAGAAAAATAACGATGTGAATTTCGATTTTGAAACGCAGGGAATCCAAATGGAAATCGACGGAGATTGGGTAAAAGCAAAAGGAACCACTTTGGGTGCAGATAACGGAATCGGCGTTGCAACAATGATGTCGGTTCTGGAAAGTAAAGACATTCCTCATCCCGCTTTGGAAGCACTTTTCACGATAGACGAAGAAACCGGAATGACCGGAGCAATCGGTTTGAAACCGGGACAGCTTCACGGCGAAATTCTGCTGAATCTCGATACCGAAGAAGATGACGAAATCGACATCGGTTGTGCAGGTGGAATTGATGTAACTACAACTCAAAATTTTCCATTGGAAAATGCAAAAGGACAAATCGTGAAAATAGAAGTGAAAGGTTTGCAAGGAGGACATTCCGGGATGGATATTCACAAAGGTTTCGGAAATGCAAACATCATTTTGGGAAGATTGCTTTATGCAGGAATTGAAAATGAAAATATCCAGCTGATTTCCATTGACGGAGGCGGACTCAGAAATGCAATTCCGAGAGAAGCAAATGCGGTTTTATCAGTGAGAAATTCTGTGGAATTTATAGAACAGGCTGCAATTTTAAAATCTGAAATTTTAGAAGAATTTGCCAATATCGAAAAAGATCTGCACCTCAATATCGAAACTTTTTCTACCCACGAAAAAGCGATCTCCGAAGAAGATTCCCGGAAAATTATTTTAGCCTTAAAATCTGCACACAACGGAGTTTACAGAATGTCACCCGATGTTGCCGATTTGGTAGAATCTTCCAACAATGTGGCAAGAGTGGAACTGAAAAACGGAGATTTAAAAATTCTGAATCTTTCCCGATCTTCGGTAGAATCTACAAAATCTGCGGTTGCAGAACAGCTGAAATCCGTTTTTGAATTAGCCGGAATGAATGTGGAATTCAGCGGCTCTTATCCGGGATGGAAACCGAAACCGGGTTCGGAAATCGTGAAACTAATGGAAAAAATCTATGAAAAAGATTTCGGTGAAAAACCGCAAGTTGTCGCTTGTCACGCCGGATTGGAATGCGGAATTATCGGAGCCAACTATTCCGAAATGGAAATGGTAAGTTTCGGACCTACGATTCGCGGAGCACATTCTCCCGACGAAAAAGCAAACATTTCGTCGGTACAGAAATTCTGGAAGTTTTTGAAAGAAATTTTAGCGGAGATTCCGAAGAAATAAATGATGAAAAAAGGGAATTTCTAAACCAATTCACTCCCGAAAACTTCGCAGAAATGTTTTTTGATTTTCCCTTTTAGTTCTGAAATTTCATCGGAAGAAAATTCTCTTTCCAGTTCGCGTTTCAGAGAAGTTACGGATTTGTCCTTGATTCCGCACGGAATGATGTACTCAAAATATCGTAAATCTGTATTTACATTCAGAGCAAAACCGTGCATTGTAACCCATTTTGAGGTTTTCACTCCCATTGCACAGATTTTTCTGGCATAAGGTTTTCCGACATCGAGCCAAACTCCGGTTTCTCCTTCGCTTCTCTCCCCTTTCAAGCCGTATTCTGCAATAACTCGGATGATGACTTCCTCCAGATTCCGCATATACAAATGAATGTCGGATTTGAAATTATCCAAATCCAGAATCGGATAACCTACAATCTGTCCGAAACCGTGGTAAGTAATATCTCCGCCACGATTTGTCCTCACAAAAGTTGCGTTGATTTCCTTTAATTTTTCAGGATTTGCAAGCAGATTATGTTCATCGCCGGATTTTCCCAACGTATAAACGTGTGGATGTTCCACAAACAAAAGATAATTCGGAGTTTCTTCGTATTCTCCATCGGTTCTGTCACGGTTTTTCAGTTTCAGGTCAATGATTTCTTTCATCAGTTTTTCCTGATAACCGAATGCAGGTTCATAATCCATCAAACCCAATTCCCGGAACTGTAAAATTTTATTTTGTGTCGTAGTCATTTATTTTAAGAAAATTTAAACTTTTAAACTTTGTCAAAGTACAAAAATACTGTTGAAAACTTTGACAAAATGTATGAAATTATTAGGATTAATAAAACTAAATTGCTCTATACTTGAATCCAACTTTGTCAAAGTTAACAATCACTCTTCAAAAAACTTTGACAAAGTGTTTTAAACCTCAAATTTAAGAAAATTAATACTATGCAAAGAATATGTTTTTGAAAACAATTTTGTTACCTTTCAAATTAAAGTAAAAAATTTCTCAATATATCTTTTCCAAGAGGAGTTAAAACACTTTCCGGATGAAACTGAACAGCGTGAACATCATATTCCCGATGTTGGATTGCCATAATCATTCCTTCGGAATCGGTCGCTGTAATTTCTAATTCTTGCGGGAAATTTTCGGGATTTACCGCCCAACTGTGATATCTTCCGGCTTCAAATTTTTGTGGTAGATTTTTAAAGATTTCGGCGTTTTTATTCAGAACATTTACTTCGGTTGCAACGCCGTGATAAATTTTTTTTAAATTAATCAGGCTTCCTCCAAATGCTTCTGCAATCGCCTGCAAACCGAGACAAACTCCGAAAATCGGTTTTTTGTCGTAGAAATTTTTAATCAAATCCAGAAGAATTCCCGCTTCATCAGGAATTCCAGGACCCGGAGAAATAATGATTTTATCAAATGCTTCTATCTCTTTTAAAGTGATTTCGTCATTTTTAAAAACAAAAACATTTTTACCTGCAATCTGCTCAATCATCTGAACCAGATTATAAGTAAAGCTGTCGTAATTATCGAAAACTAGAATTTTCATCCGGCAAATTTAATTAAAATCAATTCTTAATCTAAATTATATTTGGACAATACTTTTAATAATCTGGCTTCGGAAATAAAAAAAACTCCTGATTTTTTCAGAAGTTTTTAGTTTATAATTTTACGCTTTCGCCATTCTTTCGGTACGTTTTCTTTCTTCTTCGGAAAGTACTTTTTTACGCATTCTGATAAAATTTGGAGTAACTTCTATCGCTTCATCTCCTTGGATATATTCCATACATTCTTCGAGAGAGAATAAAATTTTCGGTGCAACACCGGTATCTTTATCTTTTCCGGAAGCTCTCATATTATTCAATTGTTTTGCTTCCACAATATTTACGACAAGATCTCCCGGTTTGTTTTGCTCACCAATGATCATTCCTGCATAAATTTCCTCACCCGGATCTACGAAAAACTTACCTCTGTCCTGCAATTTTGCAATCGAATATTCTGTAGCCGGACCTTGAGTTTTGCTTACCAAAACACCGTTGCTTCTTCCCGGAATCGCTCCTTTGAAAGGTTTGTAATCCACAAAACGATGTGCCATAATTGCTTCACCTGCAGTTGCTGTAAGCATTTGAGAACGCAATCCGATTAATCCTCTCGACGGAATTTCAAATTCCAGATGCTGCATTTCTCCTTTGGTTTCCATAATGTGAAGATCTCCTTTTCTCTGTGTTGCCAAATCTATTACTCTCGAAGCAAATTCTTCAGGAACATCAACTACCAAAGATTCGTAAGGTTCACAATTTTCGCCGTCGATTTCTCTCAGAATAACTTGCGGTTGTCCGATTGTCATTTCATAACCTTCCCTTCTCATCGTTTCGATAAGAACGGAAAGGTGCAAAATTCCCCGTCCGAAAACCAGAAATGTATTTGCATCTTCGGTTTGCTCCACTTTCAATGCTAAATTTTTCTCCAATTCTTTGGTTAATCTTTCCTTTAAATGATTGGAAGTTACATATTTACCATCTTTTCCAAAGAAAGGCGAATTGTTGATGGAGAAGGTCATATTCAAAGTAGGTTCGTCAATGGAAATTCTTGTTAAAGGTTCCGGATTTTCCATATCTACAAAAGTATCCCCGATTTGAAAAGCATCGAAACCTACGATTGCACAAATATCTCCTGCTTTCACTTCCTCCACTTTTTTCTTTCCGAGACCTTCAAAAACATAAAGTTCTTTTACTTTTCCTTTCAGAATATTTCCGTTTTCCTGAGCTAAACCAATCCATTGCGATTCTTTTACAGAACCTCTTGCAATTTTTCCGATAGCGATTCTTCCCAAAAACGAAGAAAAATCGAGGGAAGTAATCTGCATCTGCAGGGGCCCTTCGGCAACCTGCGGTTCCGGAACATACTGAAGGATAGCGTCGAGCAGGGGAGTAATGCTATCTGTCGGCGTCAGGGAGGTGTTCATCCATCCCTGCTTGGAAGACCCGTAGATAGTGGGGAAGTCGAGCTGCTCCTCGGTGGCGTCGAGATTAAAAAACAGTTCGAACACCGCATCGTGTACCTCATCGGGGCGGCAATTGGGCTTATCCACCTTATTGATGACCACCATGGGCTTGAATCCCAATTCAAGAGCTTTGTGCAAAACAAAACGAGTTTGCGGCATCGGTCCTTCAAAAGCATCTACCAAAAGCAAAACTCCATCTGCCATTTTCAGAACCCTTTCTACTTCCCCACCAAAATCGGCGTGACCGGGAGTATCAATAACATTGATTTTCGTGTCCTTATAAGTTACGGAAATGTTTTTTGATAAAATGGTAATTCCTCTTTCACGCTCCAAATCGTTGTTGTCCATAATCAGCTCACCTGATTCCTGGTTTTCTCTGAAGATGTTTGTAGCGTGGATAATCTTATCAACCAAAGTTGTTTTTCCGTGATCGACGTGTGCAATAATTGCGATATTTCTAATGTTTTGCATAATCATTTTTTGAAGGTGCAAAAGTAATCTTTTTTCGTGGAAAATCAGACAAAGTTTTAGAAATTAATAAAATTTAATGCTAAAAATTATAGAAAGTTTAATCATCAATCAGAAGATTTTCCACAAAAAAATCAAAAGATATAATCTTTCATTCTCGAAAATGGGAGTTCCTCCTCGTTCATCCAATGCAGGAAACTATCGAGCTTCGCTTCTGTTTTTCTCCCCGAATTATACTTTCTGTAAAAAGGAATTTTAAACTGAAATTTTTCAAAATCGGTAAACTGCCACGAATTGAGATAAATCACTACAAAGTCTTCATTTTTAATGGTTTCCGAAACCATACTTTGGTAATACTTCAACGGAATTGCCTGAAAAACAAAATCGTTATAAGGAAGCTGAGAATAAGGGGAAATACTTTCGGGAACAATGCTTAAACCTTTTTCTTCGGAAATTTCGGTACTTCTTTTCAGTCGTTTGAGCGGAAAGAGAATATCCGCATTTTCTATATTTGAAATATAATTAAACTCCAATTCTTTCAGTTCATTTATAGAAATTGTCACTTCTTTTTGCCGGATTCCCCGAATGATTTTTCCCAGAAATTCTTCCGTATTTTTCTTGGTATTCTCTATTTCCCGAATATCGGAATCATCATTGTATAAAGAAATTTCGTGACCTTTGCTTACTATTCTTTTGATAAGGTTTTTTAGTTTTCCGGCAATAGAAATTTCAATGAAAAAAGTAGCGAGAATATTGTGAAATTCCAGAATCCTCAAAATTGAAAAAGCATTATTCTCAGTAATCTGCAGGATTTCATCATCATTAATATGAAAGTCATTTTTAAAATCCCTTTTGTTATTAATAATGTTGAAAGTAAGTAAAATCATAAAACTATTTTGTTCCCAATTTTACTTTCAGGTTTTTCAGCATATCTTTCGTCATTTCCGTAATATCGAAATCGTAAGAAAGTTCCCAATCTTTTTTCGCTACGGAATCATCAATCGAAGCAGGCCAAGAATCTGCAATCGCCTGTCGGAAATCCGGTTTGTAATCAATTTCAAAATCAGGTATTTCCTTTTTGATTTCTTCTGCCAATTCTTTCGGGGTAAAAGACATTCCTCCTAAATTATAAGAAGAATGAACCGTGATTTTACTTTTCGGAGCTTCCATTAATTTCAAAGTGGCATTAATCGCATCATCCATATATAACATCGGCATCGCTGTATTTTCTGAAATAAAACTGGTGTATTTCCCGTGTTCTACTGCTTCGTAGAAAATTTCCACCGCATAATCCGTCGTTCCTCCTCCTGCAGGAGTTTTCCACGAAATCAATCCCGGATAACGAATGCTTCTTACATCCACACCGAATTTATCGTGGTAATATTCGCACCATTTTTCGCCCGCCATTTTCGAAATTCCGTAAACCGTTGTTGGATTCAGTACCACATCTTGTCCCACATTTTCTTTCGGGATTCCTTTCCCGAAAACCGCAATCGAACTTGGCCAGAAAATCTTTTTGATTAAACCTTCTTTTGCCATTTCGCAGAAATGCAGAAGAGGTTCCAGATTAAGTTTCCACGCAAAAAGCGGCTGTTTTTCGGAAGTTCCCGAAAGCAGTGAAGCCAAATGATACACGGTGGTAATCTCGTAATCTTTGATGACTTGCCTTACCAATTGTGTATTGGTAACATCCATTCTTTCGTAAAATCCGGCGGAAGTAAGGTTTTTGTCCCATCGGTCAAGTCCGGAAGCGATGATATTTTCAGCACCGTGAATTTCGATTAATCTGTTGGTCAATTCGGTGCCGATTTGTCCCAATGCACCGGTAATAAGAATTTTTTCCGTGTAGGAT
>CAYSQR010000067.1:0-10322 GCA_964433195.1 uncultured Kaistella sp. | reverse complement strand
GGTGAAGAAGTTTTCATCAAAACCATTTCGGAATCGGGTTTGACGCTGAATTTATCTTCTACTTTAATGGCTTTAACCGAATTTTTGAGATGGGAACAGAATCCGAAAAATTTTCAGTTTCCTGTAAAAATGCTGTATTATCTGAAAGTTTTGGGGAGAATTACCATCGAAGATTTCAGTGCGGAAATGATGGAAATGCTTGAGCTGAAAAATAAATCCGAAATGGAAGATTTCATTAATAAAAAATACGGAATCCGACTGAAAAACAACGATTTACTTCAATTAAATTTATACAATTCCATCGAATATTTTCTGCAGGAATTTTCGGTAAAAGGAAAGGAAACCGATTTTCTTTTCAATTATCTGGAAATGCTTTATGCTTATTCCCAAAATGCAGGTTCTACGCTTAAAGCGTTTCTGAAATTCTGGGACGAGGAAGCAAATAAAACCACGATTCAGGCATCGGAAAATATAGATGCAGTGCAACTGATGACGATTCACAAAGCGAAAGGTTTGGAATTTCCTGTCGTTTTTTTGCCGATGGAAAATTCTCACAAAGACGGAAAATTTACCAGCTGGCTCGAAACAGATTCCGAAAACGGACTGACTTCGGTGAATGTAGATTCGTTCAGCAAAGAGCTGGAAGTGTATGATACCGAAATGGCAGAATTTAATCAAAAAAATATTTACCAGAATAAAATCGACCGTTTCTGTTTGCAGTATGTCGCAACAACGAGAGCCGCGGAACAGCTTTTCTTCTATATAGAAAAACCGAATAAAACGAGCAATAACCTCGAAATTTACGAGTTTTTGGAATCCAAAATTCCGAAAGACGAATCGGGCGAAGAAATTTCGTCTTTCGATTTGTATGAGATTTCGGAAGAAAATCTGAGAAAACACGGAAAAGAAAAAAGTTCGGATTTCAAAACGAAACCCATCAATTTCACGACCGAAAAAGCCAAAAATCCGGAAGCAATAAAAATTGCAACTCCATCAAAAAATTACCAAAACCGTGTAGAGAAAGTGCGAATCGGGATTTTTACGCACGAAATTTTAGCCCAAATCAATTCGGGAAAAGAGGTGGAAAAAGTTCTGGAAAAATATCTTTTGGCAGGAACGATTACCGAAAATGAAAAATCCGAAATCGGGGAAAGAATTTTCAATATTATTAAAAACGAAAAATATTCAAAGTATTTTACTGAAAACCAAAAAATTATCAATGAAAAAGATATAATGATTTCGGAAAACGGCGAAACGAAAATCTATCGTCCCGACCGATTAATAGAAACCGAAAACGGCTATATCATCATCGATTTCAAAACCGGCGACGAAAAGGAAAAACATCAATTACAAGTCGATGAGTATAAATCTGTTCTAGAAAAACTCGGCAAGAAAGTTTCGGGAACAGAGATTGTTTATGTGTGAAAGAATTATTCTTTTATTTATGGTCTTTTCGCTGTATCTTGATATGCGTTGAAAACTGCTTTTACAAGAATGAGTTTTTTGCTTTCGTATATTTGGTAAAAAATAATGTAGGGATATTTTTTTAGAGGCAGTCCTCTAAAATCTTTATAATAAACTTGAAAGAACGGGTTTTGTTTAATTTTATTTAAGGTATCTCCGTAATCTTTCACAAAGTTTTGAGCAACTTTTACGGAGGCTTCTTTTTTGTAATAACTTACCGCTTCTCTTATATTAGCTTTAGCAATGGGAGAAACTTTTACCTTAAAGTCCATATTCCTTTTTTAATTCGGATACAAACTCGTCATTGTCTTGATATTCCGAAATCGCTAAATCATCTTGACTGTCCAATATTTTTTTTTGCTCATCAGAAAGTTGAAAAACCTCTTTAGTATCATCAATATGATATTTTTTTTTCATTTTTTCCCAGTCTTCAATCGGGATAAAAATACCTGTAGGAATTCCATTGTGATCTTCTATTATTTGTGTTCTCATTATTTCTAATTTTTAAAATCTCTAATCATTAAATCTAAAAATCGCTTTGACTTATTTTATACAAATATAGGATAAAACAAAGAAATATTATTTTTTCACTGCAGTTACAACTTGTGCTTCCTGTTTGGTAATATTATCGAAAATCTGCGTGAATATGGGATAATATTCTTTCGGGAAAACAGAATCATCAACCTGAATCGTAGTTTCTACCGTAAGCTGATTCCCTGTTTGGGTAACAAGATAGGTATATTGCAACGCATTGTCTTCGGTACGGAATTTTTTGGATTTCGGTACGTTTTCAAAAACAAAGTTGTCGGGAATTGTGATGGTAACTTTCTTCACTCTTTCATAAGCGGAATAAAATTCGAGCGGTGCTTTTCTCGGTTCATTTTGATTGAAATCGTGATTCTGCGAGTACAGAAAAAGCAAAGGATTAAAAACCAGCTTGTTCCCGATTGCATCCGAAAAAGTATCTGAACTGAAATCGAAACTTGTTTCAAAATCGTTATTTTCCTGAAGACCGTGTTTCATCTCTGAAAATGAAAATTTGTATTCGTCTTTATAAGACTTGGCGAACTTTTCTTTATCTTCCAAAAATCGTTCGTTTACCACCATTGCATAGAGTTTGGTATCGCGGTCTGAAAAATGTCCCTCGAAAGTTCCGTCGGGATTCATTTTCGCATCCACAGTGAGAAAAGTTTTGCTGACATCGGGATAAATCACGTTGATTTGCAGTGCTTCTTTGTCTGTCATTACCAATCCGTAATAATTCAATGCTCGAGGAGGAATCATATTGATTTCGCTTTGTGCGGAAGTGGCATCCAAAAGATAAACACTTTTGTCCTGAATAAAAGAACTTACCACATAATTCAGCTGGGAAATCGACGGATTATAAGAAAGCAAAGCTCCTCGTTTCACGGTAGAAAGCACTACAGGATTTGCATCGATATTCACACTTCGCAGAAGCATCGTGACGAGAAGATTTATTTCGGCAGTATTTCCGATTTTGGTATTGACTAAATTCCGGATTCCTTTATCTGTAAAAACTTCGTTTTCTTTGTTCCAGGTATAATTTTTCTGTACGAATTTCAGGATTGCTTTTGCCTGTTCCATTTTTGATGAGATGGTTTTGATTTCTTCGGGGAGTAGATTTTTTACCAGACTTTGTTTTTTAAGCTGCCCCCCAAAATCATCGTGGTCATAAAGTCTTTTTCGTACATCATTCCAGCTAAGTGCATATGATTTTAACTGATTATTAAAATAAGTAGAATTCAGCTCCGATTTGATTCCTGTTTTGTAATTATCATTATTCATCACATATTTCTCTTCCTTATATGCAGGTACATTTTCGTAAGCAAAACGGTAAATCTGATAATCAGCACCATATAACTTTCTTTCTCCCGTATCACGATGAGTCGGAGTAAGATTTCCTTTATAATTAATGCTGTATCCTAAAGGTTTCGGCGTATCGAAAACATATTCCACATATCTTACCGGAATTTCTTCTTCGATAAGAACTCTTGGTGTAGAACCCAGAAACGGTGTGTAAATATTATAGGAATATTCTACAACCGAACCGTTTTTTACATTAGAAAAAGCAAATTTGGTAACCGTATAATTTTTGTCTTCTTTGGATTTATATTTCTCGTCCCTTTCTACTTTTGTGGCAGTACTTTTCCCGTTTTCAAAATTATAAGTATATGCTTTCAGATTGCTCAGAACTTCACGACCGCCTCTTCCGTTGTCGTATATTGGGATTTCTTGGCTCAGGTATTTTCCGGCGTTGTCTTTATTATAGATTTTTACGCGTTCGATAATATCCTGATAAAGATATCCATCATAATCTATCCGGAAATGGACGGAACGGTAAAGAACTTCCGCAGGAACATCTTCCTGTTTTGCGTATTTTTCACTTTTCAGATCGGCGTCTGAAAGTTTCGGAACATCCAAAAACTTGTGCTGCGAAAAAACGAAACCCGATAAAAATACGGATAAAATGAGTAGATTTTTTTTCATTATAATTTTGATATTAAAACTTTAGTATTGTCGTTGCTTGCTGTTTTCTTTCTGAAAGCCAAATAATCTTTGAATTTTTCTTTAGGATAAATTCCTTTTTTTATGGTTAAAATCCTGTGAACCAATAATTTATTTTCTTTTACTTTAAAATCAATAGAATATGAACCAAATTCTGTAGTATAATCTGAAGATTGCGGAATCTCCGAAAATTTGTAACCTTCCGGAATGCTAAATTCTATTTCGTAATCATCCTGAAAAGGAAAAGCTGTTTCAAACGGAAGCTTTCTTTCATCATTTCCGGAAAGCATAGTCGCTCGATAATACGGCATTACCGGGAAAAACATATCGTTCCCTATTTTCTTGGAAAATCCGTTTGCTTTCAGATTCATATCGTATAAAATCTTTGCATTGTTTTTGTCGTTCTGTAAATTCTGTATTGCGATCTGATCGATTTTCAGATTATAATGCCTGTTTTTCAACGCTTCCTGAATTTCATCATTTTTCATACTGAAAAGCCGGAGATTCATATCGTATTGTCCTCCTGTAAATTCAAAGTTTGCATCGGAAACGATATTTCCTTCTTCGGTAAGTTTTATTTTTGCGGTCATTTTTTCTTTGCTTTCTTCCGGTTTATAAACGGGAGTATCGATAATTTTGATTCCGTTTTCATCTACCGCCAAAACATTTCTGTTATGGGAAGAATATGAAAGATGATTGAATGCAACTTTTTGCGATGTATTTTCGAGCCAGATTGTATCTGTTTCCGTAGGAATCATTAGTATAACGTGATTTCCTGAAAGTTTCGGGAAATCTTGATCAAAACTGATGACCGAATCGTCATCATAAATTACGGCATAATAAGATTTAATTCCTGCAGCCGCAAGCAAAGTCCGCATATAATTGGTTAAAGCTTTGCAATCTCCGTATCCTTTTTTGCTTACTTCCGAAGCAGGCATCGGTTGCCATCCTCCGATTCCCATTGAAATAAGAACATACCGGGTTTTGTTCTGCATATATTGGTAAATGGTTTTTACTTTTTCCGAAGCTGTTCCCGATAAATTGAGTGCAGCAACTTCAGCTTTGATTTCGGGAGTAATCTCGGAAACCGGCGTGATTAACTTTTGATAATACCATTTCCCGAAACTGTTCCAATCTGATAAATCTCCTTGTTTTCCTTCGAGCGTAAATTTCTCCGGAGAAAATTCAACAGTAGGAATCAGATAATCAAAACTTGGCGAGAAATCTTCATTCGCAATCGCAGGAATGTTTTCATACGAAAATTTCCAGATATTTCCGTTCTCGGATTTGGTTACTTTACCTAAAGATTTGTCATTGATTTTCGTTCTGATTTTTATTCCGGAATTGTTGGTAATCGAAAAACCGCGTTTCTGCAAAGAAATATTATAAGAATTGAACGGTCGGAAACCACTGAGATAAATCGTATTTGAAGTATTTGTTTCGTAATAGGTCTTTATCGTATAAGGATATTTCGTAGAAATAGGTTTAAATACCAAAATCCTGTCATCTACATACAAAGCTGCACTTCTGTTATTGGTATAATCCGAAAAATCTTTTTTGCTATATGTTTTAATGGATTTCCCGAAAGCATCGAAAAGTTCTACTTTTATATTGCCCACTTTTGTTGTAGGATTATACGGAATTGTTACCAAAGAAAAATCATCTCCTGCTTTGTTCAGAATGGTAACCACACGAGTTTCCTTTATTGTCATATCATTTACCGATTTCATAATGTAATCTTCGGAATGTTCACGTATGACTGCATTTGCATTCTGCAAAAGATTTTCCGGTATCGAAATGATGCTGTAATCCTGAGCAAAAACCATTACCGACAAAACGATGAAGCACAGTTTGTAAATTTTTTTCATCATTATTATACTGCCGGATTTGGATTAAAAACACGTTGGCTGAGTTCCTGATCGAAAAGATACAGTGCAGATGGGTTTTCGCAAACCATTTTTATTTTGGTAACGAGTTGCGAAGCATTTGCTTCTTCTTCTACCTGCTCATTTACAAACCATTGCAGAAAAGAAACGGTAGCAAAATCTCCTTCATCGTTTGCATTTTTCAGAATATTGAAAATACTTTTGGTAACAATTTTTTCGTGCTCCAATGCTTTTTCAAAAATTTCGGTAGCATTCTCAAATTTATGCGGTGGTTTTTCTACTTTGCTCAAAATAATTTCCGCACCCACATCAATCATATAATCGAACATTTTGTCGGCGTGCATCAGTTCTTCTTTGCTCTGTACGCGGAAATAATTTGCAATCCCGTCCAAATCCTGTGCAGAAAACCAAGCGGACATCGATAAATAATATTGTGCGGCGTATTGTTCTTTTGCAATCTGGTCGTTAATCAGCTTTGCTATTTTCGTAGTAATCATTTTTTCTGTTTTTACCAAATTTATGAAATTCTGTTTATCTGCACAAAAAAAAGCGGAAAATAAATTTCCGCTTTTTTCTTAAAAATCATTTGTCCGTTATTCCGCAGACATTTTTTTTGCTTTGTGCATTTCCATTTTCGCTCCTCTTTCCTGTTTTTTAGCTTCCCATTTCTGGTACTGTTCCGGAGTGAGGATTCTTTTCATTTCGGCATTTCTTTGCTCTTTTTTCTGTTTCCACTGCTCCATTTTTGCTTTTCTTTCCGCTTGGTTTCCCGTTCTTTCCGCCTTTCCTTTTTCGTGAAGAGCTTTTATTTGGGTAACTTGTGCATCGGTAAGATTCAGCTCGGTCTGCATTTTTTTCAACTTTCCTTCGTGTTTTTGCTCCATTTGTCCTCTATCCGATTTTTGCAGTTGATTGGTTTGTGCCATTGCGAATGTTCCTATCGCTACGAAAGCTGCACTTAAAACTAATTTTTTACTCACTGTCATTTTTAATTGGTTTTTGTGTTCGTGAATCTTTGATTTCATTTTCTAATCTTTTTTAGTTGTTAATAATAATTGTGTTACTTGTCTTTTTGATGTCTAAAATATTTATTGGTTAAATGTCTGAATCATAAAGTTTTGTTAAAAATGTCGAGTTACGGGATACGGGATTCATTTTCCATCTCCCATCTTCCAGCATTTAAAATTACCTTGAAGTAAATCTCTGTCCCGAATTTCTGGTGGAATTATCCGGTGTTTGATTTCTCTGGTTTTGGGAATTGTTTTCTATCTTTCTTTCGGGAACTGTCGTTCTCGGCGTATTATTGTTTTGCCGTATTTCGGGTTGTGTACGGAGATTGTTGTTTCTTGTACTTCCGTTTTCTGTTCTTATATTATTGTTTTTTGTATTGTTTTCAGTTACAGCTCCATCATTGCGAAAACCGTTGTTTCTTGTTCTTGGTGTTTGCTGAAATCCTATGTTTGTTCTCGGATTGTTTTGATGAAAAGTGTTTCTGTCAATTTTGTAAACATTAATATTGATGTTTCTGTATCTCGGCAACACATAAATTGTAGGTGCATAATGTCTTACTCTGTAATTCCGGAAATATACTACCGGATTGTAACCATTATAAAAATTATTCTGATAAATAACATAAATTCTCGGACCCAAAATCTGCTGTAATGCAAAAAACCTGTCATAATACCATCTATCCGGATTGTATCTGTAATAAGAGTTCCACGCAGAGAATGTAGGGAACATCTCATTGAGCATCACAATCTGCTGAATCTGCCAATGAGAAAGCCGGTAAGTTGCAAAGAACCTGTTCCAATTTACACCATATATACTTTTACGATAATCATTGTAGTAACTCTGGTAAAAATCAGCGGTATAATAATCTGAAGGATATTCGTAGTAATAATCATCCGGAAAATAATATTCATCGTCGTAATCCCCGTAATAATTATTGTTGTTATTATTGATTGGATAATAATCGGGATAATTTTGTGCGGAAACCGATGTTGCTATAATCACCGATAATCCAAATAGTATTTTTTTCATTTCAATTTTATTTTTTCTGATGATTATTAATCATTATTAAAAAACTGTGCCAAATTTTACAATGAATATTTAAAATAAATGAATACTCAATAAGCATTTTCAACATTCATTAGTTATTTGATTACAATAAAAAAAGAAAGTTAAAATCATAGATTTTAACTTTCTTTGAAAAACACTTTAAATGATTGATTATCAGTGATTAAATTTATTCCATCCTTTAACGATTAAATACGGTTCGAATCCGAAATCCAGCCTGCAATTTTTTGGTTAAAGTTTTCTTTATTTATTAAATCTTCTAAATTCAGGTGTATTCTGTATCTCCAGTAATATGGGAAAACTGCGGGATTGTTGATTCTTTCTTCATCAATATTCGGATTTACCAATTCTTCATCTGTTGCAAAAAATTCCTGAATCGGGAAAATTGCGAGCATTGCATTGTTGTACAAATGTTGCTTGATAATGATTTCCGCCAGTTGCGGTTCCAGATTCCAAGGAGCAGTTCCGGATTGCCCAAGTTGCTGATTAAAGTATTGCTGGGAAAGATTCCGGTCTTCATTCCACCATTGCCGAAGTGTGGAACTGT
Source organism: uncultured Kaistella sp. (assembly GCA_964433195.1). Lineage (GTDB taxonomy): Bacteria > Bacteroidota > Bacteroidia > Flavobacteriales > Weeksellaceae > Kaistella. The sequence continues at coordinate 1,823 of CAYSQR010000067.1, read as the reverse complement.
CGTGTGAACTTGCCGTAACTACATTCAGATAACCTGCATTTTTCGGATTATACCAAAGAATATTTTCAGACGGCATTCTCTGAACTTTCAGTGCGGTTATCGCTAATCTTTCCATCACTTTCGGAACACAATCGGGAATCAATCCCAAATCTTCGCCACAAATCAGCATATCTGTTGCATTGAGAATTACCGGAAGTTTCTCCATCGCTTTTTGATACCACAATCCATCCTGTCTTTTGAAAAAATAATCGACATAAAGTTCGGAAAGATTTCGTTTTTCATCATCGGAAAGATATTGGTAAGAATCGGTTCTTTCTATGTTAAATCTCGGATGATAAACAAATTCTCCGTTTTTTTCTTCCTGCAAAAACAAAACATTTGCACAAAGCGAAACCAGTTTCTCTGCCGAAGAATTCGGATTTTGCTTGAAATAATCCGTAAGTTTTCTTTGGGTATCAAATTCTTCTTTAAATGAATAAGTTCCGTCCGAATTATTATTCATAAAATCATTATGAACCGTATCTTTTTCGTCGCCAAAATATTTGTAAAGAATTTCATCATTAATGAAAGGTTTGCAATATCTGCCAAAATCAAACGGAATATTTCTTGCCGAAAATTCTTCTAAAGTCACCGGAATTGCAGGATAAAAATAACCCAAAATTCCTTGTGTTGCAGAAACCGGCATTCTCCAGATTCGGAAGAATCCGAGAATGTGATCAATCCTCATCGCATCGAAATATTGTTCCAGAGCTTTGAAGCGGTTTTTCCACCATTTGTAACCGTCTTCTTTCATCGCTTCCCAATTGTAGGTAGGAAATTCCCAGTTTTGTCCCAAATCTGTAAACTGATCGGGAGGAGCTCCTGCTTGGAAATCCATTCCGAAAAGTTCAGGTTCTGTCCACGCTTCTACAGAATAACGGTAAATTCCGATTGGTAAATCTCCTTTCACGGAAATTCCCAAATTGTGGATGTAATCTATCGCATTTTTCAGTTGCAAATGAAGTTGATATTGTACCCACGAATGCAGCATTGCAGTTTCGTAATCTTTACTTTTTACAGTAAAAAACGGAGCAATTTTTCCGGCGATATATTTTTTGTGGGTTTTCCAATTGTTGAAATCCGGGGTTTTGTACTTATCTCTCTGAACACAAAATGCGGAGTACGGAACAAGCCATTTTTCGTTATCTTTAATGAATTTTTTGAAATTCCTGTTCTTTAATATTTTATCTTTATTCGCTTCAAAAATTGCTTTAATGAATTTCCATTTTCCGGAAATCACTTGTTCGTAATCAATTAGATTTAAAGAATTTAATTCGGCTTTTTTAGCATTAAATTCTTTAACTAAATCTTTCGGTAAAGGAAATTCAAGATTATCAATCGAAAGATATTGCGGATGAAGTGCGTAAACCGAAATCGCCGCATAAGGATAAGAATCCGTCCAACTGTAATTTGCAGTGGTATCATTTATCGGCAAAATCTGCAAAACAGAAAGCCGGGTTTCTTTCGCCCAATCTGCAAGGTTTTTCAAATCCGGAAATTCGCCCACTCCAAAACCATTTTCTGTCCTTAATGAAAAAACAGGAACGGCAACTCCCGCAGAATGATACATTTCAAAAGATTTGAACCTGAAAAAATGATCGGCTTTTATCTGCAGAATATTTTTCTCGACGTTTGGTAAAGCCCATCTGTTGTCGCCGTATTCGATGTCGAAAACTTCTCCAGAAACGGTATTCATTAATCCGTATTTATACTGAATCATTTTGTTTCCGGCGATTTCTACCGCTGCTTCCCAAATTCCGAAACCGGTTTGTTTCATCGGAACG
>CAYSQR010000066.1:0-10627 GCA_964433195.1 uncultured Kaistella sp. | reverse complement strand
GAAATCCTTTCTATTCCGCTTTATGTTTTGGCAGGAAGCAACAAAACCGATTTACGTTCCAACGAAGCGTCCATTAAATATTTCTTAATGGGAGCATTTGCAACAGGATTTCTCTTATTCGGAATCGCTTTGATTTACGGAAGTTCAGGAAGTTTCGACCTTTACAGAATCCACACTTTTTCTATTGAAAATCCTACGAATCTGATGTTCATTATGGGTGCGGTTCTTATGTTGGTTGCATTGGCTTTCAAAGTTTCTATGGCTCCGTTTCATATGTGGAGTCCCGATGTTTACCAAGGTTCTCCTTCGCTCATCACTACATTTATGATGTCGGTTGTGAAAATTTCAGCGTTCTACGCATTTTTCAGAATGATGACAATTGGCTTTATCGGAATTACAGGAGAATGGATTAATATCATCGGAGTTTTACTCATCATTACTCTGTTTCTGGCAAATGCAATGGGACTTGCTCAAAGCAATGCAAAAAGAATGTTGGCTTACTCATCTGTTTCTCACGTTGGTTATCTTGCTTTGATTTTTTTCGGAATGAACAGTCTTTCCGCATATAATCTTGCATTTTACCTGTTCGCTTATTCATTGGCAACAGTGGGAGTGATGATGTGTCTGATTTGGGTAGAAAAGCTGAAAAGAGAAACTTCGTTCAACGCATTCCGAGGATTGGGACGCAGCGAACCGGTTTTGGCGGTAACTGCATCTATCTCATTGCTTTCAATGGCAGGAATTCCTTTGACAGCAGGATTTATGGGGAAGTTTTCCATCTTCGCACAAGCAATTGGAAACGCTCCGTTTTTGATTTTGGTTGCGGTTTTAGGTTCTGCTATTTCCATTGCATATTATCTGCGGTTGATTATGGCAATGTTTTTCCCGAAAGAAAGCAGCTTCAACACTTCGGAAAAAGTAACGCTCACTTACAATATTGTGGCGGTTTTCATTATTATTGCACTTATCACACTCGGAATTTTCCCGGATTTGTTTGCAAAGCAGTTTGGCTTGTAAACTTATTTTAAAAATATTCAAAACGCAATTCTGAAAAGGATTGCGTTTTTTTATAAGAAAATTCTGATATTTGATTTATTAATAATTTTAAAATGAATGTAGAAGAAGCTTACAATTACTGGTCTAAACAATATGATACCGATCTCAGATTTGGAAGCTGTCCGTCCCTGATATAGGTTGACAAAAAAAGTCAACTATTTTATGAAAGCAAATTTACGAAAACTTCAGAAACAAAGAATTTACAGCGAGGACTTCAAGAGAGAAATTATGTCACTTTTTGAGAGCGGAAAATACAGTGTTTTGCAACTGGAAAAACTTTATGGAATATCAGATTCGGTAATCTACTGTTGGGTTTATAAATTTTCTACTTTTAACGAGAAAGGAATCCGAATTGTAGAGATGAAAGAAAGCAGCACCAATAAACTCAAAGAGCTTGAGGGAAAAGTACGACAACTGGAGCAGGTTGTCGGTCAGAAGCAGATTCAGATTGTTGAGGGCGATTTTGCTTACAACAACCGCAGACTTAGTAGAGATTTTATTCCGTTTACCTTACACCAAACGCCAATATTTGATTGACGAAAATATTGGAAACTTAAAAATTATTTGATTATGTTAGAAGAACAAGGCTTTTTAAAGTTGGTAAAAGTTGGTAAAGAAAAATTGTATTTGAATGAACAGTTGTTGAAAATATTAGAGGAAAAATAAGCACTACCAATGGCAGATGATAAAATAACAAGCATAATTAAGTGACAAAACATTGCACCAATCGAAAACTTGACAAGAAAAACCAAATCAAGTTCTTTGAAAATGGGTGGATTTGCTAATAATGGAAACGGTAAAACTTTTCTTAGCAGACTTTTTAGACTGACATTTCAATATACTTTTTGCGATAAAAAATTTTGACTATACCCGATTTCATTCTTCATTTTTTTATCTCAAACCTTATAGATTCTGCGAAACCTACAGGTATAACAAAAAATCCGCCTCATTTCTGAGGCGGATTCATTTATAAGAAATATTTAATTAAATATTACTTTTTAATTGCTTTGAAAGTTTTTACACTTCCGTCGTTCATATTAAGGGTAACAACATATACTCCTGTTTTCAAAGATGAAAGATTAAGCTCTGCAGCCGGTGCAAGTGTTTTCACTGTTCTTCCGGACATATCGCTTACCGATACAGATTTCACATCTTTTACATCAGAGATTCTCAACACATCTGTAAACGGATTTGGATATACAGAGATGTTTCCTTTACTAACATTAGATGATACTCCTAACCATTCAGCGATATCCAACGTATAATCTTCCGTTTCTCCTTGTGCAGATATATTACCACAAGCTACGATGTTGTTTGCATTTGACTGTCTTGACATTCTGATTCTCATACGGGTATTTCCTTCTACTGCATCCTGAGGAATCGTAATGTTCCCGTTGATCAAAGTATTACTTTGACGGGTCAATAATGTCATTTCGCCATCTTCAAACTGACCGTTTTGGTTATAGTCTATCCAAACTTTCGCTTTGTCATTGGTATTACCATTAGCAATTGTTAAAGCAATTGCATACACTCCCTTCTGTGTTACATTTCCTACCACAGCAGTAGCATTTAGATAACCATTGGTATTCGTACTTGCATTAGAAATATTAGAGAATGATACGTTGGTAATTCTGTCTGAAGTACCACCGGTAGTAGTGTGCGTTGCTGCACAATAAGTCAAGGTCGATCCTGTAGTGAATGAAATTTCTGTACAACCTGTAGCATCTCCTTTACAGTTTGTCGGAACAACTTTCGCAAAGTATTGTGTAGTTTTGCTAAGACCGGTAATGTCAAAAGTAGTTCCTGTAGCAAGCGTTCCGTTTACAATATCCGTACCTCCGGAAGTTGTTCCTACATATACTTTGTATCCTGAGGCATTAGCATCGGCTGTCCATGTAAGTGTAGTTGTTGGTACTGTAGTATCTGTTGCACCGTCTGCCGGAGAAGTAATGGCTACACAACTTGGTAATTCTGGCTCTGCTATATTAATGGTAAAATCCCATGCTTGCCCATATCCAGATGCTTGTATTCCACAAGGAATTGGTGTTACTTGATAATCTACTCTTATTCTCATACGGGTATCTCCCAAAAGAGCACTACAAGGGATTGTAATAGTACCGGTAGCAGTAGCTGTTCCTGTTAAAATGGTTCTTTCATCATTCGAAAATATACCATCATGGTTATAATCTATCCATACTGCTGTGATATTACCTGTATATGAAGGGCTTAAATTTGCCGTAGCAAGATATCCTTGTCCTTGGACTACATGACCTGTAACCGAAGTAAAGTCCACATACGCAGCTGAGGAGGAGTTGGAGTGGTCGATATCCGCAAGACGAAATCTGCTAAATTTCTCATCAACATTAGTAGATGATACCCCGCAATAAGATATCGTATTGTTTGTATTAAAACTAGTTTCTGTACAACCAACAGCATCACCACTATTATTGAAAGGAACTATGTTGACATAGTATGTAGAGTTAGCATCTGTTGAAACGTATTGTTCAGTCAAACCTCCCATAATATTTCCACTAAATACATCAGAAGCTCCGGAAGAAGTTCCTACGGTTAAATGATAACCAACAGCAGTTGGAGCTGCACCCCAAGTAATAGCAACATCTCCATAATTTACTGTAGAAGTATGAGCAGGAGAAGTAATGGTTGTACAATCCGGAGCGGTAGCAACAACATTTTGTTCAATCTTGATATTATCTACAAAAACGTTACCACTACCGGATGATCTTACATACCAAAAACCTACTGCGTAAACTTTACCGGGTATCATAACACCCGCAGCAATACTTCCGGTTAAAGTTCCACAGGTGGTAATAGCGGCACTAGTTAGACTCGCTGGTGCTCCGATATCTGTAATATTCCAAAGATCTGTATTTTCATCATAACTGAAGAGCATAGGATAAATTGTTCCTACCGGTCCCGCTGCTTTTTTATAATTCATCGTAACTGTTGCAGCTTGACCGTTGTTGGTCTGTGTATTATCAAAAATTTCCAATTCATCAAGCATAAGCATATAGCCTGATTGATAATTAGCAGTGTTTGGAGAAGCAATTTGCCCCCCTAAAGCACCTGTACAAGCTGCAGCCGCAGTAATCGTACCTTGACCGAACTGTCCGTAAAGATCTGGGGAATCATCAAACGTTCCCGTGTAATTGTATTGGGCATTTGCACCAATACCAAGTGCTATAAAGCACGATAATAAAAGTTTCTTCATAATAATTTAATTTTATTTATTAATTACAAATCTAAAAAATAAAATTTGAATAGGCAATATTTTTTATTATTTTTTATAAAAATTTATGAATAACATAGTAAATATAAGTTATGAATTATGGAACTCTCAAACAAAAAATAAAACGCTCAAACAAAAAATCCGCCTCGAAAAACGAGACGGATTCTTTTGATAAAGTGTAAGTAATTTATATCGGTTATTTTTTAATCGCTTTGATTGTTTTTACACTTCCATCATTCATATGAAGGGTAACAACATATACTCCTGTTCTCAAAGAGGAGAGGTTAAGCTCTGCACTTGGTTTCAAAGTTTTCACTTGTCTTCCGGACATATCGCTTACAGAGATAGATTTCACGTCTTTCACATCAGAAATTCTAAGTACATCCGTAAACGGATTAGGATATACCGAGATGTTTGCTTTAGTTACATCAGATACAGCCAAGTTTTCCTTAACCTCTATTGTATAATCTTCAACCTGACCAAATGATGTAGTTCCACAAGCAGGAGGAGCAGCATTATAATTTACTCTTACTCTCATACGTGTATTACCAAGTTTTGCATCTGCAGGTACTACGATGTTACCCGTTGCAGAAGCTGCACTTGTAAGTATTGTTTTCTCAGTAGCGTCATCTGCGAACACTCCATCTTGATTGAAATCAATCCATACCGCAATCTGATCCTGGGAAGCATAATTAGAAATCGTAACAGTAATCGGATTGGTCGATGTATTCTGGTTTACAATACCTTTCACAGCAGTATAGTCTTCGTATCCTGCAGGAGAAGTAGAAGATTGATCTATACCTGCAAACTGAACCCTGCTGATTTTTTCAAATGAAGCAGAAGTACTGGTTGCCGCTGCCGTACAATATACTACATCTCCTGTTGTAAAGGATATTTCTGTACATCCGGTTGCATCTCCTATTATATTGAAAGGGACTACTTTTGCATAATAAGTAATGAAAGGTGTAAGGCTTGCATTGTATGAAGTTTCTGTAACTTCCGTACCATTCACAACATCTGTTGCTCCTGCAGAAGTACCGATATATACCTTATAACCTGTTGCTCCTGTTGCAGATTCCCAAGTAATTGTTCCGTTTGCAGGGAAATTGGTTGCTCCGTTTGTAGGTGCAGTAATTGTAGTACAACCAGGTGGATTGGTCGGTAATTTTACTTCAATGGTATAATCTTCAACTTGACCATTAATCATATTCGAACACGCAGTAGCAAGAGCTTCGTGCATTGTAGTAGCTGCAGTAGATTGGAAGTTATACTTCACTCTCATTCTTCTTTTTCCTAAAGCTGCATCAGCAGGAATTGCAATATCTTTGGTAAGCGAAACCGGATTATCCGCTACTCCACCAATAAAAAGTTTAGTAGCAAACGTATTAAAATACTGCTCGTTAGCATCATCGAAATCACCATCATTATTCCAGTCTATAAATACTGTTGCAGCCCAACCGTTTGCAGGATTACCGTTTGTAGTACCCAATATGGTAATTGGTAAAGATTGACCAGCTTCAACAGGGAATTCTATTGTGGTAAAATCCTGATGTACAGGGAAAGTACCAATCGTTGTTGCTGATGGATCGGAAGCATTGGTTAATCCAGCAAAAGATACCGATTTGATTGGTGCAATCTGAGTAGGAGCAGTAGAGGTTAATGGTCCACAATAATTAATCTGGTCATCTGTAGAGAAAGTAATTTCTGTACAACCTACCGCGTCACCATTTAGGTTAGAAGGTACCACTTTAGTATAATAGGTGGTACTAGGTACTAAAGAAACGTTGATAGAAGTTCCCGCAACTACAGTATCCAATATTTCCGAACCTCCCGGTGTTGTGCCAACTGTCAATTTATAGTTCACGGCAGTCGGTACACTGTTCCAAGTAAATGCAACATTTCCTGCCGAAACTGTAGCACCAGAAGTAGGATTTGTAAAGGTAGTACAAGTAGGAACTGTACCCACCACTTCCTGATTAATCACAATATCGTCCATATAGATATTACCGGTAGTTGTACCTGTTCTCTCAAACCACATTCCTATACCATAAGTTTTATTCGGCTGTAAAGCACCTGCAGGAATAGTAGCAGATAAAGAGGCACAAGTGGTAATTGCTGGTGCTGAAAGCGTATTGGTGGTTCCAAAAGGAACAACAGTCCATAAATTACTTGCTTCATCCAGTATAAAATAAGCCAGACTAATCGTTCCGGTAAGGTTTGCTGCTTTCTTGTATTTACCTGTTACATCTACTTTCTGCCCATTTCCCGACTGTCCTATTTCATCGAGCAGAATCATAAATCCCGAACGTGTAACAGAAGCAGATATTGCAATTTGCCCTCCAGCTGATCCTGTACAAATAGCAGCAGAAGCAGTACTTACTGTTCCTCCACCGAAATGGCTGAAATGACCACTCGATTCCTCCTCAAAACCCAGCGTATAATTATATTGGGCATTCGCTCCAATTCCCAGTGCTAAAAAGCACGATAATAAAAATTTCTTCATAATAATTTAATTTATTTCTTACAAATCTAATAATATAATCTGAGCTAACAAAATTGTCTTAATAAAATTTTGTGAAAGTCGATTTAGAGGTTTAAAATTTAAGATTCAAATTTATTGTCTTAATCTCCCAAATCATAAAACCATCAAACTCAATACTTCCCTTTCCATTTTTTCTTCAGTTCTTCTTTAATTTTATTTTCCGTGGAATTATTTCCCGGTTCATAGAATTTTGTCCCTTTGATTTCTTCCGGCAGAAATTCCAAATCCACGAAATTTCCTTCGTGAGAATGGGCGTATTGATAGTCTTTTCCGTAATCCATATTCTTCATCAGTTTTGTGGGAGCATTCCTTAGATGAAGAGGAACAGGAAGATTTCCGGTCTGCTTCACATTTTTCATCGCTTCATTAATTGCTAAATAGGTGGAGTTGCTTTTCGGAGAAACCGCAAGATAAACCGCTGTTTCGCTTAAAATAATTCTTGCTTCGGGATTTCCAATGACATTAATTGCCTGAAAGCAATTATTTGCAACGACTAAAGCATTTGGATTTGCCAAACCAATATCTTCGGAAGCCAAAATCAGCATTCTTCTTGCAATAAATTTAATATCTTCTCCACCGACCAACATTCTTGCAAGCCAATAAACTGCCGCATTCGGATCGCTTCCCCGCATTGATTTGATAAATGCTGAAATAATGTCGTAATGCTGTTCTCCGTTTTTGTCGTAAAGAGCCATTGTTTCCTGCAAAACTTCGAGAACATCATTGTTTTTGATTTCTTTTTTCTTTGAATTTTTAAACTGGTTCAGAACAATTTCCACTGCATTAATGAGCTTTCTCGCATCACCTCCGGAATATTGTATGAGAGCTTCGTAATCCTTGATTTTAAAATCGGTTTGCTCGATTTCGTTATATTTTTTCAGGGAAATTTTTGCAAGTTCTTCCAACTTTTCATAATCCAAAGCTTTCAGAACATAAACCTGACTTCTCGATAAAAGTGCCGAAACCACTTCAAAACTCGGATTTTCGGTTGTTGCTCCAATCAAGACAATCCATCCTTTTTCTACGGCGTGAAGCAAGGAATCCTGTTGCGATTTATTGAAACGGTGAATTTCGTCAATAAACAATATCGGAGATTTCCCCGAAAAAAGGTTTTGCTTTTTTGCTTCTTCGATGACTTCTCTTACTTCTTTTACGCCACTCGAAACGGCTGAAAGTTTAAAAAATTTTCTTCCCGATTTTTCGGAAATTATTTCTGCCAAAGTCGTTTTTCCGGTTCCGGGAGGTCCCCAAAAAATCAGGGAATTGAGCGTGTCATTTTCGAGCATTTTCCGGATAGTTCCCGTTTTTCCGGTAAGATGATCCTGTCCGAGAACTTCATCTAAAGTTTTCGGGCGGAGTTTTTCGGCAAGAGGAGTATTTTGGTTCAAGGTTTAAGGTTTTGGATGGATGTTGGATGTTGGATGTTGGATGATGGATGTTGGATGTTTCAAAAATTCTATTTATTCAAAATTCAGAGTCAATTGTCAATTTATTTTTCATTTCATTCTCAAAGTCTCATTTCCTCAAAGTCTCCACATCATCTTCCAACATCTATCATCTAACTTTCCACAAATTTACATTTAATTTTAATTTTTTTTAAAGTATTTTTGCAGTGTTTTGAAACTTACACTCAACAAAATTATTACTTTTCCTTTGGTAGTTTTCATAAAAATCTATCAATGGTTCATCTCTCCATTGCTTCCGAAAAACTGCCGTTACGAACCAACCTGTTCTCATTATATGGTAGAAGCACTCCAAGTTCACGGGATTTTCAAAGGATTTTGGATGGGAGCAAAAAGGATTTCGCGATGTCATCCGTGGGGAGGAAAAGGTTATGATCCGGTTCCGCCGAAAGATTGAGTTTGAGGGTTTGAGAGTGGGAGAATTATAAAATATTGAATTTTGAACTTTGAATTTTAAATAAACAGATATATGCTTACTTTTTTATATACAATCTGGAATCCCGAAACAGGTATTCATCTTGGTCCCGTTACGCTTCATTATTACAGCTTGATGTTCATTTTCGCATTCGGATTGGGATATTTCATTATGACCAAAATTTTCAAGATTGACAATATCAACCAAAAATATCTGGAACCTCTTTTCATCTGGACTTTGATAGGAACAATTCTCGGAGCAAGATTAGGACACGTTATTTTTTATGAGCCCGAACTTTTCAAAAAGGATTTTTGGTCGGTTTTTCTTCCAATCCGTACAAAACCTCATTTGGAATTTACCGGATTTTCGGGATTGGCAAGTCACGGAGCAACAATTGCTCTTATTTTTACCACCCTTTATTATTCCTATAAAGTCATTAAGAAAAATCCGTTTTGGGTATATGACAGAATCGGGATTGTTGTCGCACTTGGTGGTGCTTTTGTGAGAATCGGGAATTTTTTCAATTCGGAAATCATCGGAAAACCTGCTCCCGAAAACTCACTTTTTGCTGTTAAATTTCCTCAGCAAAGCTCTGAATACGGCGATATTGTTCCACGTTATCCTACCCAGCTTTTCGAAGCAACCGGTTATTTCCTGCTTTTCGTTTTGTTGTGGATTTTGTACCGATATACAAACAAAAAATATCAGCAAGGTTGGTTGTTCGGATTGTTTTTCATCATTCTTTGGGCAATCCGATTCTTTGTGGAATTCTTGAAAGAACCGCAAGGAAACGAATTTATTTCTTTCGGAGGACTTAATACAGGACAAATCCTTTCGATTCCGTTTATGATTGCAGGATTTGTGATTTTGTTTACCGCAAAAAACAGAACCATTACCGAAGCAGAAAACGAAAAGCCGGAATAAGAATTACTTCTCGAAAACCGCATAATCTCCTGCTTCCATCGTGAAATTTTTGTCTTGCGAAAAATCTCTTGTTTTCCCGTCAAAAATATTTTTGAAATTTCCCGAAACATTCTCATCATTCAGAGAGAAATTTACCGGTTCTTTTGACAGATTGAGAACGACCAAAATTTCATCCTTGCCATTTTTCCGGAGATACGATAAAATTTTGCTGTTTTCCGAAGTGTTTACAAAGTAAGTTTTTACTTGGGAATCTCCACCTCGAAGTGCAGGATTTTTTGATTTTAAATGTAATAAGGTTTTGTAAAAATCAGCAAGCAGATAATTTCCGTTCCAGTTGATAACATCTTTTTCAAAAAACTCAAGACGCTTCATATTTGGCAATTCCTGTCCGGAATAAAGAAGAGGAACGCCGTTCCACGTAGCGGAAAATACTGCTAAAGGTTTTGCAATCACGCCGTATTTTTCGTATTCGGTTCCGTTCCACGAGTTTTCATCGTGATTTGTGGTAAACCAAACTCTCATTGAATTGTCGCCTATTGCAGAATATTTTACCAGCAAATCTTTCAATTCCTGAAGCGGAATGTTTTTTTCGTAATACGCTTTGGTTTTGTGCATCCACATCCAGGAATAACTTACATCGAAAACTTTTCCATATTCCGGATTTTCCAGCTCATCATATTCGCCGAGCCAGAAAAGCGGCTTCACGGATTCTACTTTCGGTCTTGCTTCTTCCCAGAAATCAATTTCCACCCAACTCGCCAAATCGCATCGAAAACCATCAATATCGGTTTCTTTTACCCAAAATTTCATCGCTTCGATCATACTGTTTCTAAGAGCAGGATTCTTATAATCAAGCTCGATAATATCGTCCATTCCGGAAGCAATGTGAAAATTCCCGTCTTCATCGTGAAGATAATAATCGGGATGTATTTTCGTCCATAGATGATCCCATCCTGTATGATTTGCAACCCAATCAATAA
>CAYSQR010000065.1:2265-11011 GCA_964433195.1 uncultured Kaistella sp. | reverse complement strand
CTGAAACCGATGATTCTGAAAGATGTTGCCGATATTACCGGTTTTGATATTTCTACAATTTCCAGAGTGGTAAAAAGCAAATATGCAGATACACCAAACGGAATTATTTACCTGAAAAATCTTTTCTCGGATTCCTTGACAAACGATGATGGCGAAGAAGTTTCTACCAAAGAAATCAAAAACCATCTTCAGGAAATCATCAGCAACGAAAGTAAAAGAAAACCTTTGACAGACGATGCTCTCGTTGGTTTACTCAAAGAAAGAGGATACAATATTGCAAGAAGAACCATTGCAAAATACAGAGAACAACTGAATATTCCGGTTGCGAGATTGAGGAAAGAACTTTAATGGTGAATTTCTTTGAGAGAATTTCTTTGAGAGAATTTCTTCGAGTGAATTTCTTTGAGAGAATTTCTTCGAGTGAATTTCTTTGAGTGGATTTCTTTGAGAGAATTTCTTCGAGTGAATTTCTTTGAGTGAATTTCTTTGAGTGAATTTCTTTGAGTGAATTTCTTTGAGAGAATTTCTTTGAGAGAATTTCTTTGAGAGAATTTCTTCGAGTGGATTTCTTCGAGTGGATTTCTTCGAGTGGATTTCAAATTCACTATTCACTTACGAAGTAAAATTCACTTGCAAAGCAAAATTCACAATTCTTCACTTACGAAGTAAAATTCACAATTCTTCACTTGCGAAGCAATTAACTCCCTTTTTCTATTTTCTGTAATTCTTCCAGATTTTTGCTTAATCTACTCAGAATAATCCCGTAAACAATGCGGTAATATACCCAAATCAAAACCACGCTGATTACCATCATTACAATAAGTCCTACACAAAAAACAATTAGAGTAGAATTGTTGAGATTAATGTTTTGCTCCGATAAAACCGAAAAAGTGAAAATGCCCAAAACTATGGTAAACAGCATAATCAGTAAGATATTGGCAAGGATAAAAAGATTTACTGTTTTTTTGAATTTGATGATTTGCAGAATCAGATTTTTTAAATTCGATTCTATCTTAATCCGTTTGTAATTCAGGTAGAATTTTACTACGAAAAATGCCGTCATCAGCAAACTGATAATTTTCAGGATTAAATAAAGATGCGAGAAATCTGCCTGCAAATCGAAAGAATTTTGTACGCCGAGTTTTTCCAGAATATTCATAAAACTGCCACTGTCGTTGCCTAAAAACAGGTAATATCCATTCATACAGAGAATAACCAAAAATTCTGTGATGCTGATCCAAAGGATATATTTCACATAATTACGTGATGATTTATTCAGCATAGTTTCAATTTCGCTACTGTTGTATTTTGGCTGAACTTCTTGTTCCTGCCAAGTTTTTTTGAAGCTGTCTATATTAAATTCAGGCATATTTTTGCATTAGTTCTTTTAAAGTTTTTTTCAAACGGTTCATTTTCACACGTGCGTTTACTTCCGTAATTCCCAAATTTTCTGCAATATCTCGATAAGGCAAATCGTCGAGATACATCATTACGATTGCTCTTTCTACATTGGGCAACATTTTCACAACTTTATAAAGCAAGAAAATCTGCTGATTTTTTTCGTCATCATCTTCCACAAAATCTTTGTGATGATAATCCATCAATTCATCGGTTTGCGGCGATTTTGTTTTTTTACGGAAAATAGTAATGGCGGTATTCAGAGCGACACGGTACATCCAGGTCGAGATTTTTGATTGTCCTTTGAATGAGTCATAAGAACGCCAAAGTTGTAACACAATTTCTTGAAACAAGTCTTCCTCATCTTCCAAAGAATTGGTATATAACCGGGAAACCTTGATAATCAGACCCTGATTATCTTTTACCAGTTTTGAAAATTCTTTTTCTTTAGCACTCAAAATCTCCGGAAATTTTATAGGCGAAGATAATGTTTTTTGCTAAAATTCAACATTCAACATTCAACATTCAACATTCAACATTCAACATTCAATATTTAATATTCAATATTCAACATTTAAAATTCAATATTCAACATTCATCATTCACCATTCATCATCACTCAAACTCCGCAACTCTCAAACAAAAATTATATATTTGTGCTATGATTCTACGCGGAGAAAATTTAATCAAAGAATACGGTCCTAAAAAAGTGGTAAAAGGAGTTTCCGTAGAAGTTTCACAAGGCGAAATCGTCGGTTTATTAGGACCAAACGGAGCCGGAAAAACAACTACTTTCTATATGATTGTAGGTTTGGTAAAACCCACTTCCGGAAAAATATTTCTTGATAATCAGGAAATTACAACCGATGCAATGTACAGAAGAGCACAGAAAGGAATCGGTTATTTGGCACAGGAAGCATCGGTTTTCCGTAAACTTTCGGTAGAAGATAATATTCTCGGAGTTCTGCAACTGACCAAACTTTCCAAACGGGAACAGCAAATAAAATGCGATGAGTTGATTGAAGAATTTTCTTTGCAGCACGTGCGAAAAAACCGGGGCGATTTGCTTTCCGGAGGAGAAAGACGAAGAACCGAAATCGCACGTTGTTTGGCGACAAGCCCCAATTTTATTCTGCTTGATGAACCTTTTGCAGGAGTAGATCCGATTGCCGTAGAAGATATACAAAAAATCGTAAGAAGTCTGGTTGATAAAAATATCGGGATTCTCATTACCGATCACAATGTACAGCAAACTTTGGCGATTACACATAAAACCTACATTATGTTTGAAGGGAGAATCCTGAAAGAAGGACTTCCGCACGATTTGGCAAACGATCCGCAGGTTCGTGAAGCGTATCTTGGCGAAAATTTCGTTTATCAGGATATTCTGAATAAGCCGAAAAAGAAATCTTTTGTTTATAATATTTGGGCAGGAAATTTCGATACCCAAAATCAGTTGCAGGATTTTGTGGATGAAAATTTTGCGGGTACGGAAAATCTTCGGTTGATGTACGGTTTCGAGGACATCAGTTTTGCCTCGCTTTCCAATTCCGAAATCGAATATATTTTTAAAGAAGTGGTTGATAAAAATGCGAACAATTCTTTCCTGTTTCAGAAGAAAGAAATCAACTCCGCTTATTCTTTGCAAGAAGCGGAAACCGATTCAAAATCCATCAGTAAACCGGAACTTCATTATCTTACTTCGTATTCTTTTGAGGGGTAAAGTTTAAGTTTTGTATAGATAGAAACTTTATGAAAAATATAATACCAATTCTTTTTCTTCTAATAACTCAAATTTGTTTTTCTCAAAATAAATATAACGAGATTTATTATGATAGTTTTTTAAAATTAAAGGTTGATGAAAATAGATTTGATTTCGGTTGGGTACCAGAAGAATATCAAAAAACTCCTTGTTTCAGGGATTACACAAAAAACGAATTGCAAATGCAACTCAAAGATCCAAAAACTAATTCTATAATTTATACTTCAAAAGAACCGAAACAGAAAGGAATAAAAATTAAACCATCAAAGATTCAATTTGATAAGCAGAATAAAAAATTAAAAATAAGTGGAAAACTTACAGGAGCGTGGAAAAATGTAATCCCTATAGAATATGAAATTTATATAGGACATAGAAATGATAATATTATTGACGATATAAAATTATCTCCAGATTTACACAGAGATATATTTTACAATGGGGAAAAACTTACTAAGACAATTGTTGTTGATCAAGTTCCTGCTTTTTACTTGTCAAATTTTAAAAAATTTGGAGCTTTTCGAGGGAAAAAAAATAATGAAATATTATTTGATATTGAAACCGAATTTGATGAAAAAAGTTTTTTAATCTTTGGACTATCTTCAAGATATGCTGAGATATTCGAAATTGGAAAATTATTGCGAGAATAAAAATTGTTTAAACCATTGAATTTCAAATGCCAAAACCATTCAACAGAACCATCACGCTTTATCACATTTATCAGCAGCTGATTCCGTTTATAAAACCTTATCGGTTAATGATTTACGGAACTTTGGTGCTTACTTTTTTTGGAGCATTGATGGCACAGGTAAATCCGCTGGTTTTGAAATATACCGTAGATGAAGTTACGGAGCTTACCAAACTTCCGCATCCGATGGCGGAAGGAATTCATATTCTCATTATCATTTCCGCGATTTTACTGGGAAAAGAATTGCTGAATATTTTCATCAATTTCGGGCAGAAATTTTACGGCGAAAAAATCAGGATTAAGGTAAGTTCGGTTTTGGCACAATCTGCGATTGATAAAATATTGACGTACAGAGTTGCCTATTTCAATGACGAAAACCACGAATCGGGAAAACTGCAAATCCGTATCGACAGAGGAATTGAGAGCTTAACCAAATTGGTGCAGAATTTTTTCATCGATATTCTGCCGCTGTTTTCCAATGCCATTATTGCGTTGGTTATTATGTATCTGCAAAATGTTTATGTCGGTTTGGTTTCCACAATTGTAGTTCCTGTTTATTTCTATATCAGTTCGTTACAGGCAAAAAAATTATCGGGAGTTCGCAGAACTTTAAGAAATCAAAGAGAACAGAAAACATCGGGACTTTTAAATTTAATCAATTCCATTATGGTCATTAAAAGTTTTGTCCGTGAAAAATTTGAAGGTAAGAAACAATACGATTTGCAGATGCAATTGATGGAAAGTCAGATGTTTACGCGAAGAACAAATTTTATTTATGACGGTCTGAAAACCTTTATCGAGCAGTTCGGAGTTGTTTTGATCATCCTTTTGACGGTTTTTCTCGTTCTCGACCAGCAAATGACGATTGGTGCGATTATGCTGCATATTCTTTTGTTCAATAATGTTTCTGCACCGATTCGCCAGCTTCACAGGATTTATGATGATATGAATGATGCGATGATTTACGCAGAAGGATATTTCGATATTCTGAACGCCGATGAAGAAACCGAAACCACCGGAAATTTTGTGGAAAAAAACATCAAAGGAAAATTCGAGCTGAACAATGTAGATTTCTCTTATCCGAACGGAACGAAAGCATTGAACAAGGTTTCGATGACTATTGAAAACGGAAAAACTACAGCTTTGGTTGGTTTAAGCGGAGCAGGAAAATCTACCGTCATCAATCTTTTGTGTAAATTTTATCTTCCCGATTCCGGAGAAATTATTTTGGATAATGTGAATCTGGATGATTACGACAATACTTTTCTACGTGATGACATTGGTTTGGTTTTGCAAAAAAACCATATTTTCCAAGGAAGTATAGAAGACAACATCCGTTACGGAAATATGAATGCGTCTTTTGAAGAAATAGAAACTGCTGCCAAAAAAGCATATCTCCATAATCAGATTATTGAGTTGCCCGAAAAATACAAACACGATGCAACGCAGCTTTCCGGCGGTCAACAACAGCGGATTGCCATTGCAAGATTATTCCTGAAAGATCCGCCGATTATTTTCCTCGACGAACCTACTGCAAGTCTCGATGCGATTGCAACCGAACAAATAAAAAATTCTCTCGATGCGATAAAAGCGGGGAGAACCGTGATTATTATTTCCCATTCTTTGTCACAGATTTTAGACAGTGATAAAATTTACGTGATGAAAAAAGGAGAGGTTGTAGAAAACGGAACCCACGATGAATTGATTCAGATGAACGGAACTTACCGTGAAATTTTCGATGCATCGGCAAGAAGCCTGAATCTGGATAAATTGATGGGCTCTTTTAAAAATAATTAATGAAACCTTGTAGGTTTCGTAGAACCTATAAGGTTTGAGAAATTTATGATATTCAAAATCTCGTAATTCAAAAAAAAATGAAAAATAAAATTTTAATGATGATGGCTTTATTATCAATAATTTCCTGTGATAAAATTCAGGAAAAAATTGAAGAAACCATTACCAAAACCACCGAAACTGCCAAAGAAAAAACAGAAGATATTATAAAAGAAACTGTAAGTTCTATATCGAAAGCAGAAAGTGCAGAATTTCAGGAAGTTTTCCCCGATAACGATTCTGTGAAGATTTCAAAATTTAAAGGAAAAAAACTCAGACTTCCAAACGGGAAACAGGTTTATATTTTCAAATATAAAGCGGATAAAGAGATGCTGATTCCTTTTCTCGAAAAGCAGAAAACCTTTGATGAAAATAGTTCCGATAAATCTGTAAGAAAAATCGACGGAAAAAGCATCATCGACAAAATCAGTCTTATCGAAAAATTCATTCCCGAAAATATAGTTAATACAGGTTTTATTGATGATATTAAAACTGATGAAAACATAGAATACTATAAGCTGAAAAGATTTCCGAACAGCAGTACGATTATCTATAACCCGAAAAATAAACAGATTTTTCAGTTCGTGGAAATTGAGAGATGATTTTTTTGAGTTTGGATTATTCCACACCGGAATTTATCGCAAACTTTACCAAACCCACCGTACTTTTGCAGCCTGTTTTTTCTAAAATATGTTGTCTGTGATTATCGACGGTTTTTTTGCTGATAAAGAGTTTTTCCGCAATTTCTTCGCTCGTCATTTCTTTCACGATCAAGCTGAGAATTTCGCGTTCTCTGGTTGTGAGTAAAGACAATTGTTCTTGTTGTATTTTTTCTTTATTGTACTGGTTGTAAATCAATGGAATAATATCCTGTGAAAAATAAGTTCCGCCGTTTGCAATTCTGTGGATCGCTTTCAGGAGTTCGTCTTTCCCTGCATTTTTCAGAATATAACCATCTGCTTCTGCGAGAACCGCTTCTTTCACGGCAGTTTGGTTGTTGTACATCGAGAGAATTAAAACCTGTAGGTGCGGAAACTCGTTTTTTACCATTCTGCAAAGTTCCGTCCCGCTCAACAAAGGCATACTGATATCGGTCAACAGCAAATCGAAATTTTCGGGATTTGCTGCAATTTTTTCGTAAGCGACTTGTCCGTTGTTGGCTTCGTCTATGATGTTGAATCCGGCTTCGTTTCCGAGCAGGTTTTTAATTCCGTCAATCATCATTTGATGATCATCGGCAAGAAGTAGTTTTATTGGATTATCCATTTTGAGGTAAGGTTATTTCGATTTGAGTTCCTATGAGTTTTTCGGATTCTATTTTTATTTTTCCGTCCAAGAGCCGAACTCTTGCGTTGATGTTTTTCCAGCCGATTCCTTTGGAATTTTCTACGGCATCTTTTTCCAGTCCTTTTCCGTTATCTTTAATGTTGATAATCAAGCTGTTTTGTAATTTACCGATTGATAAATTAATGATGCTTGCTTCGGCGTGTTTTACCATATTGTTTACCACTTCCTGCACGATTCTGTAAATGGAAAGTTCGTTTTGTTTTTGAAATTTTACTGCCCTTATTTCTTCGGGAATTTGGATTTCCATTTTTGTTGATGATGAAGCATTTACTTTGTCGCTCAGATTTTCCAGTGCGGAAAATATCCCGAAGTTGAGTTCTTCCGGAATCAGATTATGAGAAACATTACGGACTTCGGAAATGGTTTTATCCACGAGATTTTGCAGATTTTCGTTCTCGGAATTTTTCGGAAACGAAGAAAGATTCATTTTTACCAAAGACAACATTTGTCCCACACTGTCGTGCAAATCTCTTGCAATGCGGATTCTCTCGTTTTGCTCTCCTTCAAAAAGCGATTTTGAAGCCAGTTCCTGTTGCCGGTAAATTTCTTTCTGAAATTCTTTTTCTTTTTTATGTTTAAAGTTTTTATAAATAAAATAAGCGGAAATCAACGAAATCAAAAATAAAATTCCGCCGAAAATCAGCAGGTAATTTTTTTGTTTCAGCTCAAAATTTTGTTGGTTGATGAGGTTTTGTTTTTTCTCGGTTTCGTATTTTATGTTGAGTTCGGAGAGTTGTTTTGTATTTTCGGTATTAATGAAATCGCTCATCGTCTCCGAAAATAATTTGTGGTATTGATATGCGTTTCTATAATCTCCTGCTTTTTCGGCTGCATCCGCCATTGAATCATAAATGGATTCTATGATTTCTTTGGCATCAATTTCTTTAGCGGTAGTTAATGCTTTTTCACAATAAAAAATAGCTTTTTTGTAATCTCCCATTTCTCCGTACAAGTTTCCGATATTGTTGTACGTCGCTGCAATACTCCATTTATCATCTTGTTGTTCGGAGATGCTTATTGCTTTTAAATTATAATTAATGGATTCCTGATAATTTTTCTGGAATTTATAAACAATCGCAATATTACTAAGTGCCATCGAAATTTTTCCGGGAATGTTTTTTTCGGTGTATAATTCTAAAGCGTTTTTGTAGGAAGTAAGTGCTTTAAGATAATTTTCCTGTTGTTCATAAATAATTCCTTTGTTGTTTTGGCAATCGGCAATCAATTCTTTGTTATCAATTTCTATTGCCAGTTTTTCCGCTTTGTCATAATAATTAAAAGCCTCATCAAATTTTTTCCAGCTTACGTACAAAACACCGATATTTTTCAGAATATGAGGAACAGATTCTTTATCGCCAATGTTTTCTGCCGTTTTCAGTGCATTTTGGTAATGCTTCATTGCGAGAACATTATTGCCTTTGTCGCCGTAAATTCTTCCGAGATTAAGTTCGGTTCTGATGTAGATTTTAGGCTGATTTTTTTTGATTTCGGGGGTTGTAAGTTCTTTGAGTTTTACTTCCGCTTCATCGGTTTTGTAATCGGATAAAAGTTGGATAGCGTTTTCCAGTTGTTGTTCGGGAGATAAAGTTTGCGATTTTACAAAAATTGTAAAAAGCAAGAAAACGAAAAGTACGGGTAGGCGAATTTTCATTGTTTTTTGATTTCTACAAATGTATTAAAAAACAAACTTTGCCAAAACCGAAGCTATGACAAAGTTTTCC
>CAYSQR010000065.1:0-2255 GCA_964433195.1 uncultured Kaistella sp. | reverse complement strand
GTTTTTTGATTTTTACAAATTTATTACAAATTAGGATTGAAGGATTAAAAAATTAAAAGATTAATCCCATCATTTTCAAATTAAAAACAAACTTTGCCAAAACCGAAGCTCCGACAAAGTTTTCCCCCATAAACAAATGATTTTCACGGTTTTCCTGAACTTACTTTCTGACTATGAATTTTTGTGCTGTTGTTTTACCGTTGTCATTCACTTCGATAAAGTAAATGCCGTTTGCAAAATTCGAAGTGTTGATTTTCAGATTTGAATCTTTAGAAACCGAAGTATAAATCAGTTTTCCTGTTGCATCCGTAATTTTTACCGTTGCATTTTTTGAGAGGTTATCCAGATTGAGAAAATCTTTTGCCGGATTCGGATATACGTGGAAAATTTTTTTGTTTGTTTCGGAAACTCCCAAAACGCTGTCTGCATAGATTCTTACTGCACCATATTTGTCTGCACCGTTTGCACCGCCGTATCTTGAAAAATTCCCTACGATTACGATTTTTCCGTCGGGATCTTTTAAAAGGGAATTAACTACTCCGGTTGTTCCTTGAGAGGTAAATGTAGTATCGCGGGTTCCGTCAGCATTTAGTCTGCAAAAATTCTGATTCGATGGAAAAAGCCCACCAATATATATTTTTCCGTCTGCTCCCAAAATTATTGAGTTTACAGAACCGGTTGATGAAGCCAGATTGACAGAAGAAAAAGTGGTGTCTATACTTCCGTCGCTGTTTAATCTTGCAATACTGTCTATATCGGTTCCGTAATAACTTTTGAAATTTCCTCCGATTAATATTTTTCCGTCCGGTTGAACAGCAATTGAGGAGATATTTTTTCCGTTTGGTAAGCTGACTTTGAAGGTCAAATCCAAACTTCCATCTGCATTGAGTCTTGCAAAGCGATATCGGTCCGTTCCGTTGTATTTTGTAAAATATCCTGCAATCAGGATTTTTCCGTCGGGTTGTACAACAATCTGTGAAACCGTGTCATTTGCAGAAGTTCCGCCATTCCAGGTTGCATCGGTAGAACCGTCTGAATTCAATCTTAAAATTCCTTTGGTAAAGTAAGAATTGGTCTCAATTCCCACCAATAGTTGTCCGTTACCGAGAGTAACTATTTTTCTTGCGGTTGGAACACTTGTGAACTGACCCAGAGAAAAACTTGTATCTACGGTAAAATCGGTATTTAGTCTTTTAAAGAATCCATAAGTAGCCAAAAATATTTTTTGGTCATTTTGTATCGCTATTTCGTAATAAGATTTATCGGCAATCGCTGCAATTCCGGAAAAATTGGAATCTGTACTTCCGTTATAATTCAGCCGGACAAAATGTTGGGAATCCGAATTACCGTTGAATTTGGAAAAGTCTCCTGCCAAAACATATTTGCCGTCATTTTGTCTCACAATACCTGCAACCGAATTGTTTGCACCGGTTCCTGTATTAAAGGTATAGTCGATGTCCCAACTGTTTTGTGCCATTGCAAAAAACGGGATAAATAACACATACGCAAAATAGGAAAATTTGAAGATTGTTTTCATAACGAAGATTTTTTTTAAACCTCATAGATTTCTGAAAACCTATGAGGTTTTGGATTTTAGAAAATGTGGTTTTTAGTTAACTGTTCCACTGAACTCGCCTTGCTCTGCATACGCTTCTTTTCCTGAGTTGTTGAAACATATAGCATAGAATGTTCCTTTGATTTTGTTCCCGTCAATGGAAGTAATTTTCACTTCGCCTCCTCCTGTCATTGATGTTCCGTTGTTGTCTGTGCTGTAAGACATACTTTGGTCGGTTACATTTTGGTAATCTTTTCTGATGACCATTCCGTTTCCTGTACTGCTGTTTAAGTCATAAGTTTTCACTGCCAAATCATCATTGATAACGATATTGATGGATTCTCTTCCGCCATCTCGAACTCCGGAAATGGTAAGAATGGTCATTCCTGCCGCAGAAGTTTTTGCAATTCCTGCCGCAGTAGAGCTGAATTTTCCGGCAGTTCCGCCGTCAAATCCGTAACGTTCTGCTGTTAAAGTAGCGGAACTTCCGTTGTTATTTCCTCCGTTGTCATCATCGTTGCTACGACAAGATACAAGTAAAACACTGGTCATCAAAAGACCTGAAAACAGATAAACAAATAATTTTTTCATTGTATAAAATTTTATGGGTTAATTATGAGTGCAAAGTTATTGTCGTGGTGCAATGAATCCTATAATGAGTAATACACAATCTTATAGGTATATGTACTCATTTTTCGGT
>CAYSQR010000064.1:4110-11097 GCA_964433195.1 uncultured Kaistella sp. | reverse complement strand
GGTAATGACAGCAACTCCGATTCCCAGAACTTTGGCGATGAGCTTTTACAGCGATTTGGATGTTTCAATTATTGATGAAATGCCGGTTGGAAGAAAACCCATTATCACCGCACACCGAAGAGAAAAAGACCGGCTTTCCGTTTTTCGGTTTGCAAAAGACGAGATTGAAAAAGGACGGCAGATTTATTTCGTTTATCCTTTGATTGAAGAATCCGAAACTTTGGATTATAAAAATCTTACGGAAAATTTTCACCACATCGCAGAATTTTTTCCTGATAAAAATGTCGTGATGCTTCACGGAAAAATGAAAACCGGCGAAAAAGAAACGGCGATGAAATATTTCGCCTCCGGAAAAGCAGAAATTATGGTTGCAACTACCGTGATAGAAGTCGGTGTGAATGTTCCGAATGCATCGGTAATGATTATAGAAAGTGCAGAAAGGTTCGGTTTGTCGCAGCTTCATCAGTTGAGAGGCAGAGTCGGAAGAGGAGCCGAACAAAGCTATTGTATCTTAATCACTTCCGACAAACTTTCCACCGAAAGCAGAACCCGGATCAAAACAATGACCGAAACCAATGACGGCTTCAAAATTTCGGAGGTCGATATGCAGCTTCGCGGACCTGGAGATATTCTGGGAACTCAGCAAAGTGGCGTTGTAGATTTCAAAAAGCTGGATTTGGTTGCAGACGGAAATATTATTAAAACCGCAAAATCTGCCGTAGAACATTTACTGAAAAGCGATCCTCATCTGCAAAATACTGAAAATCAAACTTTAAGGAATTATTACGACAAGCAATACAAAGGAAAAAATAAGTGGGGAAGAATTTCTTAAAAAAAGACACAAAAATATTTCCTACAGATTTACACGGATTTGAGTATTTTTTATAACACCTTATCAATAATCAAAATCATAAAAACCTCACATCAGAACACATTAGCTTGAAAATCTTTGATTTTCAATTCTTTGTGCTTTTTTTATTTTCACGGTTTTAAACCAAATCTTACGTGACTTATGTGTTTTTTTTTCAAATTTGAACAGCTTCTTAGTTTATTTTGATACTTTTGTCCTTATGAAAAAACTTTCTGCACTACTCTTTTCATTGGTTTTTCTGGTTGTTTCGGGACAGTCGAAAATCAAGGTGCTGAAAAACGAAGAAAATACTCCCATTCAAAATGCAGCAGTTTCCTGCAACGGAAAACTTTTAGGAAAAACCAATTCCGACGGTATTTTGGAATTTAACACCAAATGCAAAAAAGTGAGTATAAAAGCAGCCGGTTTCTATGAAGACGATATGGCTGTAAAAAAAGTAATGGAAATTTCCCTCACGAAAACCGACCCGAAAATGCAATCCATCGAAGCCGTGATAATCAGCGATAAAAGCGATCCGAGAGCTTTGGAAATTCTGAAAAAAGTAAACGAAAATTACAAAAGTAATTCGCCACAAAGTTTAGATTCTTATTCGTTTAAATCTTATGAAAAAATATCACTGGATTTTGATGAAGACAGCATAAAACATTACAACCAATTCATCGAAAAAAGACTGGATTCGCTGAAATTGCTCCCCGAAAAAAAACAATCCGCAAAGAAAAAGATTGATTCTATTGAAAATGAGAACATCCTGAAAATTATGACACAGAGCAAACAGTTTTTGTGGGAAAGAGTGTCGGAATTTCTGTTCTCCAAAAAATACGGAGAGAAAATAAATGTTCTCGACAATCGTGTTTCTGGATTGCAACAACCGCTCTATGAAATGTTGGCTTTGCGAACGAACAGAAACAGAATTCCCAAAGAAATCCGTGAAGAAAACCGAACGCTTTATCGTTTTTTTCTCACCGATACGATTGAAATCGACGGACGCAGAAATTTCGTCATCCGATTCCGGCAATCCGATTATACAAAACCGACAGAGAAAAGAAAATTCAACGGTTATCTCTATATCGATACCGAAACTTTCGGCTTAAAAAAAATCGAAAGCCACGACAGAAAAAACGAAGGAAAAATTATAAGCATTTGGAAACCAATAAACGATAAATGGTTTCTGAGCAAAGAAAATTTTAAAGTAAAAATGGGAACCACCGATTTCGAGACGGAAGAAAAAAAATCGGGAAATCATAAGAAAAGTAAAAGTTTCGGGAATTATCTTTTTGTGATGGCGGATTATTTCGATTTCCGAACTCCCATTGAAGAGAATAAAAAAGATTTTGATGGTTACACGATGTCGGTAAAAAATTCGGACGGAACAAGTATCTCGAATTTCCGTACCGATTCTTTAACCCAAAGAGAAATAATGGCTTATGAAAAAATAGACAGCATCGGAAAAAAATATAAATTTGACCAGAAACTCGGAATCTTGGCAAGTTTGGTAAAAGGAGATATCAGAATAGGAAAAGTGGATTTCGATGCGGTAAAAATCATTAATTATAATGAATTCGAAGGAATCCGATTGGGTTTGGCTGCAAAATTAAATGAAAATTTCAACCGATATATTTCTCCCGATATTTATTTTGCTTATGGTTTCAAAGATCATTTCTGGAAATTCGGTGCAGGAATCAATGTAAGAACAACCTTGGAAAAAAACTCTTTTTTCCGTGCCGAATATTACAATGATGTTTCTCCTTCCGGAAGATTTCACGAAAATCTGTGGAATTACAAAATGAGAATAATGAATGCAGGAGTTGATTTGAACAATGATAAATTCTATCATTTCGAGGGTGTAAAACTTTCTTATGAATATGACTTTTCCAATGCTTTTACAACGAAAATCTCTGCCAAGAAAAATAAGGAAGAAGCAAAATTCGATTACGATTATATGAATCTCGGGAAAAGTTTTCAGAATTTTGCAACACAAATCACTTTAAAATATGCCCCGAATTCGGGAAATATAATGACTCCATCAGGAAAACTTACCTATGAACAAGGTTTTCCCGAAATCTATGCAAACTATGAACAAGGACTGAAAACTCTCGGAGGCGATTTCAGCTACAGCAGATTCGATGTTCTGATGCAGCATCAATTCAAAACGAAACTCGGTGTTACAGGAATTCGTGTTTATGGAGGTTTACTCACAGGAAATGTCCCGATTTGGCATCACTTCTCGATAGATGGTTTAAGCGGTGACAAAAATTCTCTGAAATACAATTTCACTTCGTATCTCGGTTTTGCCACGATGGAAGGAGGAAAATATTTTAACGACAAACTTTTCGGGTATTATTTTACACACCGGATTCCGAAATATTTCAAGTCCGTCGGAAAAAATATTTCCAGTTTCGATTTGGTTTACAAAGCCGTTACAGGCGATATGAAAAATCCGCAATTTCACAATTTTCAATATCAGAAACTCAATCATCTTTATCAGGAAATCGGTTTGGAATACAATCATTTTTTGGGAACCGCTTTCAATCTCGGATTTTTTTACAGAGTTGGTTATTATGCAACTCCATCGTTTATAGAGAATTTTGGTTTACAGCTGAAAATAAGTTTTTTAGGATTTTAAAAATGAAAAATATACAAATTAAAGCATCACATTTTTTTGAATTATTAAAGACAAAAGACACTTCAATGTGGGAAATTTTTGCACAAATGATTGATGGCGAAGAAAAAGAAATCATCTTTCTGGATGACGAAGAAAAAATCCTGTTCAATTATATTTTACCCGAAAATTTAGAAAAACTAAATGATGACCGAGAGAAATTTGCCAAAGAATATTCGGAGAAATTATCGGAACTGAATTAATTTTTCTAATTCAAACAAAATCCAATAATCCCAATTCCTTTCATTGAGTTTACATAAACGAATTATAATGCTTTTACCAATTCCAAAAACCAAACTTTTACATCACCTTCCAGATGTTTTCCGATTTTTTCTTCGCAGGTTTTGTGATAGGAATTCAACCATTGGATTTCTTCTTCTAAAAGAATTTCTTTAAGAATCAAATCCTTTGAGAACGGACAAAACGTTAAAGTTTCAAATTCATAGAATTGTCCGAAATCGGTTTTCTCTGCTTCTTTTACAGCAATTAAATTTTCCAATCGGATTCCGTATTGATAATCCAAATAAAATCCCGGTTCGTTGGAAACAACCATTCCCGGAAGCAATTCCTGCGGATTCAAATCTTTTCGGATGTTTTGCGGACCTTCGTGTACGTTCATAAAACTTCCTACACCGTGTCCTGTTCCGTGATTGTAATCTTTTCCTTTTAACCAAAGTGGCATTCTTGCAATTGCATCGAGCTGAACTCCTCTTGTTCCTTTCGGAAATTTCACCATCGAAAGACGAATCATTCCCTGCAAAACCAAAGTATAATTTTCTTTAAATTCTTCAGAAACATCGGAATTCAAAGCCAAAGTTCTTGTAATATCGGTAGTTCCTTCCAAATATTGTCCTCCGGAATCTACCAGAATCGTTGCTTCGTTTGTTACTTCTTTGCTTCCTTCTTTCGGAGCGGAATAATGCATAATCGCACCATTATCTTTGTAACCTACGATGCTTCCGAAACTTTCGCCTACAAAATTTTTCTGTTCTGCACGGAAACCTTTTAATTTTTGTCCGATAGAATATTCCGTCATCGGTTCTTTTCCTACATTGTGAGTGAGCCAGTAAAGAAAATTTACCATTGCAACTCCATCTCTTTCCATCACGGTTCGGAAACCTGCAAGTTCGGCTTCGTTTTTCTGTGCTTTCATCAAGTTTCCCGGAACCGGAGCTTTAATGAAAGTATTATTTTCTTTTAACGCTTCAAAAATAGATTGATTGCTGTTCGGCGAAATCAGAATTTTTTCGTTTTTAAAATGTTGAAGATATTCATAAAATTCTTCATAAGGAAGCATCTTCACAAAAGATTCGTCAAGTTGTTTTTGGGCATCAACATTCAGTTTTTCCAAATCCACGAAAAGCATTGCATTATTTTTTGTAATAATGATGTAGCCAAGAAAAACAGGGTTTGCTTCCACATCGCTTCCTCTTAAATTCAAAGTCCACGCAACATCATCCAAACTTGAAATAATGTGAACATCGGCTTCTTTCTCTTCCATCTTTTTACGAATATCCGAAAGTTTTTCGGCAACAGATTTTCCGGCTCTTTCTACAGGATGTACGAAAACGGGATTTTTCACAGCATTCGGATTTCTGTCTTTCCAGATTTCTTTTAATAAAGGTAAATCAACAAGTTCGATACTTTTATTTTTTAATTTAGAAAGCAATTCTTCCCAATTTGCATTAGAAGTTGCAATGGCATTTACCGCCACTTTTCCTCCATTTTGAACTTGGTTTAAAATCCAGTCGATATATTCAGGAGTTCCTTCTTCTCCCATTTTCATCAGTTCAATTCCGGAATTTTTCAGTTCTGCCGCTGCTTGAACGAAATACCTTCCATCTGTCCACAATCCTGCTTTGTCTTTGGTAAAAACGGCAAATCCTGCAGAACCGGTAAATCCTGTAATCCATTTACGTTCCTGCCATTCTTTCGGTAAATATTCGCTCATATGTGGATCTGCGGAAAACACGATGAAAGCGTTGATATTTTTTTCCTGCATTTTTTGGCGGAGTGCCGATATTTTTTCTAAAGAAGTCATAATCTGAAATTTTGCGTGAATTTACGAAGATTTTAAGAGATTAAAAAATATGTTTGAATTTTGATTTTAATCTGTTTAATTTTTTAGCCCAATTTTTTTTAATTTAAACATCACAAAAACACGAAAAGATATTATTGTAAATAATTTTCGGTTTTCCACATTTTAATTATCTTTGAAAACAAATAAATTTTATGACAACAGAAACTTTACACAATCTTAATATGATTGCGGAAACTGCAAGAGATTTCGCTGAAAAAAACATTCGTCCGAATATAATGGAATGGGACGAAAGCCAGACTTTTCCTGTAGAATTATTTCATAAGTTAGGAGAAATGGGATTTATGGGAATTGTAATCCCCGAAGAATATGGCGGTTCCGGACTTTCCTACCACGAATATGTAACAATTCTGGACGAAATCTCACAAGTAGATCCTTCTATCGGACTTTCTGTTGCTGCTCATAATTCGCTTTGCACCAATCATATTTATGAATTTGGAAACGAAGAACAAAGAAAAAAATGGCTTCCTCAATTAGCTTCGGGAAAAGTAATCGGAGCGTGGGGATTAACGGAACACAACACCGGTTCAGATTCCGGAGGAATGTCCACAACTGCTGTGAAAGATGGTGATAACTGGATAATTAACGGTGCTAAAAATTTTATTACACACGCCATTTCGGGAGATATTGCAGTGGTAATGACCAGAACCGGAGAAAAAGGAGCGAAAAATAATTCCACTGCTTTTGTTTTAGAAAAAGGAATGATGGGATTTTCTTCAGGCAAAAAAGAAAATAAATTAGGAATGCGTGCTTCCGAAACTGCTGAATTGATTTTTGATAATGTAAAAGTTCCCGATTCCCACAGATTGGGTGAAATAGGAAGTGGTTTCAAACAAGCGATGAAAATTTTGGATGGCGGAAGAATTTCTATTGCTGCATTAAGTTTAGGAATTGCAAGAGGTGCTTATAAAGCTGCTCTGAAATATTCTTTGGAAAGGCAACAATTCGGAAAACCGATTAACCAGTTTCAGGCGATTAATTTTATGCTTGCAGATATGGCAACAGAAATTGATGCATCTGAATTACTCATAAGAAGAGCTGCAGATTTGAAAAATGCGAAACAACCAATGACCAAAGAAGGAGCAATGGCGAAATTATACGCATCCGAAGCGTGTGTAAGAATTTCAAATAACGCAGTACAGATTTTTGGTGGATACGGTTATACGAAAGATTTCCCGGCAGAAAAATATTATCGTGATTCTAAACTCTGCACTATCGGAGAAGGAACATCGGAAATCCAAAAATTAGTCATCGGAAGAGAAATTTCAAAATAATTTAATTATTCTTTGAGGTTTATTCATTTTTATATAGATTTACAACCAAATTTTATTTTTTATTGTAAAGATAGAAACTAAAGTA
>CAYSQR010000064.1:0-4100 GCA_964433195.1 uncultured Kaistella sp. | reverse complement strand
TTTTAATTTTTTTTTTGGTTGAGAAGAGAGACAAATTAGATAAAAAGAAAAAAATTAACTAAATTATTCATTTTATGAAGAAAAAAATTCTATCATTAGCGTTGGCTTCCGTATCGTTTTTAGCTTTTGCTCAAACGGGGAAATTATGGAAAACGACAACTACCGTTATCAACAAATCTGCTGTTGAAGAAAACAAGCAATTCATTAAAAGTCCTAAATTATATTCTTTGGATTTTGACGCTTTGAAAGTTGCATTACAAGGAGCTCCTAAAAGCACCGGTTCTGAAAAATCGAAAATCATCATCAGCTTTCCGAATGCGGAAGGAAATTTTGAAGATTTCAGAATTTACGAGAAATCTAATTTTGAACCTGAATTACAGGAAAAATATCCTGAAATCCGTGCGTATGTAGGAGAAAGTGTATTCGGCAAATCCAAAATCTATTTTAGTGTTTCTCCGTTCGGTTTATCCACAATGGGATTAAACAGCGGAAGAGCTGCCGATATCATAGAGCCATATACAACAGATTTATCTTCCTATATTGTATTCAGCAGAGATGAAGACAGAGGAATAGCAAAGCAATTTGAATGTAAAATCCCCAATCACGTGGAAAGTTCCGGACAAGTTTCTGGTAAAAATGCAAATGACGGATTGCTGAGAACTTACAGATTAGCACTTTCCTGTACCGGTGAATACGGAGCTTGGGCAGGAGGAACAAAATCAGCTACTTTAGCCCGTATGAATGTTACGATGACCCGTGTAAACGGTGTTTTTGAAAATGATTTCTCCATTCATATGAATATTATTCCGGAGAATGAAAATATTATTTTTCTCAACGGAAGCACCGATCCTTATTCCAATGCTTCAACCGGAGCAAACGGAGCGTGGAGTGATGAACTTAAGGCAGTTCTAAAAGGAAACACTTACGGTATTGGAGATGCTAAATATGACATCGGACACTTATTCGGAAGATCCGGCGGAGGTGGTTCTGCAGGTTGTATCGGATGTGTATGCAACAGTAGCGACACTTGGGTTCCTGCCTATCAATGGTATAATCATAAAGGACAAGGTTATACTTCACCGGGTTCCGGTACTCCAACAGGAGATAATTTTGATATTGATTATGTGGCCCACGAAATGGGACACCAATTTGGAGCGTGGCATACTTTTACTCACGGCAACGAAGGAAATCCTTCTCAGATGGAGCCGGGTTCCGGATCTACCATTATGGGTTATGCAGGAATTACCAACAGAGACGTACAGGCACATTCGGATCCTTATTTCCACGCTGCGTCTATAAGGGATGTTACCAATTATATGAAGAGTGCATCAGGTAACTGCTCTGTAAATACAGCAAACGGAAACACTGCTCCTGTTGTAAACGCCGGTGCAGATTATACTATTCCGAGAAGTACACCATTTATGCTTACAGGTTCGGCTACTGATGCAGATGGTAATCATAGTCTCACTTATACTTGGGAGCAATTCGATCTTCAAAACAATACAACTGTACCTAATGCAACCAAAACATCGGGAGTTAATTTCAGATCTTATCTTCCTACAATGTCTCCGATAAGATATTTCCCAAATATGACAAGTATTTTGGCAGGAAGTCTATCCACTTCCAGTCCGGAAGTAGCTGTAGAATTTTTACCAAGTGTGAACAGAACACTTAATTTCAGACTTACGGTAAGAGATAATCAAACTGGTGCAGGTGCTACTTCTTCTGATGATATGAAAGTAACAGTGACAAATACATCCGGTCCTTTTAAAGTAACAACTCCTAATACAGCGGTTAGTTATACCGGAGGAACTTCACAAACTGTAGCTTGGGATGTAGCTTCTACAACCGCTTCACCGGTAAGTTGTGCCAATGTTGACATCTTTATTTCAACAGACGGTGGTACAACTTGGAATACCTTATTGGAGAATACTCCAAATGATGGTTCTCAAGCAGTTACATTTCCTAATATCGCTACAACCACTGCAAGAATTATGGTAAAAGCACGTGGAAATATTTTCTTTGATGTATCCGATGCTAATTTTACCATTACTTACAATCCTGCTTTAGCTGTTTCTGATGTTTCCAAAAATACGGTGCAGATTTATCCGAATCCTGCAAAAGATGTTCTGAACATTACAAACCTTAAATCTTCTGCAACTTATCTGATTCATAATACTGTTGGAGATATTGTAGCAAAAGGAAACGTAGAAAACGGAAAAGTAACTATAAGTAAACTTATAAAAGGAGTTTATGTTATTACTTTTGAAAGTAACGAAGGAAAATCTTCGGTAAAATTCATTAAAGAATAATAAAAATTTGTTTTCATTAATAATTCCCGACTCGGAAACGAAGTCGGGTTTTTTATTTCCTATCTTTGAAAGGATAGATTCCAAACAGAGTTTGGAAGACGGTAGTTCAGATTTTTATTTATATTTGTGTAAATTTTAAAATTTAATGGAAAAAATAGATTCGCTGAATCAGGTTGCAGCATTTCACAAAACTTTCAACGCCCCGATTTTGGATAAACCGCAAATTCCTTCCAAAGAAAGATGCGAACTTAGGATTTCGCTTTTACAGGAAGAATTAAATGAATTAAAAGAAGCGATTGCAGACAACGATATTGTAGAAATTGCAGATGCTTTGTGTGATTTGCAGTATGTTTTGAGCGGTGCGGTTTTGGAATTTGGTTTGGGAGAAAAATTTGTGGAATTGTTTAATGAAGTACAGCGTTCCAATATGTCGAAAGCGTGTTCTACACAGGAAGAAGCTGAGGAAACCATTGCTTTTTACAAAGAAAAAGGAGAAGAAGCGTTCCCGGAAATTTCCGGAGATAAAATAAATGTTCATCGAAAATCCGACAACAAGGTTCTGAAAAACAAATATTATTCTCCTGCAGATTTAAAAACAATTTTAGACAAATAATCTCTTATTTTTAAAAATTAAATGAAAAAATTCACACAAACCATATTTATTGCAACTACTCTATTTCTGACGCTTCAATCCTGCGAATCACAAAAAGTAGTAGTAAACAGAGAAGTTGAAACAAAAAACGACGGAAAAATGTTATTGGGAACACAAACAAAAAACCAGCTCCTGAAAGAACCTTTCAGCGATTGGTATGTAAAAGAACACGACGAATATACCATCGACCAAAAAACAGTTGCCGAACTGAAAAAAGAAAAACTGAATTCCTACAACATTACCGTCGTATTGGGAACTTGGTGTGAAGACAGTCATCGCGAAGTTCCGAGATTGATGAAAATTCTGGAGAGTTTGAAGTATCCCGAACAAAAACTTACGATTATCGCAGTAAACAGAAAAAAAGAAGCTCCGAACGGAGAAGAGGGAATCTATAATATACAGAGAGTTCCCACAATTATCGTGCAGAAATACGGCAAAGAAGTAGGAAGAATTATAGAAACTCCGAAATCCGGATGGCTCGAAAAAGACCTCCTCGAAATCATTAAAAAAGACAATGTTTCATTCAAAGATTTATTAAAATAAATTGAAAGCAATCCGAAATATTTTACCATTCATATTAGGAGCAATCGCAATGTTGCTGCTGTTTTTTGTATGGAACAAAATCACGAAAAAATCAGAAGACAGAGTTCAAAACGATTACTACATCATTACCAACCAAATCAAAAAAATGAACAAAATGGTGGTTGTAGAACAGGATTTTTCGAGTATGCAGAAAACCAGAATCACCTCCGAACTTTTGGGTGGTGGAATTTTACCTTCCATCAATAAGGAAATCATCACCTTTACCAAAACCAATGCACAGGTTTCTTATGATTTGAACAAAATGAAAATTGAAGTTGATTCTATTAATAAAAAACTCATTATCAAAGAATTACCAAATGCTGATATCAAAATTACACCAAGTGTGGAAATCAGTTCTATGGATGATTCTTTTTTCGACAGATTTAATGAAAAAGACATTCAGAGAATCACAAAATCCGCAAAAGACAACGCTTACAAAACCGTCAATGAAAGCCAGCTTCACAACGAAGGCAGAAAACAGCTTTTAGAAAATCTCGACCATATTTTTGTTCTGGCAAAAGCATTAAACTATAAAATTGAAGATAAAACCGGAA
>CAYSQR010000063.1:8455-11297 GCA_964433195.1 uncultured Kaistella sp. | reverse complement strand
TTTAAATTTATTTCTTATGCGGTTTGGTGGATTCGTCAGTCGATTTTACAGGCATTGGCAGAACAATCGAGAATTGTGAGATTGCCATTGAACAAAATCGGTTCCATTAATAAAATCAACAAAGCGTATGCACATCTGGAGCAGGAAAACGAAAGACCTCCTTCTCCTGAAGAATTGGCAGAAGTTCTGGATATGAGCGAAGACGACATCAAGGAATCGATGAAAAATTCCGGTCGTCATTTGTCGATGGATGCACCGCTTGTAGAAGGAGAGGATTCTAATTTGTACGACGTTCTGCGTTCCGGAGAATCACCAAGTCCCGATAAAGATTTAATGCTGGAATCTCTGCAAATAGAAATTGAAAGAGCTTTGCAGACTTTAACACCGAGAGAAGCGGATTTAGTCCGTCTCTACTTCGGACTAAACGGAAAACATCCGATGACTTTGGAAGAAATCGGGGAAACTTTCGATTTGACAAGAGAGAGGGTTCGCCAAATTAAAGAAAAAGCCATCAAAAGATTGAAACACAATACCAGAAGCAAAATTCTGAAATCTTATCTGGGGAAATAATTATAATAATCATAAAAAACCAAACCTGCCTCACTTTTGAAGCAGGTTTTTTTGTTGAGTAAAACAATATCGGTAAATGGAAAGCTGTGGAATTTTATGTTTTTTAATGACTTTAAAGTGAAGAAAAAATCTCCCTAAAATACGTGAATTTAGCATAAAAATTATTATTTTTCACGGTATTTTATTACCTTTACAAAAAACTTTTTGGATGATTTATCAAACAACCAAAGATAAAATAGCGGTATTACAAGCACAATATACAGAACTCTCAAAAGGAAACGAAATCTTTTTGAAGGAAATTGCTTTGGCTGAAATCCCCGAAATGGTCTATAACTCCAATGCGATTGAAAATTCTACACTGACTTTGGAAGATACTGAAAAAATCCTTGAAGGCGGCGAATTGCAACGAAAGGTCAATATTCGTGAGGTTTTTGAAGCAAAGAATCTGGCAAAAATTACCGAAAGTTTGCTCGAAAAAAACAAGCAAAAGCTAACAGTAACATTGATTTTGGATTTGCATAACACCTTGCTTACCAATATAGACGACAATATTGCAGGGCGTTTCAGAAGTGGAAAAGAATGGGTAAGAGTAGGGAATCATTTGGGAGCCAATCCTTTATTTGTAAATAGTTTGATGCAGGAATTAGTCAAAAATTACAATAAAGATAAAAACCGTTATTTTTTAGATAAAATTGCACATTTTCACGCAGAGTTTGAAACCATACATCCGTTTAGTGATGGCAACGGACGATTGGGTAGAGTGTTGATTAACCTGCAACTAATGAATTTTGGCTTACCTCCCATTATTATCCAGAACAAAAGCAAATTTACCGACTATTATCCGCTGTTTACAAAATATCCGGTTACGATGAAATTTGACGGTTTTACCCAACTTTTTGCTGTTCTCTTGCAAGAAGCTCTGCATAAAAGAATCGCGATGCTTACCGCAAAAAAAATCATTCCGCTTCCTTTGTGGGCTTCACAAAACGGTATAAAACCCAATATTGCCGCCAATAAAGCCAAACGACAAACAATTCCTGCTTTTCGTTTGCGTGAAAAATGGATGATTGATGAAGCCTATAAAGATGTTGGAAAGTGATTTTTTCTCCGCAAAGATTTCATTCATTTTGTCTTTTCACAAAACTGCTTACCGTGAGTCTGTGTACTCCCAAAATCCTACCAATTGCGGAATACGAAACTTTTTTCTCCAGCAATTCCTGAATCTTTTTTTCCTGTCCTGTAAGTTTGGTTTTTGCAGATTTGCTACCTTTTGGTCTTCCTAAAATTACGCCTTCTGCTCTTTTTCTTGCAAGAGCTTCTTTGGTACGTTGGGAAATTAAGTTTCGTTCTATTTCTGCTGAAAGACCAAAAGCAAAAGCTAATACTTTGGAATTGATGTCGCTTCCCAAACGATAGTTGTCTTTGATGGTCCAAACCTGAATATCCCGATTCATACACTCGTTGAGAACGCCCATAATCATCAATAAATTCCTGCCTAATCTTGACAACTCCGAGCAAATCAGAATATCTTCTTTTTTCATTTTTTTGAGGAGCTTGCCGAGTTTTCTGTCATCTACGTTTTTTGCACCCGAAATGGTTTCTTCTATCCATTTATGGACGATAATTTCCTGTCGTTCGCAAAAGTTATTGATTTCAAACCGTTGGTTTTCTACTGTTTGCTTGTCCGTACTTACTCTGATGTAACCGTAAATCATTTTTTAGTTGTTTAAATTATTATTCAATTATAGCTTAAATTAATGTAAGCTGTCTAAATTAAACCTATCCAATAAATATGACAGTAAGTTCAGCGATTTACTTATGCAAACCGCTAAATTTGACACAAGCGAAAGTTGGGTAATTTTAAGTGAAATAGAGCAACGAATAAAGGCTAAAATTGAAGCAGTTGGGACTCCTCTGAAAGATTGGAGCATTAATATTTATCGTGGAATTTTGACGGGCTACAATGAAGCTTTTATCATCGACGGAAAGAAAAAAGATGAACTGATTGCAGAAGACCCAAAATCTGCTGAAATTATAAGACCTATTTTACGTGGCAGAGACATTAAAAGATACGGTTATGATTTTGCAGATTTGTGGCTAATTAATACACATAACGGAGTTAAAGAAAAAGGCATAAAACCTATAAATATTGAGGATTATCCCGCTATAAAAAATCATTTAGATACATTTTATCCTCAATTACAAAAACGAGCCGACAAAGGCGATACACCATATAATTTACGCAACTGTGCTTATATCGAGGAATTTTATA
>CAYSQR010000063.1:7683-8445 GCA_964433195.1 uncultured Kaistella sp. | reverse complement strand
ACAAAAAATTGTGTGGGCAAGATTGATGAGAATTTCAAAAAATGAAGAAAACTCATTTCCAAGATTTTCATTAGTTCCTGAAAATATCTATACAGTAGATAGTTTATGTTTTATAACAGGCGACAATTTAGATTATTTAGTGCAAATATTGAATTCAAAAGTTGCTGCATATTACTTTTTTAATAACATCGCAATATTAGACAATGGTGGAATGCAAATGAGGCAACAATATGTTGAAAATTTTCCTATTCCAAATTTTACAGGTGTATTTGATAATAATCTTAATGTTTTTAAATTGTACAATTTTAATGAAGAAGAAACTCTTTTCATTGATGATTTTCTTCAAAACAAATACAAAGAAATAGGGTTTATTGAGATTCAATAAATCCTATTTCTTCTTTATTAAAATCAAAAATTGAATAAATTATCTGATTTATCTTTAATTCTAAATCAGTTGTAATTATTCCATATTTTTTATTATACAATATTTGGTTTATAAGCGTATCCATCTGTTCTTTATTATTCAAAGGTTTGGGAACAGGTATCTTTTCCAAAGACTGAATGTTTAGCATTATATCACCTGCACCTGTTGTATCACTATTATTATATATATAAAACTTACCAAAAGAACTACTCAAAAATGCTAAAATGTAGAGATTGAAATCAGAAGTAATAAAAGAAGCAGGTGCAGTTAAAAAAGAGCCTTCTTCCAAAAGAGAAAACGTAAGATTTCTTCCAACTGCTTTCCATACAATTTTTTGT
>CAYSQR010000063.1:3455-7673 GCA_964433195.1 uncultured Kaistella sp. | reverse complement strand
CGTGTCCTGTGTTTAAAACCATTGATTATTAGTCTTTTTTCTTGCTCCATTATCTCCTGTCTGTTTTAATCTGTCATAGCCAAAGCTCATAAGATGTTGTTTTACAGCAGGATACTGTTCAATATCTATTTTTAGACTTGGAAAAGTTGTAATTAAGTATAAATCAGCAAATTCGTAAGAATAACGCTTAATATCTCTCCCACGAAGTAACGGTCTTATAATTTCTTCACTTTTCGGGTCTTGTTCGATGAGCTCTTTTCTCTTTGCTCCGTCAATAATAAATGCGTCATTGAAACCCGTTTTGATACCGTAGTTGATACGAATATCCCAATCCTTTAATGGTATTCCAATTCGTTCAATTTTCTCTTTGATTTGCTTTTCAATAGGAGAAAGAACTACCCAACTTTCCGAACCTGAAAATTCAGAAAAATTGGCATTTTGTCTAAAATAACCGCTCAAATTATTTAACACCTTTTCTTTAACAATACAAGCCAATGTTTTTAATTGGTTACTTTCTTTCGACAACATCAGAATATTGGTATCAACTGTTGCGGTATCAAAAATCTGTGTTCCTCCGAAATCTATCAGAATTAAAGGGTTGGTTTTTTCTGCAAAGAATTTTCGCAGACTTTCTCCGTAAGCCGCTCTCATCCATTTGTTGGATGTAATAAAAGTAAGTAATCCTTTGCTTTTCAGAATATTAAAACCTAATTCGTAGAACAAGCTGTAAATATCTCCTGTTCTGGCAAAAGTTTCGTAACCTACTTTTTGCAAAGCATCGCTCGAAGCTCCCATTTTCTGCAATTGGATATACGGCGGATTTCCGATAATCGCATCAAAACCGATAAAATTTCCTTCATCATCTAATACTTCGGGAAACTCAAAACGCCATTCAAAAGCGTTTTCGTAAATCTTATTGTTTTTGATTTCTTCGATAAAATCTTCAATTTTTCGGATTTTGCTTTCCAAATCTTTTTTGTCTTTTTGCTGTGCTTTGGTCAGTTCGGTTTCAAAAAGCTGTGAACTTTCGTATTTGTTGTAATATTCGGCTTTAAATTTATCTAAATCTCTAAGTTCTTTGCTATTTCGGTTTATTTCTGTCCGGAAATCGGTTTTGATGTTTTCAATCAATTTTTCCAAATTCCATTTTTGTTCTTTGCTCGTTGCATTTCGGTAATTGGAAACCGCATTTTTGTAATCGTCAATGGAAATATTTGTTTTCTTTAAAGCCGTTTTCAAATCGCTGTCCAAAGCAAAACGGCTAATCAGCGAATTTCCGTTTTTGATGTTGATGTCGATATTCGGAAGCGTTTCCAATTCGGTTGGGGTTTTATAATACGCATTTTTAAGCAATTCAATCCACAAACGTAAACGACAAATTTTTACAGAATTAGGATTAATATCCACTCCAAACAAACAGTTTTCAATAATGATTTGCTTTTCGTGAAACAGTGTTTCCTGTACACGCTGGCTTTCTTTGTTTTTCGGGTTGTATTCAAACAGTTTTCCGTCTTCGTCGGTTACAACCAGTTCGTCATTTTCTACTTCAACACTATATTCTTTCAGGCGGTTTCCGCTTTTATCCTGTAAAATTCTCAAATCATTTTTAATGGCAATCAATTCGTTAAGAGCCGAAACCAAAAAATGCCCGGAACCAACCGCCGGATCGCAAATTTTAATGCTGTTGATAATATCGTTGGCTTCGTTTCGGTCGTCAATCTTGTTGTATAAATCATCAAAACTTTCCAGATTCCAGCTTTTTGTTTCATTGAATTTCTGCACAACGGTTTTCCGCAATGTTTCCCGGCACATATACATCGTAATCATTCCCGGAGTAAAGAAACTTCCGTCTTTGTAACCGTTGATTTTCTCGAAAATCAACCCGAGAACCGAAGCGTTAATCAGGGTTTTGTTCTCTTCCTGAATTTCTTCCGAACCTTCACTGCTAAAATCATACGAGTCTAAAAACTCAAAAAGATATTGCAAGGTTGTCAGACTTCCTGTTCTTTTTTTACCTTGTTCATCTTTGAGAACCGTTGAAGAAAGTATCGGAACAATTTTGTCGTCTTTCAGATTACTGATAAACAAAGTTTGATGCTCCAGTTCCGTAGGTTCAAAAAGCGAACTGTTCAGATACGGAACTTTTTCATACAGCTTTTTTACATCTTCGTTTCTTTCCTGAACATCCTTTGCCAAAACCTGAAAAAACAAACTGTTCAAATCATCATATTCTTTGATTTTTTCCTTGTTTAGAAAAGAATATGATTTATCTCCTTTATGGTAAGTGATGAGTTGTGCTTCCAACAATTTCAGAAACAAAATACGGTTTATCCAAGTGATATTAAGCGTTAAAGCAACATTAAACAAGCGTTCTTCGTAGGTTTCGCCATACAAAAATACCTTATCCAAACGATTAATTTTGTTCAGACTGTCAAGTTGAATAATTGTGTCTTCGAGTATCGTTCCCGAATTTCGCTGTACGGCGTTATTTCTTTCAATCAGGCGTTTTCCTCCGTCTTTGGTTTCGGTAAGACCGATAATGTGCAGTAATTCCGAATAAAAACTTTTGTCCAAAGTATTGCTGTCATTGAGAAAAGGCAGTTTCAGCAAATGTTCGGGCGAAAGGATTTTGTATAAAGCGATGAGTTGGTTATCATCTTCTTTATCGTTATTTTTTACTACTTTTTCATAATCACGAAGGCCAAAATAAGCAAATTCGATTTCCTGCTCAATACCCGAAATAAAAGGTTTTGCGATGTCGGAATAAAAGAAATCGGTAGTGGTTCCTGATAACCTTCCGTTTTCAAAATCTTCAAATTCTTTGACCAGTTTTTTATTCCGGACAAATAATTTTTCAAAAACCGAAGCGTCAAAAATATACCACTCATAAATATTGGTAATGATTAAATTCCTGATTTCTAAATTTTTACCCGAAATTCTTTCCCGTAAATAATACAAAACCAATTCCTGAAAAGCCTTTGCATTCAGGTTGTTTTTGGAGATCATTTCAGATTTGTTTCCGAATTTTTTGGCTTCAATAATTACCCCAACCGAAGTTTGTGAAGTATTACCGTTATGAATAACCAAGTCATTTCTACCCTTAGTATTGATAAAATGATTTTGTTTATAATAAGTATCTTTTAGAAAATCCGAAATGAGGTTTTTATGAAATTCCTCCGATTCCTTATCATTAATTCGTTCTAATAGCTGAACCAAGTTTAGCTTAAAAACCTCAATATCAATACGATTAGGTTTTATTTTGAGGTATGCTTTATTTAGGGATTTACGTGGAGTGAGTAAAGATAGTTTCATTTATTTTTTTGTCTGAATAATTAGAATAAATTTTTAATATATTAATAATCAGTTATTTACCGATACAGAATTTTGAAAAAATATTCCCCAAAACTTCATCATTCGTAAATTCCCCTGAAATTTCGCCGAGATGTTCCAAAGCGTTACGAAGTTCGTAGGCTAAAAGTTCCGTTGTAATTCGTGAATTGACCGCTTCTTCTACCCTGTTTACGGAATCCAAAGATTTTTGCAATGCCTCGAAATGACGCTGATTGGTAATGACAACATTTCCTTCTTCTGATTTCAATTGTTCCACATAAGACGAAAGTTCGTTTTTTAAATCTTGGATATTTCGGTTTTCCAATGCAGAAATTTTAATAAAATCAAACGGGAATTGGATTTTGTTTCGGAAGAGATTTTCAATTTCATCAAATTTTGTCGGAATTATTTCATCAATTTTTGTAATACAAATAATCAATTCCAAATCCTTGCGAACCAATGAATTAACCATTTCAAAATCTTCGGAAAAATCTTCGGAATCAGCAGAAGCAAGATAAACAAGGATTTCTGCATTTTCCACTTTTTCTCTGGTTTTTTTCACACCGATGGCTTCAATTTCATCAGAAGTTTCACGAAGTCCGGCTGTATCAATCAACCGAAACGGATGTCCTTTGATGTGCAGAATTTCCTCAATCGTATCTCGTGTTGTTCCAGCAATATCAGAAACAATTGCACGTTCTTCTTTCAGTAAAGTATTGAGTAACGTAGATTTTCCGGCATTTGGTTTTCCGATGATTGCAACTGCAGTTCCGTTTTTTATCGCATTTCCGTATTGAAAACTTGAAATGAGATTTGAGATTTGAGATTTGAGATTTGAGATTAATTTCTTCAAAGCTATTCTATCCACAAATTCCACATCTTCTTCCG
>CAYSQR010000063.1:0-3445 GCA_964433195.1 uncultured Kaistella sp. | reverse complement strand
CTCTAATTGGTCGCGGTTGGCAAACTCTACGTCTTCTTCCGCAAAATCGAGTTCCAATTCTATCAATGAAGTGAAATTCAAAAGATCATTTCTCAGCAAAGAAATTTCATTTGAAATTCCACCTTTCAATTGGTTTAATGCTACTTTCCTCGATGCTTCGTTTTCGGAGGCAATTAAATCTGCGATGGATTCTGCTTGTGATAAATCTATTCTTCCGTTCATAAAAGCACGCATCGTAAATTCGCCTGCTTTCGCCATTCTTGCTCCGTTTTTGATGAGAACTTCCAGAATTTTTTTTGCGATAAAAGGCGAACCGTGAAAAGAGATTTCCACCGAATTTTCCGTTGTAAATGTTTTCGGAGCGTGGAAAACAGAAACCATCACTTCGTCAATAATCTCAGCTTCTGGCTTTTGGATTTTAGCTTTTGGCTCTTGATTGTCAGTTTGAAAGGAGTCCAAAACCTGATTATCCGAAGAAACTTCCGTCTTCCATCTTCTATCTTCCATCTCATCATCAACAATGTCCACTGATTGCTGATTGCTGATTGCTGATTGCTCATCAACAATAAAACCATAATGAACAGTATGAGATTTTACTTTCGTTAAGTTTTTTCCCTCAAAAATTTTATTGACGATTTCAAAAGATTTTTCGCCCGAAACTCTTATAATTCCAATCGCTCCGATTCCGTTTGCCGTTGCTAAAGCACAAATTGTGTCGTGATTCATTTCACAAAATTACGGATATTTGATTTATAACCGGCGTATTACATTTGATATAGAAATAATCCTAACGAAACTAAATCCCCAAACAAATTACAGCAAAATATTGAATCTATCTCTGTCTAAAAACTTTTACAAAGTAACCCAAACTCTCTCAAACTCAAAAATGTACTCTTAGAATCTTCGCTCCTTTTTCCAAAACTTTTCGGTGGAGAATTTCGGTTTCTTCTTCGATTTCCAAAGGCGATTTTCCTAAAGGTTTATAGATAAAAGATTTTCTGGAAATCCCCACCAATATTGGATATTTCCCGAAACCGATAAATTCGAGCTCATCAATCATCTGATGATTTTGTGCAATCGTTTTTCCGAAACCGAAACCGGGATCAAGGATAATATCTTTCACTCCGAAACTTCTCAGTTCTAGAATTTTTTCCGAAAAATATTTGTTGAGATTTAAAATAATATCGTCATCAATCAGCTTTTCGTGCATCGTTTCATAAGTGGGATTAATGTGCATCAGA
Source organism: uncultured Kaistella sp. (assembly GCA_964433195.1). Classification (GTDB taxonomy): domain Bacteria; phylum Bacteroidota; class Bacteroidia; order Flavobacteriales; family Weeksellaceae; genus Kaistella. The sequence continues at coordinate 2,204 of CAYSQR010000063.1, read as the reverse complement.
ATATACGGAAGTTCTGTTTTACCAACGGTTTCAAACATTTTATCATCAAAACTTCCGCCTGAAATATCATTCACCAAATCAATTCCTTCATCGAACCCGAATTTTACCACTTCCGAATAAAAAGTATCCAATGAAATTAAACTTTCGGGAAATTCTTTTTTAATGATTGAAATTAAATTTCCTATTCTCGAGATTTCCTCTTTTGCGGAAATAAATTCTGCATTTGGTCTTGTTGATTGTGCACCGATGTCGATGAAATCGGCTCCGTTTTTCAGCATATTTTCAACCTGAATCAATGCTGATTTTTCGTCATTAAATTTTCCGCCATCCGAAAAAGAATCGGGAGTTACATTCAGAATTCCCATTATTTTCGGTTGGGATAGATCAATGAGCTTTCCGTTACAGCTTATTGAAAAAGATTCAAAATTCATCCTGCGAATTTAAAAAAAACATTCTTCTTTCCTCCAACTTCCATCTTCCCACTAAAATTCTTATCTTTGAAAAGTTTAGAAATTTTATGCAGAAAACATCAAAACAATTCGACGAAGTTATTCTTGTTTGCCGTGATTTGTTCAGCAAAAAACTCACAGATTACGGTGCTTCTTTCCGGGTTCTGAGAACACCGTCTTTAACCGATCAGATTTTTATTAAAGTTAAAAGTTTACGGAATTTTCAGACCACGGGAATTTCAAAAGTCGGAGAATCGGAAGAAGAAAATTTTATGGCCATCGTGAATTATTCGATTATCGGATTAATTCAGTTGGAGAAAGGTTTTGCAGATGATTTCAAACAAGACAAAAAAGAAATCCTCGATTTTTACGACAAATTTGCTAACGAAGCCAAAGAACTGATGCTGAAAAAAAATCACGATTACGGAGAAGCGTGGAGAGAAATGAGAATTTCTTCCATCACCGATTTGATTTATCAAAAAGTATTGAGAACCAAACAGATAGAGGATAATCTCGGAAAAACTTTAGCTTCCGAAGGAATTGATGCCAATTATTTCGATATGCTGAATTATGCGGTTTTTTGTCTGATAAAAAAGAGGGAAGATTAATTAAGTGAATAGTGAATTTTGCTTTGCAAGTGAATAGTGAATTTGAAATTCACTCGAAGAAATTCACTCGAAGAAATTCACTCGAAGAAATTCACTCGAAGAAATTGACTTATTGACAAAATATTATGAAACACATTTTACGAATTATCATCGCCCTTATTTTCATCGCATCCGGTTTTGTAAAAGCCGTTGATGTAGTCGGATTTTCTTTTAAATTAGAAGAATATTTCTCTCCGTCGGTTTTCAATATGCCGTTTTTTGAAAAACAAGCACTTCTGATTGCAATTTTTGTAGTGGCGTTTGAGCTTATCTTCGGATTTATGCTGTTGCTGAAAATCCGTTTGAAATTCACACTTTCCGCATTGATTGCTTTGTGTGTTTTCTTTGCATTTCTCACTTTTTATTCTGCCTATTTCAATGTGGTTACAGATTGTGGATGTTTTGGCGATGCCCTGAAATTCACACCTTGGCAAAGTTTCTGGAAAGATATTATCTTACTTTTCGGGTTGGTTATTTTGTGGATTTTGTACCGGAAAGAACTTAATCTGATTGAGGAGAAAAATCATTTCAAAAGATACACTTCTGGTTTTGCTTATATAATAATGGTTTTCGTAATCAGTTGGGGAATTGTACACGAACCTTTAATAGATTTCCGGGATTATAAAATCGGAACCGATTTGAATGCCGAAAAACTGAAAATTGAAAAGAATCCGTCGGAATACAAAACTTTTTATTCCTTAAAAAACGAAAAAACAAGTGAGGTTTTAGAAGTAAATCAGGATGATTATGTGAATGATAAAAAATATTGGGAAGAAGGTTCTCCGTGGAAAATAGAGGACGGTAAAACAACTTCCAAAATCATCAAAGAAGGTTATTCATCGGAGATTGCAAAATTCAAACCCGAAACTCCGGAAGGAATGGATTTAACGGAAGAAATTCTGAAAGCTCCGAAAGCAATTTTAATTTTTTCTTATCATCCCGAAAAAGCCGACCCGGAAATTTTAGCAAAAGCCGAAGCGAAAATGAAATCACAGAAAGATGCTTTGGTTTTCGGAATTTCAACAAACCCGAATACTTTTAAAACCATTAAAAATGCAATGATGGACGGAACTGCCATAAAAACCATTGCAAGAAGCAATCCTTTTGT
>CAYSQR010000062.1:0-11329 GCA_964433195.1 uncultured Kaistella sp. | reverse complement strand
CCACTTCAAAACCGGAAGCGAATTGGGTGGTTTTTGCTTGGTATTTGAAAAAATCGGTATTCATACTGGTTTGATATTTTTGGTGCAAAGTTCAAGGTTTTAAATTCACCATTCACTTGCGAAGCAAAATTCAGCATTGACTATTTCCTCACCCTTTTCGGTTTCTTCGCTTCTTCTTTTGCTTTTGCATCATCGATGAGCTTTTGAGCTTGGTTGAAAAGTTTGTCATCGGATTCGTATTTTACTTCTTCATATTCCGGAGTGTCGAGAAAAATGTCTTTCCAGGTTCGCAATCTGTCTTTGGTATTCCAATTGAAGTCGGGAAAAAATCTTTTTTCACGGGAGATTTTGCTCATCGGATAAATATCGGTTTGTGCACCGATGTTGCAGGAAATAATCTGTATTTTCCTTTCCTCGAAATCGGCTTCAATTGTTCCGCAGGTTGAGAGTGCAACTCCTATTCTTTCCACTTCTTTGGTTTTTTCGTTTTGGTCGTCTGCATAAGTTATTGCTTGTGCATTTCCGATGACTTTTGCAAGATTGATTTCGTTTTCTTTGTAATAAACCGTCATCAGTTTTCCTTTGACCTGATTGAATTCATCTTTTAAATTCAATGAATCTGCTTTGCTTATGGCGAAAGCATTTCCGATGACTTTCAGGGAATCGAGGTATTCTTTTTCGGTATCGAAATAGGCTTCAATTTTGTCGCCGGTTACTTGTTTTTCACCACTCCACGCGATTGGTTTTCCGAAGAGATGCATCATTCCGTCGGTTTCATTAAAACTTAAAGAATCTGCACGAACCTGAATATTGCTTTTGAACATTCTTGCTTTTTTATAAGCACGGAGAAAACTTTTTTTCTCAACAGAATATGCCTGAATTTTTTGATATGCCAAAATTTTCTCCGCCGAAAAATACATCGAATCTTTTTCCAGAATTTTCACGGCATAAGGTTTTTCGGTCATCATTGCGGAATCCTTTTTTTCATAAATTTCTCCGTAACCTCCTCTCATAAACCGTTTTTCTTTCGGATCTCGTAATAATACGTTTCCTTTCGCTTTTCCGAAACCCGTGATTTGGTTGAAATACATATCGTCTCCGGTAAGAATTTTATCATTGTAATGAATCCTTGAATTTTTCTTTAAATAAACTTCTTTGGAGTTCATATTATATGAACCTCTTTCGGTATAAATAAGGTTTGCCGGATTTTTTTTGTTGGTAATGGTTGTAGCTCCGAAAAAATCTGCGGTATTGGTATTCTGGTTTTGCTTGATGTTGGTTCCTTCTACGATATAATCGGGATTGTCGATTTTCACATTTCCCGTGAAATCTATCATTTTCGTGTTCAAATCATAAGTTGCGGATTTGGTGTACATTACGTTGGCTGCATCGGAAATCGTTCCACCCGTATTGAAATACGCAAGATTGGAAATTCTGTCATAATAAAGCGTTTCGGTTTTGATGGTCTGCTTTGGATCGGTCAGAATCACGTTTTTTCTGGCAATTCCTTTTTGGGTATTTCCGTCGTACTCCATTTCACCGGAAGTGATTACAGAACCGTCTGCATTTTGTAGTTTTACATTTCCGATGGCTTTTACAAAATTCTGTTCTTCATAGAAAATTATTTCATCTGCATCGAGAACCGAACCTTGATGTTCAAATCTTACATTTCCCGAAAAGAAAGGATTTCCGTTATATTTGTCGGGATTTTTCTGAAAGAAATCGGAATGGATGAGCTTTACTTTTTCTCCTTGCGGAGCATTTTGCGAGGTATTGAAATACGGATCTTTTACCAAAACATCTTTTGGTTGCGTATTGATCTGTGCAAAAACATTGACCGTGATGAAAAGAAATAAAGCAAAAAAATTTTTCATTAATTTTTTTTGGTTCCGTAGAAATAAAGCGAATGGGAATCAATATTCACACCAAAAGCGTTTTCTATTGCTTCTTTTATTCCCTGAATTCTCGGGTCACAAAATTCTATGATTTCCTGTATTTCCTTATCGGAATCTTTTTTGTAAATCACCAGATGATCGTGCTGTTTATCGAAATACGATTTTTCGTAAGAGGAAGAAGTAAGTGTTTTCTCACCGAACTGATGTTTTCTGATTAATCCTGCATCCAAAAAAATCTCAATAGTGTTGTATATAGTTGCTTTGGAAACGTGATATTTTTTCTGCATCATAAGCATATACAAATCATCCACATTGAAATGATGTTCCATATTGTAAATTTCTTCCAGAATGGTATATCTTTCGGGAGTGTTTCTAAAACCTTTTTCTTGGAGATATTGTCTTAAAACTTCCTTTATTGTGGCAATGTTGAGTTCTTTTTGTTTCGTATCCATCAAAAATAAATATATGCAAATTTATTGAATTTTTATGAATGTCGGAGATGAGATGCTTTTTAATTTCAACCGGAATTTTTATGAATCATAATGCCGGAAATTCACCTGCTGAATTTTTTTTGTCACCACTTTCTGATCGAGAAGCGGTGCAGATTCCACCACTACATTGTGCGGAGAAACTCCCCACGCTTTGAAATCATCACTTCCGATATACTTCACGAAATTATAAATATTAAGAATAATTTTTTCTTTCACGGTAAGCAAAGTATCATTAATGTAAGTATTATCAATGATTACATATTTCAAATCCGGCGGAATGTTATACGCACGAAGTGAAGGATGACTGCTTCGTGAAGGAATGCTTTCGTCATTCATCATATCTTCCAGAACCTGATCGAAATAATCATTAATTCTCCTGTCGATTTTGAAACCGAGAAGAAAATTGATTTTGTAAATCGTTCCCGGCATAATTTCCTCGATGGTATATTTAAAAGTATATGGATCTTCCTGATTGATGATATTCAGGATGAAATAATGATCCGCTCTCTTCGGTTGCTTATGGAGAATGGAATAAATAATTTTGGCTTCGATTTCGTTTTCTCTTTTTGCACGGCTCAGAAAAGCAAGATTGGTGGAATATTTCGGAATGGTTTCATCAAGTTTTAAATCTTTAATAATAGAAACGTATTTATCCAGCTTTACGAATTTTACGAATTTCGCTTTTATCAATCTTCCGTTGTACCACGCATACATACAAACCGCAATAAATCCGCTGAGAACTATTGTAAGCCAACCTCCATCGAAGAATTTGATGACATTTGCATAAAAGAAACCCAGCTCGATAAAAAGATAAACCGAAATAAATCCGATAGCAAAAACCTTATTCACTCTCGTTCTGTTCAGCCAGAGAAAAAGAAGAATAGTCGTCATCAGCATCGTAATGGTAATCGTTAAACCATACGCAGCTTCCATCAATTCTGATTTCTGAAAATAAATAACGACGATAAAACACAAAACCATCAATCCCCAATTGATTCTGGGAATGTACATTTGTCCTTTCACTCCGGAAGGATAATCAATTTTTTGATTGGGCCAAAAAGTAACCGACATTGCCTCCGAAAACATCGTGAAAGAACCTGTAATTACCGCTTGACTTGCAATAATTGCCGCAGCTACAGCCAAAACAACACCCGGAATAATTGCCCATTCCGGCATAATTCCGAAAAAAGGATTTGTTCCTTCAAACACTTTATGATAATTCGATAAAAGCCAAGCTCCTTGTCCGAGATAATTAAGAATCAGCATTATTTTTACAAAAATCCAGCTTACACGGATATTGTTTTTCCCGCAATGTCCCAAATCAGAATACAATGCTTCCGCTCCCGTTGTACAAAGAAAAACAGCTCCCATAATAATAATGGCACTCGGAGAATGGGTAATAAGATTATAGGCATAAACAGGATTGAATGCTTTCAGGATTTCCAAATGATTAAAAATATGAACCGCTCCGAAAATCCCTAAAACCAAAAACCAAATGACCATAACCGGTCCGAAAAATTTCCCGATAAATGCAGTACCAAATTGCTGTACCACAAAAACAATGAACAAAATCGCACAGGTTATAAGAACAACGGGAGTTTGCGGATTATAAATTTTCAATCCTTCAATTGCAGACATCACCGTCAATGAAGGAGTAATCACACTGTCTGCAACCAGAGTTGAAGCACCGATAATCGCAACAAGATACAGCCATTTTTTCTTGAGCTTTTTTACTAAAGAATAAAGAGATAAAATTCCGCCTTCTCCTTTGTTATCGGCTCTCAAAGCAATGATGACATATTTCACGGTCGTTTGCAATGTCAAAGTCCAGATGATGCAGGAAAGTGCACCTTCGATATATTCGTCGAACTGCATAGATGAACCTTCGATTCTTGCATTCACAATAGCTTTCATTACATAAAGCGGCGAAGTTCCTATATCTCCGAAAACAATTCCCAATGATACCAAAACTCCGATGAATGAAAGTTTTTTCACATCAATATGCGGTGTAGAATCCTGCGACATTTCTATTTAAAATATCCTGCAAATTTAGATTAAAAACCAATTCCGCAGTATTTTTTATCGCAGTATTTTTTACTTCCTAAACTAATCCATAAAATTTATAACTTTGTGGAAATAAACAAATCAAAATGCAGATTCAAGGTCAGATTGTCGATATAGAAAACAAGCGGATTTTTTCGGGAGAAATTACCGTTGAAAACGGAAAAATCATTTCCATCACAGAAAAAAATCACGATATTCAGGATTACATTCTTCCGGGATTTATCGATTCCCATATCCATATTGAAAGTTCAATGCTTGTTCCTTCGGAATTTGCAAAACTGGCGGTACTTCACGGAACAGTCGGTACGATTTCCGATCCGCACGAAATTGCTAATGTTTTAGGAAAAGACGGCGTTTATTATATGATTGAAAACGGCAAAAAAGTTCCGCTGAAATTTCATTTTGGAGCTCCATCCTGCGTTCCTGCTACCTTTTTTGAAACTGCAGGTGCTGTAATTGATTCGGAAGAAATCAAAGAATTAATGGCAAATCCAGATATTTATTATTTAGCGGAAATGATGAATTATCCCGGTGTTTTATTTGACGATGAAGAAGTTTTGAAAAAAATAGACTGGGCAAAACATTTCGGAAAACCTGTTGACGGACATTCTCCCGGATTAAGAGGCGAAGATGCAAAAAAATACATTTCCGCAGGAATCTCAACCGATCACGAATGTTTTACTTATGATGAAGCGGCGGAAAAACTTTCGCTCGGAATGAAAGTAATCATCCGTGAAGGAAGTGCCGCAAAAAACTTCGATGCCTTAATTGATTTATTACCGGAACATTATGAGAATATGATGTTCTGTTCTGATGACAAACATCCCGATGATTTAATTCTTGGTCATATCAACCAACTTTGTTCGCGTGCTGTTTCGAGAGGTTTTGATATTTTCAAAATATTGCAGGTTGCCTGTATCAATCCCGTGAAACATTATAAAATGAATGTAGGTTTATTGAAACCAAATGATGATGCCGACTTCATCGTGGTAGAAAATCTCACTGATTTCAAAGTAAAGCAAACGTACATCAACGGAGAATTGGTTGCAGAAAACGGAGAGTCGTTTGTAAAACACGTCGGTTTCGAAAAACCCAATAATTTTAATGTTTCCCAAAAAACGGTTTCGGATTTTGAAATATCGGGTTCTGCGAAAAAAATCAGGGTTATCGAAGCATTGGAAGGACAATTGATTACCAACGAAATTCATTGTACTCCCAAAATAGAAAATGGAAAATTAGTTTCGGATGTGGAAAATGATATTTTGAAAATGGCAGTTGTAAACCGTTATCAAAACGAAAAACCTGCGATTGCTTTTATTAAAAATTTTGGTTTAAAGAATGGTGCAATTGCAAGTTCCGTTGCACACGATTGTCATAATATTGTAGTGGTGGGAACTTCTGATGAAGCGATTTGTAAAGCCGTAAATATTCTCATCGAAAACAAAGGCGGAATTTGTGCCGTAACTGATAACGAAGTAAAATCCCTTGCTTTACCTGTTGCGGGAATTATGAGCGACAGAAACGGTTGGGAAACCGGAAAGCTTTACGAAGAAATAGATTCTATGGCAAAAGAATTGGGAAGTACGCTGAAAGCTCCGTTTATGACACTTTCGTTTATGGCATTGCTCGTGATTCCCGATTTGAAATTATCCGACAAAGGATTATTCAGCGGAAAAAGTTTTGCATTTACAAATTTGGAAGTAGAGTAAATTTAAAATTAATTAGTGATAAAAAACCTCCCGAAATTCGGGAGGTTTTGTTATGCTTTAATATAAAGTGCTTTTTTTATTTCTTCTTTTACTTTTTCTAATTTCGGAAACCATTCTGAGAAAAGTGCCGAAGAATATGGAGCAGGAGCATCGGGAGTTGTAATTCTCTTAATCGGTGCATCCAGATAATCGAATGCTTTTTGCTGAACCATATAAGTAATTTCCGAAGATATTGATGCAAATGGCCACGCTTCTTCCAAAATAACCAATCGGTTTGTTTTTTTCACGGATGCAATTACGGTATCGAAATCCAACGGACGAACTGTTCTCAAATCAATCACTTCAACAGAGATTCCTTCTTTCTCCAAATCTTCTGCTGCCTGAATCGCCAGTTTCATAATTTTTCCGAAAGAAACTAATGTTACATCTTTTCCTTCTTTTTTAATATCGGCTTTTCCGAGCGGAATGTAATATTCTTCTTCGGGAATTTCCATTTTGTCACCATACATTTGTTCGGATTCCATAAAAATTACGGGATCATTATCCTGAATTGCGGTTTTCAGTAAACCTTTCGCATCATACGGATTTGAAGGAACCACTACTTTCAGACCGGGAATGTTTGCAAACCAGCTTTCCAAAGCTTGGGAATGTGTTGCACCCAATTGTCCTGCAGAAGCAGTTGGTCCTCTGAAAACAATCGGACAATTCCATTGTCCACCGCTCATTTGACGGATTTTTGCAGCATTATTTATAATTTGATCAACTCCGACCAAACAAAAATTAAAGGTCATATATTCTACAATGGGTCTGTTTCCGTTCATTGCAGAACCAACTGCAATTCCCGTAAAACCGAGTTCGGCAATCGGAGTATCAATTACTCTTTTAGCACCGAATTCATCAAGCATTCCTTTTGAAGCTTTGTATGCACCGTTGTATTCCGCCACTTCTTCTCCCATCAAATAGATGGATTCATCTTTACGCATTTCCTCGCTCATTGCTTGTGCAATCACTTCACGAAAAGTATATTCTGCCATAGTTTTTGAAAAATTAAAATACAAAAGTACAGATTTTTTCGCAAATTAATTCCTCAAAACCCAACAAAAAAAGCAACTCCTGCGAATTGCTTTTTTGTCTGAATTATCTGCTTTGTTTTATTTTTCCAATTGCCAAGTTTGAGTTCTGCCAATCAATGAGAAACCTACATATCCTCTCACTTTCAGTTTGTCGCCGTCTCTTGTAATATTACATTTATATACTTTTCCTGTTTTGGGATCGGTAATGGTTCCTCCTGTAAATTCACTACCATCTTTTTTCAGATTACGGATAATTTCCATTCCCAAAATCGGTTTGTTTTTCCGGTCGTCTTTGCAATCGGTACAATTTGGATTTGCCGGTTTAATCAAAAGTTGGGCAATTTTACCGTAATATTGTCCGTCTTTTTTGAAAATTTCAACGATAGATTTTGCCTGTCCTGTTTCGTCATCAATGGTTTTCCATTTTCCTTCGATTTGTGCGTAAGAAAGTGTTGCGGTAAAAAGTGCTGCAAAAGCAAGGATTATTTTTTTCATTTTATAAATTATTTAAAATTTTTAGATTTGATAAAAGTAATTAAAAAAAGTTAAACCACAAATTTTTAACTATTCACACCATAACTTATAAAAGAAATTCCTAAAAATTTAGGAATTAAACAACAGTTTAGTTTTATGATTGAGTTATTGTAATTTTCTGTTGATTACTCTGTTCATATAATCTTGATACCACGCTTTACACAATAATATTCCTTTTGTAATTTCTTCGTTTTTCACTTCATTCATCAGATTTTTTTCCAATGCTTTATCCTCGATTCCATAAATTCCCGTCACTTCTTTACCATCAAAAAGATAAATATAATTCCCTATCATAAACTGCTCCTGAACTGCATTAGAATTTACAATTAAATAATCTTCTTTTTTATCCGAAACCAAACTTCTTCCCCAACTTCTGATTTTCTTGTTATATCCCATCAAATCTGCCAAAGTAGGATAAATATCCATTTGTTGAGATGGCTCCGTAATTTCTCCTTTCAAATTAAATTTAGGATTCGGCGAATAAAACATAATCGGAATTGCAGATCTGTTCACTGCTTTTTCATATTCGGGATAAGCAATTTGATTGGTATGATCGGCAACGAAAACAAAAATCGTATTTTCGTACCAAGACATTTTCTTCGCTGTTTCAAAGAATTTTTTCAGGGAATAATCGGTATATCCTATCGGTTCGTGAATTTCCAAAGTTCCTTTTTTGAATTTTCCTTTGAATTTTTCTGGAACTTTAAAAGGATGATGAGAGGAAACCGAAAACATTGTCGCCATAAACGGAGATTTCTTCGTGTCTAAAGTTTTCGCAAAATACTGGAAAAACGGTTCGTCCCAAATTCCCCACATTCCGTCGAAATCCTCATCGTTATTATATTCCGTTTTTCCGTAATAATGTTTGAAGCCCAAAATATTTCCGAAACCCAAAAATCCCATCGAACCATTCGGAGCACCGTGAAAAAACGAAGTATCATAACCCATTTCGTTGGAAACCGAAACAATCGACTGTATTTTCTGGTTGGAATACGCCGAACTTGTAAAAGCATCTTTCAAACTCGGAATTCCCGCCAAAACCGAACTCATCCCGTGAATGGACTGTCTTCCGTTGGAAAAAGCATTGGTTGCAATCAAGCTCTGTGTCGCCAAACTATCGAAAAACGGAGTATAAGAAACGAAATTTTTAATGGTTGTATTTTGATTAAATGCACCGGAATATTCTTTCGAGAAACTTTCGAGAATGAAAATCACGATATTCGGTTTTGGTTCTGCATTTTTTCTTTGGTACAATTTATAAGGATGAATGTTTTTATCAATAAATTTATCATCTACGAAATGAACTTCCTTGAAATTATTGGTATTCATCGTTCTGAAAAACGAGAAAACACTGTTCAGAACCACATTTGCTTGGAGCGGATTTTTCACGTGTCGGTTTGCATCGACCAAATTAATCGGTCTTGTCGAATGTTTGAAATCTCCACGGATTCCTCCTACAACAAGCGTTGCAACAATACATAAAGTAAAAACCGAAAAAACAAAATACGGAAGAAGTTTCTGCGGTTTTCTTTCAGTAACTTTAAATCTTTTATAAAGAAAAATCCAGAAAATCATTAAAACCACAAACCACAAAATCACAAAGGGATGTTCCAAAACCGATACGAAAAACACTTTCCCGATATTGTTTTCGTGTTGTGCGACATTCATTGCAGCGGTTGTTAATCTCGCTTGCGAAAATTTGTAATAAATAAAATCCCCGAAATTCATCGAATAAGCAATTCCGTTCGTGATGAAATACAGATAAAAAAGAAATTTCTGATAAGAGTTTTTGGTATTAATGACAATCGGAACCAAACTCAGCAAAATAAAAAGCGAATTGACGTACAAAATTGCAGTGGTATCAAACGCAGTTCCGTGAAAAGCGAGGTTGAAATATTCTGAAATTCCGTCAACAGGAATTAAATCTTTGTTGAAAAACCAGAATAAAAAACGGGCAATCTGATAAAAGAAATAAACGAGAAAAATCCTGTAAACCAATACCGAAAGTTCTCTTTTTCTAAACTCTTTAAAAAAATTCATAAGGACAAATTTACAATAAAGTTAGATTTTTGTGCAGAAAGATGGATGTTTTTTTTCTCTAAAAACTTTGTCAAAGTTAATATTAAACCACATAAAACTTTGACAAAGTTGCAGCGAAAGCATACTACTTCTACACAAAAAAATGTATTTTTGTGGTTATGAATTTCATTAAAAACAATTTGGGAAATGCTTTTACTTTAGCGAATTTATTTTCGGGGAGCATTGGTATAATCAACTTAATTACAGGTAATTACCAAGTTACGGCAATCTGCATTATCGTTTCTTTGGTTATGGATTTTTTCGATGGTTTCGTAGCAAGAGCGATGAAATCCGATTCCGAACTCGGTGTACAGCTCGATTCTCTTGCCGATATGATAAGTTTCGGACTTCTTCCGGGAATTGCGATGTACAAAGCTTTAGAACCTTTTGGAAACCAATTTTTAGGAACAGAACTTCCTTTTGAAATTAAATATTTCGGACTTTTCATTACCGTTTTTTCGTGTTTGAGATTGGCGATTTTTAATTTAGACGATGAGCAAAAATATTATTTCAAAGGTTTGAACGTGCCTTCAAATACGATTTTGATTTTCGGATTGTATTATGCTTTTCTTGAAACTGAAAGTTTAAAATTTTTGTTTGAAAATCCATTATTATTGATTCTTTTGACGCTCATTTCATCTTGGCTTTTAATCTCTCCGATAAAAATGATTGCGATGAAATTCAAGTCGATGAAATTAGAAGATAATTATCCGAAATTATTTTTATTGATTGGCGGAATTTTGATTTTACTGATATTTAAAATTGCAGGAATTCCGTTAATCATCATTTATTATATCCTGATTTCAATTATTTTTCAAAAACAATTAAAATAAATTTTTCGTAGGGACAAGTCGCAACTTGTCCGAAAACCGCAGGTTTTCAATGAAAATTAATAATAATGAATTTGGACAAGTCGCGACTTGTCCCTACAACAACAAAAAAATGAATTTAAAACTCCATAAACCGCTCTGTATCTTCGATTTGGAAACCACCGGAATCAATGTCGCAAAAGACAGAATCGTAGAAATCTGTATTTTAAAAGTAAATCCAGATGCTTCCCGTGAAAGCAAAACGTGGCTTGTAAATCCCGAAATGCCGATTCCGAAAGATGCAACTGCAGTTCACGGAATTACCGATGAAGCCGTGAAAGATGCTCCGAAATTCCGGGAAATTGCTCCAAAAATTATGGAAATGATTTCCGGTTCGGATTTGGGCGGATTCAATTCCAACCGTTTTGATGTGCCGCTTTTGGCGGAAGAATTGCTGAGAGCGGAAATAGATTTTGATTTGAGTAAATTCAAATTAGTCGATGCACAAACGATTTTCCATAAAATGGAACCGAGAAATTTGACGGCTGCTTATAAATTTTACTGCAAAAAAGATTTGGAAAACGCCCATTCTGCGGAAGCCGATGTTTTGGCAACTTTTGAAGTTCTGGATGCACAAATTGCTCATTACGAAGATGTTCCGAATGAAATTTCTGC
>CAYSQR010000061.1:0-11392 GCA_964433195.1 uncultured Kaistella sp. | reverse complement strand
ACTTCTCGACCGGCAAAGAATTGATGAAGAAAAAACAAATTGGCAATGGTTTAATCTGCTGTTTCCTTTATCAATCATGGGGATTTTAGGTGGTTTGTTCTTTTGGATGAGGAAGAAAAAATTCGGTTAAATTTTATGTTCTACTTTAGCATAAAAAAATCAGCTTTCCTCTTGAAAGCTGATTTTTTTATTATGATTAATAATGTTTTAGTTCTTGATGAATCTCAGAGATTTTCCGTCCAGTTTCAGAATATAAACTCCGGCTTTCAACTGATGTACCTCTACCGAATTTTTATTTTTAAACGGTGTGTTTTCCTGCTGAACAAGTTTACCGGACATATCGAAAATACTTGCATTTTGGATTTTTTCAAGCTGTTTTCCTTTGATGTTCAGTGTATTTCCTACAACAGGATTCGGATAAATCGTCAAATTATTTTCCGAAATAACCGCAACATCCGAAGCAGCCAATATTCCTAAACCTTGGCAATAATCATTCGGATATTTTTGCCACTCGGAAAGAGAGAAAGTGTTTGTAGGTTGTGTAGCAGAAGGTAATCTGTACAGCGAAGTATTTCCCAAATTACTGAAATTATTCATTCCCGAAGTTCCGATTGCATCTACTGTTGTAGAAGCATACCTCAATTCTACATAGTTACTCCCGTCAAAAGTCATTTGTGGAGCTGCACTTACAAATTTCGCCTGATCATTGGTAATGCAGGAAAAATTCGCACGCGGATTCAGAATCACGAAAGTTTCGTTGTTTTCTACAACTCCTTCAAGTTCCATAGGAGCAGGAAAATAATAATTCGTTCCACTATAGTACTGAATGCTGATTCTGTATTTGTTCAGATTTACAGGATGTCCTGTTTTATTGGTAATTTCAATAGCTTTGTTGTTTGAAGTTCCCTCCAGATATTTCGTTATCATCAAATCTTTTGCATAAATATCGGAATCAAGAGTTGTTACGGAAATTTCATTACTGAGAGCAGATTCCAGATAACCGTTATCATAAGCTTTCACGGTAAAATTATAAGAAGTTGAAGGCAAAAGATGATCAATGCTGATTGAGGTATTTTTTGTATATCCCACATCAACTCCGTCCTGATAAATCTTATAACCGATTACATCACTATCCGGAGAAGGAGTCCAGCTTAAGGTTACAAAATAAGCACTGTTCTGCTGAACTTGCAGATTTGTAGGCGATTGCGGAGCAACAGAATCGGGAGTTTGCGACCAAATCATATTTACCCATTCCGGATGATCGATAAACGGATTTCTATTCTTTTGGATTGCATACACTGCATTGTTCCTGTCTATTTCCCTTTGTGAAACAGGATCCTGATTATGCCATTGCAGAAGCATTGCAATATACCAGTTCTCATAAGCTTTTTCTTCTGTTCCGTTCAGTGGATTTTGGTCGGAAGCAGGATTAGTAGAAGTATTATAATTAAAACTTCCCAGCTTTCCTTCATATCTTACCACATAATAAAGCAAACTTCTTGCTACATCACCTTTAAACTCATTCACGGGTTCATAAACTCTTCCTGTATATGTTGCTCCCGGAATTGCACAGTTGTTAATTTTCGAACCGTTCGTAAAGGAATGGAAATTCGTAGTACCTCCTATTCCATAAGGATAATTACTTCGGAGCTGGTTGATTCTTGCATCGGTAGGAATTACATAAAACAAATCGGAATACATCGGATAATTACTGTTGAAAGAACTTTGAGGCATCATATGTTCCCTGTTCCAACCGAGTCCTTCTACACTTGCCGAACCAATCATCTGATCGGTTGTATAGTGATAAGCAGTAGTTCCAGTAGGATTATTGGAATAGATGTCCAATATATAAGTGGTATTACTTTCATCATAATCGTAATATTTATCGATATCGGTCTGTTTATAATAAGTCTGCATATCGCTGTAATGCCAACTTATCGTTTTCGCAGAAATAATATCATGCAGTTTGGATTTTAATGAATATCCGGTAAGACCCGAAGTTCCGTCATAATAATTTGCCGGAGCTTGAGAAAACACCATAAATGGGATTAAAAAAACTGAAAATATAATCTTTTTCATTGTCAAAAAATTTAAGGGGCTAAATTACAATTAAAAATTTAACTCGATTATTAATGTGGAAAAAACATTCACGGTTTTTTAAATTTTTAAATTCTACAGCATTCATTTTATTGAATTATTCTCAAAATCTAAAATTTTCAGGAAAATTAATTTCTCCGGTTTATTGTGAAAGAGGGAAATCCTCAAACTTTTACTTTGTATTTATCCACATTCAGGATTTTGTAAACCATTTCTTTCAGCAGTTCACTTTCCGTCATATTTACCGCACCTAAACCTTTGTTTTTCAGGTCGATTTCTCGGAGAATGGAGATGATTCTGGTGCAGTGTTTCAGATTGTAAAACCGTGATGCTTCTGCGAAATCTTTCAGAAAATACGGATTTATTCCCATTGTTGAAGCCATTGCTTGAGGCGATTGTCCTGCTAAAGTATGGTAAATAACGAGATTTGAAAAGAAGTTATACAGATTCCCGACCATCATCACAAAAGGATTTGCTTTCGGGGTTTTTCCGATGAAATGGGCAATTTTGAATGCATTGGCTTCATCTTTTTTTCCGAGTGCTTTGATGAGCTCGAAAACGTTAAAATCTTTGCTGATCCCGATATGAGTTTCGATGATTTTTTCATCAAGAGTTTCGTCGTCTTTCAGAATCATTTTCAGCTTGTTCAATTCATTTGAAATTCTGGATAAATCTGTTCCGAGATATTCTGAAAGCAAAGCGGGAATATTTGGTTTTGCTTTTATTTTCAATGAGTTGCACTCCTGCTCTATCCATTTCGGGACTTCATAATCTTTTATTTTATCACTCAGGAAAATCATTTTGTTTTTCGCCAGAATCTTGACAAAACTTTTTCGGGAATCCGCTTTTTTGTATTTGTGGGCAATAACCAGAATTGTAGATTCTACAGGATTTTCCGCATATATTTTCAATGCTTCCGCTTCTTTTTCGGTCATTCTTATTTCCTGTGCTTCTTTCAGGATAATGACTTGTTTATCGCCCATCATCGGGAATTGCCGGGCTAAAGAAAGAACATCGGAGAAAGTGGTATCTTTTCCGTAAACCACCGTTTGGTTAAATGCTTTTTCGTCTTCTTCCAGCACGTCGTTTTCAAAAGATTTTACGGCAACATCCATAAAATACGGTTCTTCGCCGTGGAAAAAATAAATCGGCAATAACTCTTTATTTTTAATATTTTTGAGGATTAAATCTAATTCTTTCATAAATGCAACTTCCGGAACTGAATTTTGAGGATACTTTTGATTTCACAATCAGGAAAGACAAAGATAAGTTTTTTATTTATGATTTGGTGCGGAAATCGTGGCTCCTTCTCACTCCCGAAGAATGGGTTCGACAACATTGGGTTCATTATTTTCATTTCAAAAAAGGAAGAAATCTTTCATCATTAATTTTGGAAAAAAAATTAGAATTAAACGGCACTGCCAAAAGAATCGACCTGCTTGTTACCGAAAAAACACAGCCAAAAATTTTGGTGGAATGTAAAGCTCCGAACATTAAGCTCACCGATAAAACTTTTGAGCAGATTGCGAGATACAACTCAATAATCGGTGCAGAGGAAATTATTTTGAGCAACGGCATTCAACATATTTTTGCGAGATTTGCAAACCAAACATATTTTTTTGAAAACTTTGAACTTTAAATTTTGAACATTGAATATTAAAAACATTATCTTCGATTTCGGCGGTGTGGTAATGGATTGGAATCCGAGATATTTTTTCAGAGATTATTTTAATGATGATGAAAAAATGGAATATTTCCTGAAAAACATCGCAACAGATGAATGGAATGCGGAACAAGACCGAGGAAGAAGTTTAGCGGAAGGAACTGAAATTCAGGTCGCAAAATTCCCGGAATGGGAAAAGGAAATCCGTGCATATTACGATAACTGGACCACGATGCTGAAAAGCGATATTCCCGAAAATGCAGCGGTTTTAAGAAAGCTGGAACATTCTCAGTATGAGCTTTTCGGACTCACAAACTGGTCGGCTGAAACATTTCCTTATGCTTTGGAACATTATGATTTCTTTAAAATCTTCAAAGGGAAAATTGTAGTTTCGGGAACTGAAAAACTCATTAAACCCAATCCGAAAATCTGGGAAGTTTTATTGGAACGCTATCAAATTAAAGCCGAAGAGTCTGTATTTATTGATGACAATTTTAAAAATATTGAAGTAGCGAAAATATTAGGATTCGTCTGTATTCACGTGAAAGAAAATACTGATCTGGAAAAGGAACTGCGAAATCTGGGATTGCAGTTTTAACCCAAAAATTGCATTTTAATCTTTGAGTTCTACTTTGTGCTGAAAATTTTGCCAAAGTTGAATACAAAAAACAAAAAAAATCTCTGTTTTAGTTTTTTATAAAGGTATCTTCCTTACAAAAAGTGAAATTAATACTCGGATTCCAACTATACATAAATCAGTTTGCTATTGTCCAACTTGTTTTCTTCGTTCAGGCGATAAGCAACGAGTTTTCCTTCTTTTGCAACACTATAATCCAAACAACATACATTGTTTTTATAAAGAGAAGGTTGTCCTTTGAGCCAATAGTGACCAAAAAACACTTTTTTTTCATTGCTGCGATAAAAATCAAGGGAATCCAAATCCGATAATTCAATTGGTATTTCGGGTAAGTTTTCCAAAGGTTCTACACTGATTGATTTATAAGTCATTTCCTGCGGATTTTCCCACCATTTTATTCTTATTTCGCTTCTTTTTGTGCCATCTTTGTCTATAAAGAAAAGTCCTTTCGGCATTTTTATTTCTTTGCCTTTTAAGGTTTGTTCTATTGTTTCATTCAGTTTTGTTCCTTTTTTCACTGATTGATAAATAAGGTTATCTGTTAATCTGTCATTAACCAATGTTTGTCTTAAAAATCGAATATTTTTTTCATCCCAACAAGCGTGAACTACTCTGAATGTTTCGGTTTCATAGAAAAGCGGAAGCGTTTTGAACCATTCCAAATATTCTTCGTATTCCTTTTGCCTGTTTTGAAATTGTTTTAAAGTTTCGTAATGCTGAATGATGTTTTTAATCAGGTGTTTCCGCAGATGACCACCTTCGGTTTCTTTAAAATGAAAACAAAGTGCGTTGTATTCGTGGTTTCCCATTAATGCAATGGCGTTTTCACTTTCAACCATTGCTTTAATGATTTCGAGTGTTTCTCTTATTTTTGGACCTCTGTCGATATAATCTCCTACAAATACAACTTTTCTTTCGGGATGAGAATAGGCTCCGTTGTTTTTAGAATATCCCATTTTTAGAAGCAATTCTTCGAGTTTGTCTGCGTGTCCGTGTACGTCGCCGATAAAATCTGTCATAGATTGGCAAGTTTTTTATTTTGCTTTTATTTCAATATCTTTTAATTTATATCCTTTGGATTTGATGATTTCTAAAAGTTTATCTTTCTGTTGCAAAATGTTTTCGTTTGGTTCAACTCCGTATTTTATTTCTGCTTTCCAAATTGAGCGTGTGTGATTAACTGCATAAACAGAATTGAGTTGTACCGCACTTGTTTTAAAGTAACAATTGATTAATCGAGTAAAATAGAAAACAGGATTTTCTGTATTACTACTTGTTGTCAAAACATTTTCAACTAACATTTTGTTGGTGTCATAATTGGTGATGCGATAATTAAACGAGTTTGAATTTTTTTCTCGGTTGCAAACTCCGCAAAGTGTTTGATACAAATCTGGATTATCATTATCTGGTTCTTCTTCTTTAAATGAAATAATATGATCTATTTGGAGATTGGTTGTTTTTCCGCAACACAAACATTTATAACCATCTCTTGACAAAACAATATTTCTAACTTCTTCATTTGCTAACCGATTAACTGTTACTTCTTGGTTTGCTTCTGAAATCACTGTTTTTCCTTTTCTCAATTTTCGGTAAACTTTATCCTCGTATTCGTAAGCGTTATAAAATTCTTCAAAAGTTGGAAACAAAACTTTTAAAAATGGGTTTTCTGTTTTTAAATATTCAAACTCCAAGTATTCTTCTGTTTGGTCTCTTCCGAAACTTTGTTCTCGTATGGTAAGAACAAATTTCATTAAATTAATATCGTTCTTTTGTTCAAAAGTGAAATAATCTGGTTCCGTATTATTTTGCCCTAAATGTCTTGCAACCTGAATAAGTTTGGAAGTAATTGCTTTATTCGGAATAAAATTATTTTGTTCTAAAAACTTATTGATGTTGATTTCAGCATTTTCTAAATTCAATTTTTCTTGTTCCCAAAGTATATTCTTATGGAAAACAGAATAATCTTGAATGAATTTTCTGAAAAGAAATTCTTCTTGTTCCAAAACTACTACATTTTCTATAAAACTTTCGGTAAATTCTTGTATTTCATTGTTTTCATCTTCTTCTTCAACAGTATCTGTATAGGCGACAACATACCATCCAATTGGAATGAGGTCAAAAACACTTTTTTCATAATCTTGATTTTGGTATTCCAATTCCAATTTATCAAGCAAATCAATCCTTATCAATTCAAAAGGTCTGAAACCACGCTCTTTTGTTGCCGAATCTTCTTTGCCACCAAGAAAACGGTTACTCGCAAACAAAATATGCCTGTTCCAATTATCTGAAAATAAAACAATATTTGCAGTGGTTTTATTTCCACCTGCACCTTCTCCACGCAAAGCACGCCCAATCATTTGTGTAAACAAGATTGAAGAATTGGTATCTCTGGTTAAGAAAACCGTTTTCACATCGGGAACATCAACACCTTCGGTAAGCATTTTCACATTAATCAAAACCTCAATTTCTCCATTTTTAAATCGCTCTAAATTGATTTCATTTTGGTTGGCTTTTCGGTTATTGATGTAATCAATATTTTTGTTGGAATCAACATAAGAAAATACGGATGAAGCAATTTCTTTTCCTGTTTTTTTGTTGATATAATTTTCTACCATTTTACATTGATACCATCTGTCAAGAAAAATAATAGTTTTTCCAAATTTTTCTCTGTTATCGCAATAATATTGGGCAATGAAATTGTTTCGTTCTTCATTTTTAGCAATCTCTTCGATGATATGACTGGGTAATTCCTGATGTTTGAAAATCAATTTATCCACATCATTATCCGATAAAACAAGATTAAAATTTGTTTTTTCAGGAATAAAATTAGGACTTGCCAAAATCTTTTTATCTTCTAACTCTTTTTTAGAAATTTCGTAGATAATTCCACCTTTAAAAATTTCCCAAAGCCAACCTCTTTGTCTTTTATCAGTATAAGTTGGTGTTGCAGTAAGTCCTAAAAGTTGTGTTTTTGGAAATTTTTCAATAATTCCGGTTTTTCCTTCCGAACCTCCAATCAATAAATTTCTTCTTCCAAATGCAGGTGTATGGTGTGCTTCGTCATAAACGATAAATAGATTCCCATCTTTAGCATTTTCAATTACAAATTTTTTAAATTTCGTATTGTTTTTATCTGTCCAATTACTGATTGCTGTTTGAGAAGTAATCAATAAAATATCGTCCGAAACTGCAATTGAATTAGGATTTGCGTGTTTATCACTTCCCGAAACAACACGGATATTGAGTTCATTTCTTCTTTTGGAATCAACTTCCAAAATATTTTCCCGAAAAGTTTCTCTTGCTTGTTCCAATAAAAAACCTTGGTCAGCCAACCAAAGTATTTTTTTGTTTTTAGAAATTATATTTTTCAGCAGCCAATAAACAGCCGTATAAGTTTTTCCTCCTCCTGTCGGTAAAACCAAAATTCCTGCATTCTTTCCATCTTGCAGGAAAAATTTATTCATTTCCTTATGAGCTTTGGTTTGGTGTTCTCTTGGTGTTTTCGGATTTACTTTATCTTTGTTTTTTTCAGATTCTGTTTTGAGATTTATAGTCAATAAGTTTTTGAAGTGTATCATAATTTATTTTTTTTCTTGAAAATATATTTCCATTTTTAGGATTTTTTCCTTAAAACACCATCTCCGGAATTTCGCCTTCAATAATTAAATCTGCTTCGGTTGCTTTCACAATATCTTCCACAGAAACTCCGGGTGCTCGTTCCAATAGCTTGAAACCTTTATCCGTAACTTCTAAAACTGCCAATTCCGTTACCACTTTTTTTACACAGCCAACTCCGGTTAAAGGAAGCGTGCATTTTTTCAGGATTTTGCTTTCTCCTGCTTTGTTCACGTGCATCATCGCAACAATGATATTTTCAGCAGAGGCAACCAAATCCATTGCTCCTCCCATTCCTTTTACCATTTTTCCGGGAATTTTCCAGTTGGCAATATCGCCGTTTTCGGAAACTTCCATCGCTCCGAGAATCGTTAAATCCACTTTTTTGCTCCTGATCATTCCGAAGCTGAAAGACGAATCAAAAAACGAAGCTCCGGGAAGTGTGGTGATGGTCTGCTTTCCGGCATTAATTAAATCCGCATCTTCTTCCCCTTCAAACGGAAAAGGTCCCATTCCGAGTACGCCGTTTTCACTTTGAAATTCTACGGAAATATCCTGTGGAACATAGTTTGCAACCAAAGTCGGGATTCCGATTCCGAGGTTTACGTAATACCGGTCTTTTACTTCTTTTGAAATTCTTTGTGCGATTTGTTCTTTATTTAACATTTTATTTACTTTGAAAATTTGTTAATATGTCAATTTGAAAATTTTATCAAGATGTCGGTGCTTCGCACCTTTCTATTACGTTGAATATTTTTTGCTACTACTACCAAGATTTCGCTGCTTCGCAGCTTTCTATTACATTGAATATTTTTTTGCTACTACTACCAAGATTTCGCTGCTTCGCAGCTTTCTATTACGTTGAATATTTTTTTGCTACTACCAAGATTTCGCTGCTTCGCAGCTTTCCATTACGTTGAATATTTTTTTGCTACTACCAAGATTTCGCTGCTTCGCAGCTTTCTATCAACTCCTTTTCCTTACCGTTCTCTGCTCGATTCTTTTCTCAAATATTTCTCCTTGGAAAATTCTTTGTACCATAATTCCCGGAATGTGGATTTGGTTTGGGTCTAATTCTCCCGGTTCTACGAGTTCTTCTACTTCGGCAATGGTAATTTTTCCTGCTCCTGCCATCGGAAAATTGAAATTTCTTGCAGATCCTTTGAAGATGAGATTTCCGGCGTGATCACCTTTCCACGCTTTTACAATAGAAAAATCCGCTTTGAAAGCGTGTTCTAAAATATGCGGTTTCCCGTTAAAATCTTTTACTTCTTTTCCTTCGGCAACTTCGGTTCCGTAACCTGCAGGAGTGTAAAATGCAGGGATTCCTGCTTGTGCAGCACGACTTCTTTCCGCTAAAGTTCCTTGCGGAATAAGGTCAACTTCCAACTCACCGGAAAGCATTTGCTTTTCAAATTCGGCATTTTCTCCGACGTAGGAAGAAATCATTTTTTTGATTTGCCGTTTTTTTAATAATAATCCTAATCCGAAATCATCAACTCCGGCGTTGTTTGAAATACAGGTTAAACCACTCACATTGCTTTCTACTAAAGCATTAATGGTATTTTCGGGGATTCCGCATAATCCGAATCCTCCCAACATTAAAGTCATTCCGTCAGAAATTCCTGCAATGGCTTCTTTGGCATTTTTTACTCTTTTATCGATCATTTTTATTCTGAAATTTTGTGGTTTGAAATTACGAAATTTTTATGAATTTTCTTTCAGAATATGACAAAAAAATAAAACCACATAGAAATTATGAAGATTACATTGGTTTTTCAAAGTGAAAAAACTCAATTTTCTTACATAGCCTTTTTTGAGCTAATGTAATGACTTTAGGCATTCTATAAAATTAAGTTATCCAATATAAAAAGCTATGTTTCTATGTGGTTATAAAAATTGTTATGTACTAAAGAATTTTCTGTTTTTACTAAGATGCTGATTTGAAGCGAAATCTTTTCAGTAAAAATAATAGGAGTATAACAGAAACGAACAATCAATCCCCTGTAATCAGCTGAAAAAATATTTTTATAAACTATTGGCTATCAGAAAAATTTGTTTTATTTTTGCAACCTGCTAATCAACCTCTGACGAAGGACGTGAATGTTGCTTAGCTTGGCAATTTTTTTTATTTAAAAATGGATTTATTAAAGTACGTACAAGACAAGTACATTGCAAAAAAAGAATTCCCTGAATTCAAAGCCGGTGACACCATTACCGTGTATTACGAGATTAAAGAGGGTGCTAAAACAAGAACCCAGTTCTTCAAAGGAACGGTGATTCAGTTGAGAGGAACCGGTGCTACAAAAACTTTCACCATCAGAAAAATGAGCGGTGATGTAGGTGTAGAGAGAGTTTTCCCGATTAACTTACCTGCTCTTCAGAAAATCGAAGTGGATAGAAGAGGTAAAGTGAGAAGAGCGAGAATCTACTATTTCAGAGATCTTCGTGGTAAAAAAGCGAGAATTAAAGACGCTGCTTACAAGAAATAATTCAGACAACAACAATAGGAAAACCCCGTCATATTTTTTTGACGGGGTTTTTATTTTTGCAATGCCGAAATACACTCTTCCCTTATTTCCCAAAATTCATCTGGAGTAAAAGGAATTTCAGTATTTTCATCAAGGTAATTTTTAATAAAATCTTTATGGTATTCTATTTTGAAACCTGTGATTTGATTAGGTATTATTTCTATTTCTTCAACCAAATCATTAATAAAATCTTCGGGTTTGGAATTTTTTCGTGTGAAGTCTAAAATCTCGTTTTGGTATTTTAAATAATTGTGAGCTTCGGGAATTTCTTTTAATGAATATTTTTCTAATACAGGGGAAATTTTCGGGGTATTCTGCGAATTCATTTTGAAAATTCCGAGCATTAATTTGATTTCAGAAATACCGTTTTCGATGGCTAAATTTTTTAGTAAAGAATGTTTGGTGCTGCAAGTTCCGCCATTGTCATTGAAAATACACAATGGGTTTTCTTTTTCCGGATTTCTTTTGTAAGGTAAATTTTTTACCCATTCACACGCTTGAGCAAAATCTGAAATTCCCATTTGGAGAAAACGATTTGAAATAATTCCTGATGACTGAATTGTTTTGATAAGTTCTAAAAATTTTATAATACAAAGTTAAATTATTCTCATTGATACAAAATAGAATAAAAAAACCGCCCTGTAAAAAACAGGACGGTCCTCACTATGAATTATAAAAACTACTTTTTAATTACTAATTTAGAAGAATACTGTACTCCCAATCCAGAAATTTTCACGATGTAAACTCCGCTTGATAATCTCTGGGTATTTACAGCTTCTGTAGAAGCTACTTTTTGGTTAGAAACCATTCTTCCCGAAGCATCGAATATTTCAACATTCATTTTTCCTA
>CAYSQR010000060.1:1682-11443 GCA_964433195.1 uncultured Kaistella sp. | reverse complement strand
ATATTTATTTCCAGATTGCCTTAATTATGTTGGTGGGACTTTTGGCTAAAAACGCTATTTTGATTGTGGAATTTGCTATCCAAAGAAGACACCACGGTGAAAGTTTGGCAATGTCGGCAATCAATGCGGCAAAAGCAAGATTAAGACCTATTCTGATGACATCCTTTGCATTTATTTTCGGGATGCTTCCTTTGGTTTTCGCTACCGGAATCGGCAAAACCGGAAACCGTTCTATCGGAACCGGTGCAGCTGCAGGACTTTTAATCGGAACATTTTTCGGACTGATTGCGATTCCTGTTCTATATGTAATTTTCCAATGGTTACAGGAAAAAATAACGCCGATAAAAAAGAAAGAAATCAGTTTGGCAGAATAGCAATTAATAATATGTCTAAGTTTATTTGAATATTGTTTAATGATAAAAACACTCGCAAATTGTGCAAATAACGCAGATTTTTAAATGTAACTATTCGCGTAATCTGTGAAATCAGTGAGAGAGTAAAAAATTAAAAGATTTAGAAATTAAGAGATTTGAAATGAAATATTTATCCATCATTAAAGCAACCGTTTTCTTTGCGTTTTTTCTTGTTTTGTCATCTTGTATGACCCGTGAAAAATACGAAAGACCGAAAGAAATAGCGAGTGAAAATCTTTTCAGAACAGATTTGATTCCGAAAGATTCTTCAGGCATTGCAACGGTTTCTTGGCGTGAAATTTTTACGGATGCTGTGCTGCAAAAACACGTTCAGAAAGCATTAGATAATAACCTCGATATCAGAATCGCTTTGCAAAATATTGTTGCGGCAGAATCTTATTTAAAACAAAGCAAAGCGGCTTATTTGCCGACAATTTCCGTAGGTCCGAATTACACTTTTCAAACGCAGCCGGTGCAGATTTTCGGAACAAGAATCTATAACAATCTGTTTGATATTACGGGAACGCTTTCTTGGGAAGCCGATATTTGGGGAAAAATGAAAGCTCAGGAAAAAGCACAAATGGCAAATTATCTGGGAACAGTTTCCGCACATCAAGCGGTAAAAAGCGATTTGGTTGCTTCGATTGCTTCTGCGTATTATCAGTTATTGACTTTCGATGAGCAAAAGAAAATCATTAATGAAACTATTGCTTTGCGAAAAAGAAACCTCGAAACCACGAAAGCTCTGAAAGATGCGGGAACATTCACCGAAGTTGCAGTACAGCAAAGTGAAGCATTGGTTTATAATGCAGAATCTTTGTTGGTGGATATAGATGTTCAGATTGCTTTGCTGGAAAATACCATCAGTTTATTGATGGGAGAATCTTCTCATACCATCGAAAGAACAAGTATTGCGGAGCAGAGAAAACCGATTAGTCTGGATTTGGGTTATGCTGCGAATATGCTTTCAAACCGTCCCGATGTAAAAATGGCGGAATATAATTTAATGAATGCTTTTGAATTGACGAATGCCGCGAAAGCACAGTTTTATCCTACTTTGCGATTAACGGGAAGCGGAGGAATTCAGTCGGTAGATATTGATAAATTGTTTAGTGTAAATTCACTTTTTGCAAGTGTTGTTGCAGGTTTGGTACAACCGATTCTGAATAAAAGACAAATCAAAACCCAATATGAAGTGAGTTTGGCAAACAAAGAAACCGCTTATCTGAATTTCAGAAAATCTGTTCTTATCGCCGGAAAAGAAGTTTCCGATGCTTTGAAAATTTACCAGTCGCAAGATAGCTTCATCTCTCTGAAAAAGAAAGAAAGAGATGCCTATCAAAAATCGGTGGATTACTCGCAGGAACTCGTGAATTACGGAATGGCGAATTATCTGGAAGTCATCAATGCAAGTGTAAATCAATTAAATGCCGAACTCAATATTTCCAATGCGGAATACACAAAATTAAAAGCGGGAATAGAATTGTACAAAGCACTTGGAGGAGGTTGGAGATAGGTTGGGTTGTGTAGGAACATCAGTTCATAAACAATGATTGATTACTTATTGCTAATTACCCATTGCTAATGCAGAAAAAAACTCCCACATCACAATTCCGCCACAAACCGAAACGTTCAAAGAATGTTTTGTTCCCAATTGCGGAATTTCCAAAAAAGTGTCGTACAACGGAAGTGCTTCATCGCTCAATCCGTCCACTTCATTTCCGAGAACTAAAGCGTATTTTTCTTTTGTATTGATTTGATAATCAGTAATGATTTCCGAATTGGAAGTCTGTTCGATTCCAATAATTTTGAAATTTTTTTCCTTTAAATTTTGTAAAGCATCGGAAATATTTTTTTCATAAATCCAATCCACACTTTCCGTTGCTCCTAAAGCAGCTTTATGAATTTCGCGATGAGGCGGAACCGGCGTAATTCCGCACAGAATAATTTTCTCTACCAAAAACGCATCTGCCGTTCTGAAAACCGCACCCACATTGTGCATACTTCTCACATTATCCAAAACCACCACCAACGGAATTTTTTTGGTTTGCTTAAAGGTTTCTACATCAATTCTGCCGAGTTCTTCGAGCTTGAGTTTTTTGGTGGAAGACATTTTTGGATTTTTGCAAAGGTAAGGAATTAGGAGAACCTCAAAACCACCTAATCTCCGAAGTATTCATTTCGGAGATTGTTCCTTTTTTATTGTGGTGGCAATGAACATTGTAATGCAACTAAGAAAAAGAAAAACAAGAAATTTCACCCAATAATCAGGAATCAGCAATGAAAGAGCAGATAAAATAATCAAAACAACTGCAACGTTTCTATGTTGTTGATACAAGAAAACATAATTCTTGATAAGCCCGAAAAGAAAAGCTAATCCAATCGCTAAAATGAAAATTGCCATAAAAGGAACTAACATATAACAAATGTAATAAAAAAACGACAAGTACTTTTGAATATATAATTTCTCTAAGAGATAAAGTTACAGCGATTGCAAAATGCACATATAGTGCGGTATCTGCAATTAAAGAAAAAAATCCGTACTCCGAAGTGAGGATACTTCGGAGTTTTTTTCCACAAAACAAATCTTTGCTCCTTAAAATCTGTATTTTTGTAAAAAATTTAAAAAAGCCAAAAGCAAAGAAAACCATGGCAAAAGAAAAAAAAGAAACCCCATTAATGACGCAGTACAACACCATCAAGGCGAAATATCCCGATGCGTTGTTGTTGTTCAGAGTTGGGGATTTCTACGAAACTTTCGGTTCCGATGCCATCAGAACTTCGCAGATTTTGGGAATTGTTCTCACCAAACGTGCAAACGGCGACGGTCACATCGAGTTAGCCGGATTTCCGCACCATTCCGTAGATTCTTATTTGCCGAAACTCGTGAGAGCCGGACTTCGTGTTGCGATTTGCGACCAGTTGGAAGACCCGAAATCCGTAAAAGGAATTGTGAAACGCGGCGTTACGGAATTGGTAACACCCGGAGTTACGTTCAACGAGCAGGTTTTAACCTCGAAAAAAAATAATTTTCTGCTGTCTGTTCACAAAGAAAAAGAAAAATTCGGGTTGGCTTTGGTCGATATTTCTACCGGAGAATTTCTGGTTTCCGAAGGAAATTTGGAGAAACTTCTGCATATTGTCCACACTTTCGACCCGAGTGAAATTATTTATCAGAGAACTTCGGAACTTCCGACTCAGCTCAAAAATAAAAATTCTTTCAAGCTCGAAGATTGGGCGTTTCAATACAATTATGCTTACGAAAAATTGACGAATCATTTCAAAACCAATTCGTTAAAAGGTTTCGGGATTGATGATTTGAAATTGGGAATTATTTCAGCCGGAGCGATTTTCGCTTATTTGGTTGAAGATACGCATCACGCTCTTTTACAGCATATTACAAAAATTCAATTCATTCCTCAAGATGATTATTTAATGATGGATAATTTCACGCTGAGGAATTTGGAAATCGTTTATCCGAGCAATCCGCAAGGAAAATCTTTGCTCGATATTATCGACAAAACTTCAACTCCGATGGGAGGAAGATTGCTGAGAAGAAGACTGATTTTACCGCTGAAATCCGTCAACGAAATCAACAGGAGATTGAGTTTAATTGAATTTTTTAATAAAGAAGATGCTTTAAAATATGAAATTTTACAATTATTAAAGTCGATTTCTGATTTAGACCGATTGATGGGAAAATTAGCTTCCGAAAAAATCTCGCCGAAAGAAGTTGGTTATCTTCGCCAAAGTTTAGTAAACATTCAGAAAATCAAAGAATTGCTTCATCCGTTTGATGAAATTTTGGCTTGGCTCGAACCTTTGAATCATCTGGAAGAACTCATCAAATATCTTCAAAATTATCTGAATGAAGAACTTCCGGTGAATATTTCCAAAGGAAATGTCATTAAAAACGGTATTTCCGAAGAGCTTGATCATTTGAGAGGATTGCAAAGCAAAGGCAAAAATTTTCTCGACGAAATGTGCGAAAGGGAAATCGAAAGAACCGGAATTTCGAGCCTTAAAATTAATTTCAATAATGTTTTCGGTTATTTTATTGAAGTCCGAAACACGCATAAAGACAAAGTTCCCGATGATTGGATTCGTAAACAAACCTTGGTAAATGCAGAACGCTACATCACCGAAGAACTGAAAGAATATGAAGACCAAATCCTCGGTGCGGAAGAAAAAATCTCGAAAATCGAACACGATCTGTACCGGAAAGTCTGCGAAAACGTGATGATTTACATCGACCAGATTCAGGAAAATTCTAAAATAATTTCGGAATTGGATTGCGGAGTGGGTTTGTCGGAACTCGCTGTTTCCGAGAGTTATACGAAACCGATTCTGAACGAAACTTTTGAAATTAATTTAAAGGAAGCTCGTCATCCAATTATCGAAAACGCACTTCCTCTCGGTGAAAAATACATTCCGAATGATTTGTTTTTGGATAAAGATTCTCAGCAGATTATTATGGTTACAGGACCAAATATGGCGGGAAAATCTGCAATTCTTCGGCAAACCGCAATTATTTGTTTAATGGCACAAATCGGAAGTTTTGTTCCTGCAAAACACGCTGAAATTGGGATTTTGGATAAGATTTTTACAAGAGTCGGAGCAACTGATAATATTTCTGCCGGAGAATCTACTTTTATGGTCGAGATGAATGAGGCAGCGAATATTCTTAATAATATCTCCGAAAGAAGTCTGATTCTATTAGACGAAATCGGTCGCGGAACTTCTACGTATGACGGCGTTTCCATAGCTTGGTCGATTGCAGAATATCTTCATCAACACGCAACGCAACCGAAAACTTTGTTCGCTACGCATTACCACGAACTCAACGAAATGACGGTGAATTTTGAGCGGATAAAAAACTACCACGTTTCAATTCAGGAAAATAAAGGGAATATTATTTTTATGCGGAAACTCGTTCCGGGAGGAAGCGAACACAGCTTCGGAATCCACGTTGCGAAATTGGCGGGAATGCCTTCAAAAGTCGTGAACCGTGCGAATGAAGTTTTGAAAACTTTAGAAAAAAGCCGTTCGCAAAGCAATCCGAAAGAAACCACAAAAGCCATTACCGAAGAAAATATGCAGCTTTCATTTTTTCAGCTGGATGATCCTGTTTTGGAAAATATCAGAGAAGAACTTACGAAAATCGACATCAATACTTTAACGCCGATTGAAGCGTTGATGAAACTGAATTCGATTAAAAAGATGATTGGGAAATGAAAAAATCCGGAGAACTAATAATTCCGTAGATTTTGATTTTGTATTTCCTGTTGTTTTGCTAATTCAGCGGCTTGTTTTTCCAGTTCTTCTTTTTCTTTCCGGAGTTGTTTCAGTTCTTTTCTTTTTTGTTCTTCTTTCAACGCAGAACCTTTGCTGATGTAGCCCACAATTCCTCCGATAATCAATCCAATTCCGATTCCGGCAAGAATCCCCATAAGATTTATCGGCTCGAAAAGTTTAACGAACGAAAATTGCGGCAACATATAGTAAAGCAAAAAAGCCAAACCAAGAAGTAGAAAACCGATAAAAGTTAAATTTTTCATTTTCAAATTTTACTTAGAGACCGTGATAAACTTCATTCAAATTTTTACTTTTAACCCATTAGTTATCAATAATTAGTATCATAAAAGGTTCATCCTTCGACAAGCTCAAGACAGGCTAAGAACACCTTAAATTGAAAATCAAAGATTTTCATCTTTGTGTTCTTTTTATTTTCACGGCTTTAAACTAAATCTTATGCAACTGATGTGTTTGATTTTAAATATTCTCTTAAAAACATTTCCAAATGTAAGAATTTTTACGGAAAATGTATTTTTAGAAGCTGTCCGAATTTTGTTTTTCCGATGGATTTTCTTTATCTCTAAATCCTAAAAGAGGAAAATCCATCGAAAAAATTTACAATTTTCCTCCTGCAGCTTTATAATATTGCAATGCTTTCTGCATATTTTTTTCCAAATCGGCTCTTCTGTTTTCGGGATTTGGATGCGTGGAAAGAAATTCGGGAGTGGAATTTCCTTTAGAAGAAGATTCCATTCTCTGCCAAAAAGGATGTGCCTGTCTTGGATCATAACCCGCCATCGACATTAAATAAAGTCCCATTTCATCAGCTTCAAGTTCTTGGCTTCTTCCGTATTTCAAAAGAGCAACCTGTGCTCCGATTGGATAAACCTGCTGAAAAATTGAAGCCATTTGTCCATTGGAAATTGTGCTTCCCAAAATTGCACCGCCGTATTCCGCAATCATCGCCTGTGAAATTCTTTCGTTTCCGTGACCGGCAAGAGCGTGGGAAATCTCGTGTCCTAAAACCACAGCTAAACCGGTGTCATCTTTCGTAACCGGCAAAATTCCCGAATAAACCACCACTTTTCCTCCCGGCATACACCAAGCGTTCAATTGCTTGTCATCAACCAAATTAAATTCCCATTGGTAACCTGCAATATCTGCTTCTCTTCCGATGCTTCTGTAATAATTGTTGGCGGCATTTTTAATTCTTAAACCAACGTTCTGTATGCTTTTTGCGTCTGCAGTTCCGTTGATGACTTTTACTTTAGACAAAGTTTCCTTGTACTGTTGCAGTGCCATTGCTGCAATCTCCTGATTGTTGGCTAATTGCAGAGATTTTCTTCCGGTTATCGGATTGGTTGTACAGGCAATTACAGCTAAAGATAATACAGCGAAACCGAATAATTTTGTGGATTTTTTCATAGTTGCGAATTTAAATTTTTTCATTCTTATAACAATTTTTATTCCAAATAATTTGCCTTAAAAATTGTTTTTTCAAGATGACAAGATACAAAAAATCCCCGTCGAATTATTTTTCCTGAAATTTTCATTTTTCTTTAAGTAAATTTTTATACATTTAAAATCTTAATTATTTAAAATAAAATGCGAATAGAATATGAACTCAAACTGGGATTCAAAGACGTAATGATACGTCCGAAACGTTCCACCCTGAAATCCCGCTCACAAGTAAGTTTAGAACGAAACTTTATTTTCAGAAACTCGCAGAAAAGCTGGAACGGTGTTCCCATTTTTGCGGCAAATATGGATACGGTAGGAACTTTTGAAATGGCAGAAGCTCTTTCCAAAGAAAAAATCATCACGGCAATTCATAAGCATTATACTTTGGAAGAATGGGACAATTTTTTGGAAAACCAGCCGGAATCCATCTACAAATACCTCGCTTTGAGTACGGGAATCGGAGAATCTGATGAGGAAAAAATCAGGCAGATTGTAGAAAAACACCCGAAAATAGAGTTTTTCTGCATTGATGTTGCCAATGGATATTCCGAACATTTTGTGGAATTTGTAAAAAAAATCCGAAAAAACTTCCCCGAAAAAACCATTATTGCAGGAAATGTAGTAACGGGAGAAATGGTAGAAGAACTTATTTTGGCAGGAGCAGATATTATAAAAGTCGGGATTGGTCCCGGTTCTGTCTGTACCACGAGAATAAAAACCGGAGTTGGTTATCCGCAGCTTTCTGCCATTATTGAATGTGCAGATGCAGCTCACGGACTTGGTGGACATATTATTTCCGATGGCGGATGCAAAATACCGGGAGATGTGGCAAAAGCATTTGGAGGCGGTGCAGATTTCGTGATGTTGGGAGGAATGTTTGCCGGTCACAACGAAAGTGGCGGAGAAATGGTGGAAGAAAACGGGAAAAAATTCCGCCTGTTCTACGGAATGAGTTCGCAAACTGCGATGGAAAAACATTCGGGAGGTGTTGCGGAATACCGTGCTTCCGAAGGAAAAACCGTAAAGGTTCCTTATAAAGGTGCGGTTTCGGAAACCGTGAAAGATATTTTAGGAGGAGTTCGTTCCACCTGTACTTATGTGGGTGCATCGCAATTGCGTGAACTAAGCAAGAGAACTACTTTTATAAGAGTTCAGGAGCAACATAATGAGGTTTTCGGAAACTGATTTCTGAAAAAAATAACCAAATCTTAGAACTTGTTTAA
Organism: uncultured Kaistella sp.; assembly: GCA_964433195.1. GTDB lineage: Bacteria > Bacteroidota > Bacteroidia > Flavobacteriales > Weeksellaceae > Kaistella. Next base: position 3,051 of record CAYSQR010000060.1, on the reverse strand, counting down.
ATTTTATTCAATGAATTTTTCATAAGTTCTCGCTAATTTGGATGATTACACAGATTTTTTTAATATTAATCTGCGTCATTTTTGTATAATCTACGAGAAAAATAAAGCTTTAAATAAATTTTTTTAACAGATTTAAACAGACTCTTAATCTCTATGATTTAAAATCATTGCATTAATTTTTTCTTTTACCACATCAGATTTCAATTCCGAAATCACTTTTTTCAATTCCGGGAAGTCGTTCATTTCTTCCCAGGAATCTGCGAATTGAGATAAATTTTCAATTCCTTTATCAATGCTTGAAATGAAATGTTGTTTCTTCTGAATCAGTCCGCGAAATCCATAAGCTCCCAAAACCTGTAAAAAACGTATCAGCTGGATTGGCTTTACCGAAAGTTTTAGTTGAGAAATTTTTTCTTCATCTTGCCAAAACGAAAAATACTCATCGAGCATTTCCTGTTTGAAATCTTCGGGGAAATTTGCTTTTGCCTGAAAGAGAAACGAAACCACATCATACATCAAAGCTCCTTTCATCGCAGATTGGTAATCGATGAAATAAATCCCATCTTTTTCATCTACCATAATATTTCTTGCCTGAAAATCGCGAATCATTATTCCTCTCGGTTCCAGATTTTCGATTTTTAAAGCTATTTTTTTAAACTCTTTCAGCAAAGAAGATTTGTGATACGGGATTTCCAAAACATCGGCAATGAAACTTTTGAAATAAAACAAATCGTTATTGATGGGAAGTTCATCGTATTCTTCATATTCAAAAGTTTGGGAATAATCTATTTTATTTTCCGTTTTGGTTTGGAGTTCAAAAAGTTTTTCCAAAGTTTTTTTAACTAAAGATTTAGTTCTCTCAGAATATCTTTCTTTTTCAATAATTTCCGATAAAGTATTTGCTCCCAAAAACTCCTGAATATAAATTTTTCGGTCATCGGAAATTTTGAAAATTTCGGGAGTATTCAGATTTAATCCCGAAAAAATTTTGGAGAAATAAAAGAAACTTTCATTCTCGGTAATATTTTCATTATAAGTAATGATGTATTTTTTTCCGGAAATTTCGCCTACAAAATTTTGTCTTGCAGAGCCACTTTCAGCCAATGCAAAAAATCCGGATGAAGTTCCGCCGATGAAATTTTCGAAGAATAATTTTGACTGCCGAAATGTTTCCATAGATTTACAAATATAAGATTTTAGAACAGAAAATTGGTATATTTGCGACCAATGTTCCAAGATTTCAAACCGGTTCTGAAAATTCTTTTACGCTTCATCATTATTTATATTGTGATGGTTTTGCTATATCAGTTTTACCTGAACGGATTTAAGAATGCCGGATTAGACCCTGTTTCCAAATGGGTTTCGGGAC
>CAYSQR010000060.1:0-1672 GCA_964433195.1 uncultured Kaistella sp. | reverse complement strand
GGACAAGTTGTTTTTGTTCAGAATTTTTTGGGATATCCTTCCGCAGTTTGGGAAGGAAAACCGAGCGAGGAAACATCGTGGTTTTTCGTAAAAGGACAATACGTTTCCAGAATGGTAGAAGGTTGCAATGCGGTTTCCGTGATGATTCTTTTTATGGCATTTATTTTTGCGTTTTACAGAGGAGTGAGAACATTTGTCTTTGTGGCGGTATCACTTGTTTTTCTGCATATTGCAAATGTGTTGAGAATCACGGGACTGAATATTTTGCTTAGAGATTATCCGGAATATTCCAAAATAGGACACGATTATTTTTTTCCGGCAATCATCTACGGAAGTGTGGTTTTGCTGTGGCTCATTTGGATTAAGTTTTTTGCATTAAAAGAACCGAAATGAAAAGTCTGAAATGGGTTTTTGTAATTGTGGGAATTTTCGGATTGATTTCTGTACGGATGCTGGAAGACAGGATTTTCTATGACCCTTTTCTGGGATATTTTCACGAAGCTGATAAAAACGCACAATTCCCCGATTTTGAATGGCTGAAATTGATTGCGAACTATCTTTTTCGGTTTTCATTAAATTTAATCTTATCGGCGATGATTGTACATTTTGCTTTCGGAAATCGGCAATGGACAATTCAGGCAATCGTTTTGATGTTGATTGTTTTCGTCCTTACTTTCCCGATTTATTTATACTGTATCCATACCAAATTTGAAATCGGTTATCTTTTTTCGTTCTATATGAGGAGGTTTGTCATCCAACCGATGATTTTATTGCTGATTATCCCGATGTTCTATTACAGAATGAAAGGATAAAAAGTTCAACATAAAATCTGCTTTTATTAATACCGGATTAAAAAAAAATCGGTATTGTTAATTAAATATAGTTTTTAAAACGGAGCTTTGGAACATAAACTTTGTCAAAGTTTTCAGACGTGTTTTTGTACTTTGACAAAGTTTTCCAAATCTAAAATTAACAATACCAAAAATAAATAGATTTCCTTCATCGTATTTATACTTATTCTAAATAATTTTAAACAGTTAAAACTTAAAAAGTTCGTAAATTTGAACTCCCTAAGTTTTTAAATAAAAAAATATAGATATGACTTTCGACATCGATATGATCAAAAAAGTGTACGAACGCTATCCTGAAAGAATTGCGAAAGCAAGAGAAATTGTAGGAAAACCTTTGACGCTTTCAGAAAAAATCCTTTACACTCATCTTTGGGAAGGAAATGCTACACAATCTTACGAAAGAGGAAATTCTTATGTAGATTTTGCTCCGGACAGAGTGGCGATGCAGGATGCGACTGCACAAATGGCACTTTTGCAATTTATGCAAGCAGGAAAATCCAAAGTTGCAGTTCCTTCAACCGCTCACGCAGACCACTTGATTCAGGCGAGAGTAGGTGCAGAAGCAGATTTGCAGGAAGGAATCAATAAAAACTCAGAAGTTTTCAATTTCCTGAGTTCGGTTTGTGATAAATATGGAATCGGATTCTGGAAACCCGGTGCAGGAATTATACACCAAGTTGTTCTTGAAAATTATGCATTTCCGGGAGGAATGATGATTGGAACGGATTCCCACACCGTAAATGCAGGTGGTTTGGGAATGGTCGCTATCGGAGTTGGTGGTGCAGATGCAGTAGATGTAATGGCAGGAATGGCGTGGGAAC
>CAYSQR010000059.1:6800-11824 GCA_964433195.1 uncultured Kaistella sp. | reverse complement strand
TAGAATCCAACGGTTCTTCTTCTATGGCAACAGTTTGTGCAGGAACTTTGGCTTTGATGGATGCAGGTGTACAGATTACAAAACCGGTTTCGGGAATTGCAATGGGATTAATTACCGATCCAAAATCAGGTAAATTTACCGTACTTTCCGATATTTTGGGAGATGAAGATCATCTTGGTGACATGGATTTCAAAGTTACAGGAACTGCAGACGGAATCACGGCTTGTCAAATGGATATTAAAATCCAAGGTTTAACTATGGATATTATGACCACTGCTTTGAATCAAGCAAGAGAAGGCAGATTGCATATTTTAGGAGAAATCCTGAAGACCATCGACAAACCGAGAACCGATGTAAAACCTCACGCTCCGAAAATGGAAATTTTGGAAATTCCGAAAGATTTCATCGGTGCGGTAATCGGACCGGGTGGAAAAATCATTCAGCAAATGCAGAAAGATTTCGATACGGTAATTGCAATTGAAGAAATCGGCGAAATCGGAAGAATAGAAATTTCCGGTGTGAACAGAGAAAACATCAATGCAACCATTGCAGCAATTAACGAGATTACTTTTGTACCTGTTGTAGGCGAAGTATATAAAGGAAAAGTGGTAAAAATAATGGATTTCGGAGCTTTCGTAGCGATTGCAAAAGGTACGGAAGGACTTCTTCACATTTCCGAAATAGAATGGAAACGTTTGGACAAAGTTCCGTACAACGAAGGTGATGAAGTAGAAGTGAAATTTATGGGGTATGATGACCGTAAGAAAATGAAACTTTCTAGAAAAGTGCTTTTACCACGTCCACCAAGACCGGAACAAAAACCGAGAGAAGAAGGTGATAAACCGACTGAACAAGGATAAAATAAAAATCCGCTTCAATTTTTTTGGAGCGGATTTTTTGTTATTACTAAAAATACTTATTTTTGGAAGGTAATATTCACAAATGAAGAAGTTCTACTTTTTATTTTTCATTATCACTTACAATTTTTTGCCTTGCCAAAATTTGGATTGGCTTTATTTTTCTACTTTGAGTTCAAATATTACTGAAGGTGAGAGAATCTACAATAATGTTAACAGCATGGCAGTTGACAAAGATGAAAATGTATACATTATAGGTCAATATATGATTAATATGGGTTTTGATGAGGATAACCCAACAAATTTTCAATTAATTTCACCCAATGGCTACCCAATTCCAGATTGTTTTTTAGTAAAACTAGATAAAAATAAAAAATATATTTGGCATAAAACTATTGCTGTTGGTAGCAACAGTATTGCTAGTATGTTTTCTTTAAATATTGATAAAAATGGCAATATTATTGTCGCAGGAACTGCACGAGGAAATACCATTAATCTTAATCCCGATTCTACAACACCAATATTCTACAATACAAGTCTTAATCTCCAAAATGCTGTTTTTATTAATAAGTATACAAAAGATGGAGATTTTATTTTTGGTAATTTTTATTTAGGAGCAAGTGGTACCCCAAAAGTAATAACTGATGATAACAATAACATTATTGTTACAGGACACTATACCAATTATAATGGATATAATACCGATTTCGATTTATCGTCTCAAAATTACTATTTAAATGGAAAAAATGGATCAAGTTTCCTACTAAAAATTGATGAAAATGGAAATTTCAAAGCGGCTAAATTTATTGAAAATGTTACTAGATTAAATCAACAGATGGATAACAACGGAAATATTATCATTTTTGGAAATTCCGGCGGGTATGTTAACTTTAATAATCAATCTACTTTTTCCAATAGCAATTCTTACTACAATTCGGGAGAAGATTTTTTATTAAAATTGGATTCTAATCTTAATGCGAAATGGTTTCAAGGTTTTGGTGGAGCAAATTTTAATGCTTTTTATGAGTCTCAACCATTTGCAATCGATAGTGATAATTCAATCATAACAACATCTTTTTCAATTAAAGAAACGCTTCATTTTCCAAACCAGAATGTGAGTATAAATGATACAAATGTTAGATCCGTTATATATAAACTTGATGAGAATGGAAATTATCTTTGGCACTCATCACTAGCAAATTCTATTTTTGCACAATCACAGGCACCGGTCAGTGTAACTGTTTCTTCTGATCACACTGTTAATTGGAGTTTCAATGATTATGTTCGTGGGGTTTATTTATTCCATGCTTTAAACGAAACAACTGAAACAATCAAAATTGATTTATCTCCTTCATATTCATCCCAAAGTTTCGGAACTTTACTAAAGTTAAATCAAAACGGTAAATTAATTTATAATAAACAGAAAATTTTTAAACATTCTGTTAGCAGATTTGATAGTGTTCATAATAAATTTTATTTTTTAGGTTCAGGAAAAGAAAGCACATTAGATTCTAATCCCGACCAGAATATTAAAACCCCGGTAGTTTATAACTCTAACTATAAATTTGGATTCTTTTTACAAAAATTAGATAAATGCTATTCCGGAACTCCTGATGGAGACCCCTTCTTTTATACCTGCGTTTCCGAGCAGAAAAAAATAAAAGATTTATACCCAAAAACAAGTTATTCCTCTTGGTATGATTCGCCCACATCAACAACTCCTCTTTCCCCAGAAACAGTTTTAGAAACAAAGAAATATTATGCAATGACGCAAGATGTTTCTTGTCCGCAAAATCCTACTCGCTTGGAAGTAGATGTGAGAGTCTTCGCAAATCCGGCGGATTTAGTTGTTCCTGATTTTACTTTTTGTAATATTCAAGGAAAACGAATCAGTGATCTGAACATTAACAATAATCAGAATGTAGAATTCTTTGATGAAACCATGAAAGAAATATACTTGTCAACACTTTTAGAGCCAAATAAAAAATATTATGTACGGCAAAAAAAACAATTTATCATAAACTACTATTACTACGATTGGATTTGTCGCAGTAATTTAACTAGCTTTTTTGTTTATGACACCTCTGTTGCACCAACAGCAAACAATAATCAGGTTTTCTGCAAAATCGATAATCCGAAAATATCTGATATACTCGTTACAGGAATTAATCTGAAATGGTATGATGAAAACGGAAATGTATTAAACACCGATACTGTTTTAGAAAATGATACAAAATATTATGTAACACAAACTTCCGGAACTTGTGAAAGTACAAAAGCAGAAGTTTTGGTAAAACTCAATGACCCAAATCCACCTACAGGAAATGCAAATCAGGATTTTTGTCCTGCCCAGAATCCTACTTTGCAAAATATCCAAGTTTCAGGAACCAATATAAAATGGTATGACGAAAACGAAAATCTGCTAAATCCGACAGCTTCATTAATAAATGGGAAAACTTACTTTGCTACACAAACAATCAACAATTGTGAAAGCACTCAAAAATTATCTGTAAAAGTTACAATTACTACAAACTCACTCCCTGCAAATGATTATTTTGAAACTTTCTGCGATAATGATACAGACGATATAATGAATATTAATCTTGATGATTTCAGAGAAAAACTAATTTCAAACTTTAACGATTATATTTTTGAATATTACAATAGCAATAATCAACCAATCAGTAATTTGGTGGTAATCAATTTGGGGCTCAATGAATTCAATGTAAAAATCACTTCGTCATTAGGTTGTTATAAATGGGTAAAGCTTTCCCTTATTTTAAATCCAAAACCTAAACTTAATCTTCCGTCAGAAATTGAAATTTGTAATGGTATCGAAACCGAATTGGATGCAGGTTACGGATTTACAACTTATCAATGGAATACCGGTTCCAATGCACAAATAATTAAGGTAACCGAAGAAGGAATATATACCGTTACTGTTGCCAATTCTTTTGGATGTATTTCAATTGCAAGTATTAAAGTAAAAAAAACACAACTCGGAGAAATCTCGGATATTATTATCATCAATAATAATGTTACGATAATAATGTCCAATTCCGGAAATTACCTCTTCTCACTGGATAACATTAATTGGCAAATTTCAAATGAATTTAAAAATCTAAAAAATGGCAATTACACCGTTTATGTAAAAACAAACAACGGCTGTGTCATTGGAAATAGAAACTTCAGTATTTTCTCTTTATCAAATATAATTACTCCGGATGCAGATGGAAAAAATGATCGCTGGATAATTTCCGGAATAGAAAATTATAAAAATTCCGAAATAACTATTATAGACAGAAATGGCTCTATTATATTAAAGACAACCACAAACGGAAAATTTGAATGGGACGGAAAAATTAGCGGTCGTCCTCTCCCAACCGGTACTTACTGGTATCATATTAAAGTTTCTGACGGCAGAATTTTACAGGGATATATTGTTTTGAAAAACAGAAATTAAAAAGTTTTATTATTCTTATAACTAAATTCGTTTTTTTTAATTGATTATATTTCGGTAACAGAAGCTTCTTTAAACTCTTTCAGTAAATTCTCAAACACTTTTTCTACCGGAAGAATCTCATCTATCAAAGCGGAAACCTGCCCTATTTCTAATTCGCCTTCTTCTAACTCTCCTTCAAACATCCCGAGTTTTGCTCTGGCTCTTCCCAGTTTTTCTTTTAATAAATCGGCATTTCTTCCTTTTTCATAAAGATTTTCCAAGTCATAGAAAAATTTATTTTTCACCATTCTAACCGGAGCTAATTCTTTCAATGTCAATTGAGTATCTCCTTCGTTGAGTTCCGTGATTTTGTTTTTCCAGTTTTCATGGGAACTTGCTTCTGTTGTCGCTGCGAAACGTGAACCAATTTGTACCCCATCTGCACCTAGAATCATTGCTGCTTTCATCTGTGAACCGAGAGCAATTCCTCCTGCTGCAATTAATGGTTTTGATATATTTTTCTTTATATTGGGAATAAGACAGAAAGTGGTGGTTTCATCTCTACCATTATGTCCTCCTGCTTCAAAACCTTCTGCAACAATTGCATCTACTCCTGCTTCTTCACATTTCATTGCAAATTTGGTTGAAGATACAACGTGGGCAACTTTAACGCCTTCTTTCTGTAAAGTTTCTTAAGTTCATCTTTATCTATGTTGTTGTTCTTA
>CAYSQR010000059.1:5251-6790 GCA_964433195.1 uncultured Kaistella sp. | reverse complement strand
GGCTTCTTCGCACTTTATTGCAAATTTTGCAGAGGAAACAACGTGAGCAACTTTAACCCCTTCTTTTTGTAAAGTTTCGGTATAAGTTTTGGGATTTCCTGCAGAAGTGAAAACAATTTTTATTTTCTCTTCTAAAATAATTTTAATAATTTCTTCTAAATTCGGGTAAAGTAAAGCGATGTTCACACCAAAAGGTTTGTCTGTTGCTTCTTTGCATTTTTGGATGTTTTCGCGCAAAATATCAGGATACATACTTGCAGAACCAATTAATCCTAAACCACCGCAGTTGGAAACCGCAGAAGCCAACTTCCAACCAGAATGCCAAATCATTCCGCCCTGAATAATGGGATATTTTATTTGAAATAATTTACTAATCCTGTTTTGATTATCATTCATTTCTTTGAATTTTTTTGCTACTCCGAAATCTATAAAATTACTCATTGTGTAAATTTAAAAAATAAAAAAATACCAAATAATCTCTGATTTAAAATTCTTTAAAAATTAACACCCCGTATTTGCTTTGGCAAAGAAAGAAGGGAATAAAAAAATCTCTGCAAAAACAGAGATTTTTTTTAATTATTTCGGTTCATCGGTTTTTCTCCAATCGGTTTTGAACTTGCAGTCTTTATATCGCTCATTAATAGAAACAAAAATATTCGGTAGTTTTTCTTTCACCCATTTTTCTACCATTTCATTCTTTTTCTTGTTGAGTGCCATCTGCTTAATCCTATCATAATCTGTGGATATCTCTAATTGATGAGCAGGAATCGCATCATCTATTTTTACGATTCTTACGACTTTTCTTTCCATCATTTCATCTTGGAAAACTTCGGTAATATCTCCTTTATGATGACCTGCAATTTGGTAGGAAATTGTAGGTGGAAGATTGAGTTTTTCAATTTTGTCGGAACCATCATTTGAAGTAAGAATTCCTGCATTGAATTTTGTGCTTTTATCATCAGAGAAACGATATGCTGCTTCTTTGAAAGTCATCTTTCCTTCGGTAATCAAAGTTCTGATACTATCAAGTTGTTTTTTTGCTGCGTTTATTTCATTCGCATTTGGTTCCGCTTTTAAAAGAATATGTCGTGCATCGTACATTTTTCCGCTTTTCTTCACTAATTGAATGAGGTGATAACCAAATTCTGATTCTACAGGATCGGAGAGTTCCCCTTCCTGTAAATTGAGTGCAGCTGCTTCAAATGGTTTTACCATTTTACCTTTGGAAATATTGTTATAGAGTCCTCCGTTTGCAGCAGAACCGGGATCTTCAGAATAAATTCTTGCCTGACTTTCGAAGGATTCTCCTTTCAAAATATCTTGTTTTATTTTATTTAGTTTTGCTATGATTTCGTCTTTGTGAGCATCTGTAAGTTTGGGATACATACTTATCTGCGATAAACTTACCTCATCTTTCACTTCGGGAAGCTGAAATCTGTGCGTGTAAAAAAAGTCCGTTACTTCATTTGGCGTTACATCTGCTTTATCCGTAATTCGGCCATATTTCATTTGACCGTAATAATTATCAGAATCTATTTT
>CAYSQR010000059.1:1848-5241 GCA_964433195.1 uncultured Kaistella sp. | reverse complement strand
TTTTCATTTCGTACGATGTTCTGAATTTATAGGCAGAAAGCATGGTTTTCTCATCAGGAAACTGACCGAGAATCTGGCTGTATTTCTGATTTGCATTTTCTTTAATCGCTGCGGAACGGTTTTCTATAAGTGTATCTCTTTTTGCTTCGTAGATTAAAAGCTTATTACTGATGATTCCTTCCATAAACTCACATTTGTTGGAGGTATCTGCACCTTGTTGTTTTGCATAATTTGCCTGATCTTCTATATCTGATTCCAGAATAATTTCATCTCCTATTACCGCAGCAATTCCGTCTACCAAACTTCCGGGCTTTAACTGTGCTTTCATTTCTGTATTGAAAAATGCGAGAATAAAAGTAAAAATTATGGTGAGTGTTATGTTTTTGTTCATATTCATTTTTTAATGATTTGCAAAATTATAATTCTATTCGAAATAACCTGCATTTTTTATTATAATTATTTCTTAAAATTCTTTTCCAAATCTTTCATAAATCCGGGTTGGATTTGAATATTGGTTTTTGCTTTTTGCTGTGTTATGATTTCTTTAAGTTTTTCTTCGGAAACTGCAGATTTTAACATAGCGGCAGCTTCGGTCTGTGTCATTTGCGAAGGTTGAAGAATTTTATCTATCGCAATTACCAAAAACCTTTCTCCCATCTTTGTGTGATGAATCCCTGTTTTGAAAGGAACATTATATTTTGTAAACACATCTGCATCTTCAGACATTTCTCCTTGTTCAAAATAGACTAAAACCTGCTTTTTATCATTCAGTTTTTCGTGGTATTTGGCTTTCAGATTATCCCAGTTTTTAGAATCTTTTATTTCTTTTTCTATTTCTTTGGTAAGCTTTTCTTCCGCGATAATTGCTATTCTTCCTTCGGCTCTTTTTTCCCAAATGTATTTAGATTTATTTTTGTTATAATAATCGGTTAACCATTCCGGATGTTTTTGTATTTCTTCGTTTAGATATTTTGAGAAAATATAATCGGAATAAAGGATTCTCTTATACTCATCTATCTCTTTTTTAATTTCTTTCTGTTTGGTAAAATCTCGTCTGTAAAAGCTCATCAAATCACGAGAATTTACTCCCGATAAAATCTCGTTCCAAACCGGTGCAGGTAGTTTTTCTATTTCGCTTTTTTTATCACCCATCATTTTTTTTATGTCTCCTACTGTGGTTTTGTAACTTTTATATTGGTAAAGAACCGCATCATCACTCGTAGAATCAAAATCCTGATAAGATTTTTTTACTTTCTGAAAAGCGGGTAATTCTTTGTAAGAAGAATCCGATTTTAAAAAAGCAGTCATTTTATCCTGCAAAATTTCAGCATATAGAGTATTGGTCATTTCCCGCTGAAAAAATGCTTTGTTTTTTTCTGTAATAACATAAGGTTCAACATCATATATATTGAAGATGAAATAATTTTCGCCAAAAAGTATAGGTTCCGGAGTATAATAACCGTCTTTTTTACCTTTGAATAACTCATAAACCTCATCAGGAAGTGTAGGAGAACCTGTAACAACTCCGCCGTTTTGTTTCTCGTGATCATTTGAACCATATAATTTGGCTGTTTCCTGAAAAGTTTTTCCGGCTTTCAAATCATTATAAATTTTGGTTTTCACAGTTTCGGAATTGTCATCTTTCGGATAAGAAATTGTCCCGAAAATCGTATATCCCAAACTCGGTCGTGAATTCAGAATTTTTGCAAATGCAATAAAACTTGGGGTATCATAAAGTTTCGTCAAAGAATTATTTGACAATGTTTTCAGCTCTGCATACAGCTTGTTATCAATGTTTCCCGGTTTTATGTATATTGCTTTGGAATCTCCTTTGGTATATTTGGAAATCGCTTCTTCCATCGTTATTTTTCCGGATTTTACCTCGTTGTAAATCTGCGGATAATCGTTGGTATCGCCTTCTGTTTTTTGAATGATAAAAACCTGAACTTTTCTTTCCGTTTGATTGTCTTTCACAAAATCTTCCAAAACGGGGTCTATAATATTTTTCGGAAAAAAATATTTGCTCCGCAATTCAGATTCTTTTTCTCCCACTCTTTGCCGGAAAAAAGCCATCGTATCAATTTTTTTTTGTTCGGCAAATTGTTGCAGCAAAAGAAAATCCTGTGTCGCACTGATTGTTTTTTCTATTCCGTTATTTTGCAGACCATAAAGATAATCTTTCTTGAACTGCTCAAGTGAAATGCTGTCTTTCCCTATAATCATATACTGAGCGGAAAACATACAGCAAAAGCCGATTAACATTGCTAAACCAAGTATTTTTTTCATTTTTTTATTTATCATTTTGAAGATTTATTTTGAAAAAAACTTTGTCAAAGTAAACAAAAATGCTTCTGAAAACTTTGACAAAGTAAAGTTAAACTTCTACCTCGAAAGTCGTTAAATCCTTGAAATCTTTAATTCTTTCCATCATTTCTGCTTCGGTAACTTCCAGTAGTCTTTCTGTCCCGAATTTCTCTACCGTAAACGAAGCCATTGCAGAACCTACAATCAAAGCAGATTTCATCGTCTCGAAACTGAAATCTTCTTTTTTGGCAAGATAAGATGCAAAACCTCCTGCAAAAGTATCTCCTGCTCCGGTTGGATCAAAAACTTCTTCCAAAGGAAGTGCAGGAATTGCAAAGATTTTTCCGGCGTGGAAAAGCAATGCACCGTGTTCTCCTTTTTTGATAATGACGAATTTCGGTCCCATTCCGTGGATTTTTTTGGCAGCTTTTACCAAAGAATATTCTCCGGAAAGTTGTCTTGCTTCTTCATCATTAATGGTAATAACATCTGTTCTTTCAATCATCTTCATTAAAATATCCCACGCTGTATCCATCCAGAAATTCATCGTATCGAGAATGACTAATTTGGGACGACTGTTCATTTTTTCCAAAACGGAAAGCTGTACACCGGGATGAAGATTTCCCAAAAGTAAAATCTCGGAATCCTGCATAGAATCAGGAATTTTCGGGTCAAAATCTGCCAAAACATTTACTTCGGTTACCAAAGTATCTCTGGAATTGAGATCATTATGGTATTTTCCGCTCCAGAAAAAAGTTTTTCCGTCTTTTACGATTTCTATTCCTTCAATATTTACATTTCTGTTTGTAAGCATATCCAGATCCGACTGCGGAAAATCGCCGCCTACAACGGAAACGATTCCGGATTTTACGTTCAGAATAGAAGAAGCAATCCCAATGTAAGTTGCAGCTCCTCCTAAAATTTTATCTGTTTTTCCGAAAGGGGTTTCAATAGCATCAAAAGCGACTGAACCAACGACTAATAGTTTCATATGTATATTTTTTTATTTCGAGTTTCAAGTTCCGAGTTTCAAGTTTCGAGTTTCAAGTTTTAAATTCACCATTCACTTGCGAAGCAAAATTCACTATT
>CAYSQR010000059.1:0-1838 GCA_964433195.1 uncultured Kaistella sp. | reverse complement strand
GGGGTTTCAATCGCATCAAAAGCAACCGAACCAACGACTAATAATTTCATTTATATCTATTTTTTTTGTTTAAAGTATTTGGTATTTAGTATTTAGTATTTGGTATTTAATTCAAAATTCATTTCTTCCACCGAAAAGTATCAATCAAATGCAGCAAATCTTTTTTGATATAATCTACAGCCGGAGCAAGTGAATCCGGTTTCGGACGTGTGTTGAAATACAGATTTGCCGTTATATAATGTTTGGTGGAATCGGTTACGAAAAATTGCAGATTAGAAGCAGTTTGTCCTTTCAGTTCATAAAAATTTCCGTACACTTTTTTTTCGGGATAGCTGAAAGATTTCGTATCAATCGAACTTGCTTTAATCGTATGTTCATACACCATTTTCTCGGATTCTTTCACGTGAAGTGCAAAATCGTTTTTAATGGGAAAATAGGTAATAAAAACTTTCGCCTTCATTTTCGGATAATAAATATAGTACCAACAAGGATTTTTTGCATTTTCAATCGTGGCAAAATCCGAATATTCAAAATCAAAATTACACGGCGAAGAATATTTTTGATATTCCGGTTGCGGATATTCCAACCGGAGTTCTCCGGAAGGTTTCGGAATCGTTTCTTTTCCGCAGGAAAACAAAATCATCATTAATAAAATGAAAATGAGTTTTTTAAACATTTTGCAAAAATAAATCTTTTTGCCGGAAGTTGGACGATGGATGTTGGAAGTTTTTTTCAATAAGACTTTTCATCAATTATTTCCAAATAATTTTCCAGCGGTTTCGGGAAAGATTTTTGGTGGGAATCTTCAATATTCGAAATAATGAAATCATTTTCCAAAGCAAATTTCTCAAAGATTTTTTTTGAATTTAATTTGACTCTATAAATAGGTATGGTTAAATTTTTGTGAGTAAGTTTATGAGAAATTGTTTTTTGATGGATAATGAATTTTTTCCATTCCAAAGGAATTCCGGTCGGAAATTCGTAGAGCTTTTTCCAGATGAAATCCTCATTTCTTTGTTTGATTAAAAATTGATTTCCGTATTCCACAAAATAATAAACGAGCTCCAAATCCGTCGGTTTCTGCTTTTTCGACTTTACCGGAAAATTTTGAATTTTACCTGAATCAAAAGCCAAACAATCTTTATTTAAAGGACATATCTCACATTTCGGGTTTTTCGGTTTACAGATTTCCGAACCTAAATCCATCATTGCTTCATTGAAATGTCCTGCTTCGTTTTCGGGCATCATTTTCAGAGCCAAATCTGAGAAATACTGAAACGCTTTGGAATTTGAAATATCGAAATCATCGGCAAAAACTCTGGAGAGAACACGGTAAAAATTTCCATCCACCGCAGGAATTTTCTTTCCGAAGCAAATGCTCGAAATGGCTGCAGCGGTGTATTTTCCTACTCCTTTCAGTTTTAAAATATCATCATATTCTTCAGGAAATTTTCCATTAAAATCATTCACAATCTGCAAAGCTGCTTTATGAAGATTCAAAGCTCTGGAATAATAACCGAGTCCTTTCCAATACAGCAAAACCTCGTCGGTTACAGCATTTGCAAGAGTTTCCGCATCGGGAAATCTTTCGATGAAATTCCTGTAATGATTAATTCCCTGCTCAATTCTGGTTTGCTGAAAAATAATTTCGCAAATCCAAATCTTATAGGGATTTTTTGTGTTTCGGAAAGGTAAATCTCTGCCGTGGATTTTGTACCAAATCAGTAATTTTTTACCAACGTGAAGAAAATCAGCATTTTGTTTTTCAGTTTTCAAAAATAATTTTTATATTTGCACACCAAAAATATAAATAAATAAAGGAAATGACAAAGGCAGAA
>CAYSQR010000058.1:11582-11899 GCA_964433195.1 uncultured Kaistella sp. | reverse complement strand
AAAATTAAGAAAAAGCTATAAAAAATTTATTGAGTAAAATTTAAACAGGCTCTAATATTAAAAAAATCTGCGTAATCAACCATATTAGCGAGAACTTATGAGAAATTCAAAACGAAAAATATTTTTACTTAAATCATTTCGGTATAAAAAATTATTCATAATCAACGATATAAAAATAATTGAATAAAATTTAAACAGGCTCTAAAACTGAAGTATATCATTTTTGAGAGCAATAAAAAACTCATATTTTCAAATTAAATTTTCTCATTCTTAATCTCTTCCACAATTTCAGGATTTAATAATGTAGAAATATCCCC
>CAYSQR010000058.1:4318-11572 GCA_964433195.1 uncultured Kaistella sp. | reverse complement strand
CTAAAATCTCCTTCTGCAATTTTTCTTAAAATCCTTCGCATAATCTTTCCGGAACGTGTTTTTGGAAGTGCAGGAACAAACTGGATTTTGTCGAGTTTCGCAATCGGACCTATGGTATCGGTAATCACCTGATTGATTTCTTTTCTCAGATTATCTTTATCTCTGCTTTCTCCCGTTTCCTTTAAAATAACATATCCGTAAAGCGCATTTCCTTTAATGTCGTGCGGATAACCTACAATTGCAGATTCTGCAACTGCAGGATGCTGATTGATGCTGTCTTCAATCGGTGCAGTTCCCAGATTATGACCGGAAACAATGATGACATCATCAACTCTTCCCGTGATTCTGTAATAACCGACTTCATCCCGCAATGCACCGTCTCCCGTAAAATATTTTCCCGGAAATGCAGTGAAATAAGTTTCCTTATATCTTTGGTGATCTCCCCAAATCGTTCTCGCGATTCCGGGCCACGGAAAACGGATGCATAAATTTCCATCCACTTGGTTTCCGGTAATTTCGTTGCGTTTTTCATCCATCAAAACAGGTTGTATTCCCGGAATCGGAAGTGTGGCATAAGTTGGTTTTGTGGGCGTAACAAAAGGAATCGGCGAAATCATAATTCCTCCGGTTTCGGTTTGCCACCACGTATCTACAATCGGGCATTTTTTCTTTCCGACGTGATCGTTGTACCAATGCCACGCTTCATCATTAATCGGTTCGCCAACGGAACCGATCACTCTTAAACTTGATAAATCGTGCTTCTCCACCCACTCCGAAGATTCTTTCGCCAAAGAACGGATTGCAGTAGGAGCAGTATAGAATTGGGTAACTTTATGTTTTTCAATTACTTCCCAAAATCTGTCCGGTTCAGGATAAGTTGGGACTCCTTCAAAAATCACGGTGGTCGCTCCATTTGCAAGAGGACCGTATAAAATATAAGAATGTCCCGTAATCCAGCCAATATCTGCAGTGCACCAATAAATATCGTTTTCTTTATAATTAAAAACATTTTTAAAAGTATATGCCGTGAAAACCAAATAACCTGCAGTTGTGTGGAGCATTCCTTTCGGTTTTCCGGTGGATCCCGAAGTATAAAGAATAAACAGCGGATCTTCCGCATCCATAATCACGGAAACAAAATCTGATGGTGCTTTTTCGTAAAGCGGTTCGAGCCAAATGTCGCGTCCTTCTTTCATTTTCACTTCGCTGCCTGTTCTTTTTACGACCAGAACTTTCTCTACAGTCGGGCATTTTTCTACGGCTTCATCAATGATTCCTTTCAAATCAATCGCTTTGTTTCCCCGGAAACTTCCGTCGGAACAGATGATAAGTTTCGCCTCGCAATCGTTTACTCGGGAAGAAACAGCAGAAGCGGAAAATCCTGCAAAAATCACAGAATGTATAGCACCGATTCTCGCACAAGCCAACATTGTTACTGCCAATTCTGGAATCATCGGGAGATAAATACAAACTCTGTCGCCCTTCTTTATTCCCAAATCACGAAGAACATTTGCCATTTTGCAAACTCTTGTGTGTAATTCGGCATAAGAAATATGTTGTGCTTCTTCTTTCGGATCATTGGGTTCCCAAATAATGGCGGTTTTTTCACCACGAATGTTCAGATGTCGGTCGATACAATTTTTAGTGATGTTGAGCTTTGCATTTTTAAACCATTTTATTTTGGCTTCTTCCATATCGTATTCCACGACTTTTGACCATCGTTGATACCACACGAAATTTTCGTCGGCAATTTTATCCCAGAATTTTTTCGGGTTTTTGATGGATTTTTTATATTGCTTGAAATAATCGGGAAAGTTTTCTATTAAATAGTTTCGCATTGTACTTTAATTTTTTACTTGGTTAAAATTAAAAATAATTTTCAGAATATATTGCTTTTTTGAAGAAACTGTCTTTTTAATTTAAAATAAAATCCTATCTTTGCATTCTAATGAGAAGAATATTATCATTAGCGGATACAGATAAAACAGGCGGATTTTTCGCCGATAGAAAATATTTTTAAAAACGAAGTCATTTTGGCTTCGTTTTTTTTTGATTAAAATTTAAAACAAAATGTTTACAACAGCAGATTTAAGTATAGAAAAAATCAATACTTTACTGAAAAGTGCAGACGAATTTTCCAAAGGAAAAGTTCTGAAAGTTAAAGAAGAAATCTACGTTTCTAATCTTTTTTTTGAAGACAGCACCAGAACCAAAACCAGCTTCGATATTGCGGAAAGAAAACTGGGCTTAAACGTTGTTCCGTTCGATGTTACCTCAAGTTCCGTAAACAAAGGAGAGTCCCTTTATGATACCGTGAAAACCATCGAAAGTTTGGGCGTAAATCTTGTGGTAATCCGTCATAAAAAAGATAAATATTACGAGGATTTAAAAGATATAAAAATCCCAATTATCAATGGTGGCGACGGAACCGGAAATCATCCGTCTCAATGCCTTTTGGATTTGATGACGATTCACCAGGAATTCGGAAAATTCAAAGGTTTAAAAATAGGAATTGTAGGAGATGTAAAGCACAGCAGAGTTGCCAATTCCAACGCAGAAGCATTAAGAAAGCTCGGTGCGAAAGTCTATTTTTCCGGTCCTGAAAAATGGTTTGATGAAGGAACCATTATTAACGGAACTTACCAATCCATCGACGATTTGGTAAAGGAAGTCGATGTTTTAATGCTGCTCAGAATCCAGCACGAAAGACACGGCGAAAAAATGAAAATCCCGCTTGACAAATACCATAAAAAATTCGGCTTAACAAAAGAACGCGAAAAAATAATGAAGAAAAATGCGATCATTATGCATCCCGCTCCAATCAACAGAGGCGTTGAAATAGATGATGAATTGGTAGAATGTGAAAGAAGTAGAATTTTCAAACAAATGGAAAACGGTATTTTCGCAAGAATGGCAATTTTGAAAAATGCGTTGGAGGAAAATGGATTTGAGTTTGAGTAAATGCTGGATGTTGGAAGTCAGATGTTTTTAAATATTGGATTTCCGAAAGCCACGAAGTGGCGAAATATTGGTGGAAATAAATTGAATAAAATAAATAAGGTGCGAAGCACCGAAATATTGGTAAAATGAAGAAAAAATTGGTTTTGGAATCCGGAGAGATTTTTCGCGGTGAAAGTTTCGGAAGTGAGAAAGAAACTTCGGGCGAAGTGGTTTTCAATACGGGAATGACAGGTTATCAGGAATTGATTTCCGACCCGAGTTATTGCGGACAAATCGTTTGTATGACGTATCCTTTAATCGGGAATTACGGAATTAACCGAGACGATTACGAAAGCATCGAACCTGCAATTAAAGGGTTGATTATAAAAGAAGTTTGCGATTTGCCGTCCAATTTCCGTTCGCAACTGACTTTGGACGAATTTTTCAGACAAAAAAATCTTTCGGGAATTTCAGGAATCGACACGAGAAGATTAACAAGGATTCTCCGAAACAAAGGTGTTACAAAAGGAAAAATAGTCAATTTTGATGCTGATGAAAATGCGGTAATCGAAGAACTGAAAGCCACAAATTTCCCGACCAACCAAGTAGAACAGGTTTCTACAAAAACATCTTATGCAAATCCGGGAAGAGGTTTCAAAGTCGTGTTGGTAGATTTCGGTTCCAAATTGGGAATTTTGAGAGAACTGTCTCAAAGAGACTGCGATGTAATTGTGGTTTCCCAAGATACAACCGCAGAAGAAATATTGCTCATGAATCCCGACGGAATCATGCTTTCCAACGGTCCCGGAGATCCGGAAGACAACTCGGATGTTTTGGTGATGATTCAAAAATTATTGGGAAAAGTTCCGATTTTCGGGATTTGTCTCGGTCATCAATTAATCGGTTTAGCTTGCGGAGCGAAAACTTTTAAATTAAAATTCGGACATCGCGGAGGAAATCATCCCGTTTTAGATTTGGAGAAGAATAAAGTGGCAATCACTTCTCAAAATCACGGTTACGCAATCGACCAAGAATCTTTGAAAAACACAGATTTAATTGAAACGCACATCGCTTTAAACGACAGAACCAACGAAGGTGTGAAGCACAAAATCCACCCTTGCTTTTCCGTACAATATCATCCGGAAGCAAGTCCGGGTCCCGAAGATGCGAATTATCTGTTTGATGAGTTTATTACTTTAATGGAAAAATTCAACTTGAAAATGTGATAGTTTGCTAATTTGATAATGAAGCCACGAAGTGGCGTAACAATAATAACCACAGGTGCAACCTGTGGAAAATAAACGGAAAATTAATCGAGCCACGAAGTGGCTCAACAATAATCACCATAGACAAACCTGTAAAAAAGTATAAATGAAAAAAACAATAATTCTCTTCCTTGTTTTTCTTTCCCAAATTTCTTTTGGGCAGAATGTTCAGTCCTTTATTTTTAATGAAAGTGAAGTTTACGGAGTTCTGAATTTTATGCAGACTGCTTCGGGAATGCAGGGAACTTCGTCTACTTATCGGGAATTTATAGATAAAAATCTTTCTAAGGATAAAAATTTTCAACAGTTTGTTAATGATTTTAAGAAGATAAATTTTAACGAAAGAATTAAAAGACAGGATTATCCTAAAAGCAGAGGCTATGGAAAAAGTTATCTTAATTTAATTGTTCCACAAGCTGTAAAATCCAAAAATCTGCAAGAATTTAATGAAAGAATTACAGGAATTTTCCCCGTGAATGAACAAATCTCTTTATTGAATATATTGCAGAAATCCGAATCTTATTTCAAAAAATATGTTTGGAATGATTCTAACCCGAAAGTTAAAAAACAACTTCAAAAACTTAAAAAATATGATAAAATCTGTTCAGAGTTTTTTGTTAAATTCAGTCATTTTTATCAATCTTCCTGGTCTTCGGAAATTCCGTTTTATGTTTCGGTTTATCCGATTCCTGTGAAATCGGGAACTACAACCGCAACTCCTCACGGAAATGCATTATGTGTAGGAATCCTCACGGATTTTGATGATACGGCAGGAACAATTTCCGTAAGTCTTCACGAAATGTGTCATATTTTGTATAACGAACAAAGCAAAGAATTTCAGTTTGAGCTGGAAAAATATTTTAAAGAAAATCCGTCGCCTTATTCCAAACTCGCTTATTCTTATTTCAACGAAGCAATGGCAACAGTTTTGGGAAACGGATATGCTTACAAAATACTGAACGGAAAATTAGACAATTCCGATTGGTATAATAATTCGGTAATCAATGGTTTTGCGAAAAGTATTTATCCTTTAACGGAAAAATATCTGAACGAAAATAAATCATTTGACAGAAACTTCATCAATGAAATTATTGAAAAATTCGGGAAGACTTTTCCAAATTCTATTTATGAATATGAACCGAATTTTAATACCATCAATATTTTGACAGACAAATTAAGCGGAAACGATATTTACGACTATTTTTTTGAATATTTTGATGCCAACGAATTAGGAGTTTCTTCTCCGTTGGAAAATGTTTCGGATAGTCCAACTGTCAAAGATTCGGATTCTACTTTATTGTTTATTTTAGACAACAATCAGCAGAATTTTTTTGAGGAATTGAAATTGGCATTTCCATTATTGAAAACAATTGATTATAATGATAAAATTCAGAATATCAGTTTTATAGATGAAAAACAAAGAATGATTGTTATATTGTTTATCGGTAAAAAAGAAGATTTGAAACTTGTTTTTGAGAAACTCTCAAAAATGAAAATGTTTGATAAAAATAAATTAATTCAATATTAAAAAAAACAAAAATGTCCACATTTCGTCAAATATACTATCAAATCGTATTCAGCACAAAACATAGGAAACCTGTGTTGAATGAAGAACACGAAGAAAAATTATACAAATACATTTGGGGAATCGTGAAAAACAAAAAATGCAAGCTCTACCGAATTGGCGGAATGCCTGATCATATCCACTTGTTCACAGACCTGCATCCATCGGTTTCTTTGAGCGATTTTGTGAAGGACATCAAAGTTTCCAGCAATTTATGGATAAAGCAAAGCGGATTATTTCCCGATTTTGAAGAATGGCAAAGTGGTTATGGAGCATTCACGTATTCAGAAAGAGAAAAAGAGATGATAATTAATTACATCAAAAACCAGAAAGAACATCATAAAAAAGAAAATTTTGAAGATGAATATAAAAACTTGCTAAAAACTCACGGAATTGAATTTGATGAAAAATATTTGTGGTAAAAATGTTCAACCCATAAAATGGGTTGTCGGAATTTTAATTCATCATTCCGTAGGTTTTGGTTATTGAAATTCAGCATCCATAGGTTTTCACCTATGGCTATTAAAAGTTCAGCCACTTCGTGGCTGTCCCGAAAAATGAAAAAAATAAAACTGAATAATTGCAGAACCTCGAAGAGGTTCAATATGAATAACCACGTATGAAATGCGTGGAAAACGAAAAACGCAATAATTGTAGTTCATAATGAACCACGAATGTGGTTCAACAACAATAACCACAGGTAAAACCTGTGGACAATGAAAACACGATAATTGCAGAGCCACAAAGTGGCTCAACAATAATAACCACGGATAAAATCCGTGGAAAATAATAATAAATCATTAACCGAACCACGAATGTGGTTCAATAAAAATAACCACAGGTAAAACCTGTGACAAAAATGAAAAGAACAGACATAAAAACAATTTTAGTAATCGGTTCCGGACCGATCATTATCGGGCAAGCTGCGGAATTTGATTATTCGGGAACACAGGCTTGTCTTTCGCTTAGAGAGGAAGGTTACAAAGTGATTTTGATTAATTCCAATCCTGCAACGATAATGACCGATGTGGAAATTGCCGACAAAGTGTATATCGAGCCGATTTCTTTGGAATTCGTTTCGAGGATTATCCGAAAAGAACGTCCGGATGCACTTTTGCCGACTTTAGGCGGACAAACCGGACTCAATATGGCGGTAGAATTGCAGAAATCCGGAATTCTGGAAGAATGCAAAGTTGAGGTTTTAGGAACCAAACTTTCTGCAATTAATCAAGCGGAAGACAGGGATTTGTTCCGGGAATTAATGAGAGAGTTGAACGAACCGGTTCCGGAATCCGACATTGTAACAACCGTTGAAGATGCTTTAAATTTTGCGGAAAACATCGGTTATCCTGTAATTGTTCGACCTGCATTTACAATGGGCGGAACTGGTGGCGGAATCGCTTCCAACGAAACAGAACTGAAAGAAATCGCAGAACTCGGTTTGAAATATTCTCCTGTTACGCAATGTCTGATTGAAAAATCCAT
>CAYSQR010000058.1:2669-4308 GCA_964433195.1 uncultured Kaistella sp. | reverse complement strand
GGTTTGTAATATGGAAAACATCGATCCGGTCGGAGTTCATACCGGAGATTCGATTGTAGTTGCTCCTTCGCAAACACTTTCCGACAGAGAATATCAATTGCTTCGAAATGCTTCGCTGAAAATAATTCGGGCTTTGAGAATTGAAGGCGGTTGCAACGTTCAGTTGGCTTTGGATCCGCATTCTTTCGATTATTATATTATCGAAGTAAATCCGAGAGTTTCGAGAAGTTCGGCTTTGGCGAGTAAAGCAACCGGTTATCCGATTGCGAAAATTGCCGCAAAAATTGCAGTGGGATTAACTTTAGATGAAATTATGAATCCCGTAACGGGAAAGACTTATGCTTGTTTTGAACCCGCTTTGGATTATGTCGTTACCAAATTTCCGAGATTTCCTTTTGATAAATTTGAAACTGCGGACAGAAGACTTTCAACCCAAATGAAAGCGACAGGAGAAGTAATGGCAATCGGACGGAATTTTGAGGAATCTCTGCAAAAAGCTATTCGTTCTTTGGAAACCGGAATCCGACATTTAGGATTAAAGAAAAAACAAGCAGAAGCATTAACTTCAGAAGAGATTGAACGCAGAATAAAAATTTGTGATGACGAAAGATTATTCATTATCGGAGATGCTTTGCGAAGAGGTTACGATTGGGAAAAAATTGTAGAATGGAGTAAAATAGATAAATTTTTCATTTGGAAAATCAAGAAATTAATTGATTTTGAAACCACTTTGTCAAAGTTAAAATCTTTGACAAAGTTGGAGCAAATAGAACTTGTAAGAGAAGCCAAAAAACTCGGTTTTGCAGATTTGAATATTGCTCATTTGTGGGAAATTTCGCAACGTGAAGTTTTCAATTTCAGAAAAGAAAACGGAATAATGCCGGTGTACAAAATGGTTGATACCTGTGCCGCAGAATTTGAATCGGAAACGCCTTATTTCTACGGAACTTACGAAGAAGAAAACGAAAGTATCGTTTCGGATAAGGAAAAAATCATTGTTCTCGGTTCTGGTCCAATCCGGATTGGACAAGGCGTGGAATTTGATTATGCGACGGTTCATTCGGTTTGGGCGATTCAGGAAATGGGATATGAAGCAATTATCATCAACAATAATCCGGAAACGGTTTCTACCGATTTTTCGATTTCAGATAAATTGTATTTTGAACCTTTAACGGAAGAAGATGTAATGAATATCATCGAACTCGAAAAACCGAAAGGTGTTGTGGTACAATTCGGTGGACAAACTGCGATTAATTTAGCCGATAAATTAGCAAGTCACGGCGTTCAGATTTTGGGAACTTCACTCGAAGATTTAGACCGTGCCGAAAACCGGAATAAATTTGAAGCCGCTTTGCAGGAACTGGGAATTCCGCAACCTTTGGGAAAAACGTGTTTCACGAAAGAAGAAGCGATAGAAATTGCCAATGAAATCGGTTATCCGGTTTTGGTTCGTCCAAGCTATGTTTTGGGAGGAAGAGCGATGGAAATTGTGTACGACGAGAAAGAGCTTAATCATTATATGGAAAATGCGGTAAAAGAAAATTCGGAACACCCGATTTTGATCGACCGATATTTAACCGGAAAAGAAGTGGAAGTGGATGCGATTTCCGATGGCGAAACCGTTGTAATTCCTGGAATT
>CAYSQR010000058.1:0-2659 GCA_964433195.1 uncultured Kaistella sp. | reverse complement strand
GAAAGAGCAGGAGTTCATTCGGGAGATTCGATTGCGGTTTATCCGCCTCAAAATATCACGCCAAAACAAATTGAAACTTTGGTAGATTACACCGAAAGATTAGCGAAAGGTCTGAATGTGATTGGTTTAATGAATATTCAATACGTTTTGTTTGAAGGAAATGTATATGTGATTGAAGTGAATCCTCGTTCTTCGAGAACCGTTCCTTTTTTAAGTAAAATTACAGAAGTTCCGATGGCAAATATAGCAACGAAAGTGATTTTGGGACAGAAATTAAAAGATTTGGGCTTCAAAAACGGCTTGGTTCCGAATAAGGAAGGAATTTTCGTGAAAGTTCCGGTTTTCAGTTTTTCCAAATTAACGAAAGTGGATATTTCTCTCGGTCCCGAAATGAAATCAACCGGAGAAGTGATGGGAAAAGACACGACTTTAGAAAAAGCCCTTTACAAAGGATTGATCGGAGCCGGAAGAAAAGTTCCTTTACACGGTGCGATTTTGTTTACGGTTGCCGATAAGCACAAAGAAGAAGCTTGTGAAGTTGCAAGGCGTTTTCAGGAAATCGGTTTCAGAATCTGGGCAACGGAAGGAACGGCAAAATATTTTGAAGAGCACGGCGTGAAAACCAAAATAGGCTACAAAATTGAAGAAAATCCTGAAATTAATTTAATAGATCTCATCCAAAAAGGAAAAGTGCAATACATTGTAAATACGATGACCAAAGGAAAACAATCCGAACGTGATGGCTTCCAGATCCGCCGAACTTCCGTAGAAAACGGCGTTCCTTGTTTAACTTCAATGGATACGGTAGAAGCGATTCTGAAAGTAATTGAAAGTATGAGCTTTAAGATGGAGGTGATGTAAAAGAATTAAATTGTATTTTTGATTCAAATAAAAATCTATGAAATCATCACACATTTTATTTTCAGGCATTTTCTCAATATTTTTACTCTCTTGTTCCGCTGTTCACGACAGATTACAAACCGGTTCAGTTATAAGAGACTGTACGGGAACTTATCTCAGAGTTGGGGAAAACGAAGATTATCTGGTCTGCAATTCCGATATTCTAGAATCTGAAAAAGATGGAAAAACTGTTTCTGTAATTTTCGATTATACCAAAGAATGCCCCGAAAGAGATGGAGAAATAAGATGTATGATGTACCACGAGAATAAAGGAATGATCCGTATAAAAAGCATAAAATAGGATTAAAAAAACGCAAATTCAGGTTTTTGAGATTTTTTTTTTGCTGATTTTTTAAGAATCATAAAAAATCTAATCTGTTTTTGATTTAATAAATCTGTTTTAAAAATAAAAAAGGAATTTATACAGAAAACTTTTATCTCAATTTTACTTTTCCTATCTTTATCAAAATTTCAATTTATACCTATGAAAAAAGTATTATTCACAGCATTTTTAGCAGTTTCAGTTGCTGCATATTCACAGTTTACGCTTCCTGTAGCAAGTCCGCGACAAAAAGTAGAGCAACAATTCTCCATTTCTAAAATCTCCGTAGATTACGGAAGACCCGGAGTGAAAGGAAGAAAAATCTTCGGTGAGCTTGTTCCTTACGGAAAAGTTTGGAGAGTAGGAGCAAATTCCTCTACCAAAATCACTTTCGAGCAATCTGTAAATTTTGGCGGAAAAACTGTTGCAGCAGGAACTTACGGACTTTTTGTAATTCCAAATGAAAAAGAATGGAAAGTAATCCTTAACAAAGATTCCCAACAATGGGGAGCTTATGAATTTAATGAAAAATTTAATGTTTTGGAAATTACCGTTCCTGTTCAGAAACTGGCTGAAAAGCAGGAATGGTTCGAGATTTCTCTTAATCCGATTGATGACAATGCGATTGATTTGGTTTTCAAATGGGATTTAACGAAAGTTATCGTTCCGCTGAAAGCAGGAGATGAAAGCAAAACAGCAAGAATTACGGAAAAGCTGAAAAAAATAAGAGTTATCGAAAGAGAAAAATAAAGTGAAAGCGAACATTGGTTCGCTTTTTTTCTAAAAAAAATACTTGTTAATTTTTCGGTTGCAGAACTTTTCTTTATGAATTAAATTTGCTTCAACTTTGACAAAGCTTTTGCACGTGAATATTAACTTTGTCAAAGTTTTAGAATTAGCAGCTATGAAACTCACAAACGAAATAATGTATAAAGCATCTTATGACAAAAACCCCGATTTCGAGGGCGTTTTCTGGATGGGTGTGAAAACAACCGGAATTTTTTGTCGCCCGATTTGCAGGGCAAGAAAACCGAAACCCGAAAATGTAGAATTTTTCAGCAATACCAAAGATGCGATTCTGAAAGGTTATCGTCCGTGTAAAATATGTAAACCCCTCGAAAATCCTGATGAAACTCCGGAATATATTCAGAATATTTTAGAAGAGTTAAGAGAAAATCCAACCCAAAAATTCAAGGATTATGATTTGGTAAAACGAGGGATAGAACCTGCAACAATGCGAAGATGGTTCCAAAAAAACCACGGAATGACTTTTCAGAGTTTTCAGCGAATGTTCAGATTAAATACGGCTTTCAAAAAAATACAGCAAGGAGAAAATGTGATTGAAACAGCTTATGAAAGCGGATTTGAAAGTTTAAGCGGTTTCAGTGAAAGTTTTAAAAATATTTTCGGCGTTTCTCCGAAAAATTCAAAAGCACA
>CAYSQR010000057.1:0-11928 GCA_964433195.1 uncultured Kaistella sp. | reverse complement strand
AAAATAAACTAAATATTTGATTATCAGAAAACAATAATTAATTATTAACTAAATGTTAAAAATATAAAATATGAAAAAAACAATTTTATTATTCGGATTTATGATTTGCACCACTGTTGCGATAGCACAATCTCCTGCAACTTACAGAGGAACTTCCTGGAATCCCACAGGAAATGTATTAAGATCGGAAAACGGAGTTTATACCCTTAAATTTCAAGAGGACGGAAATCTGGTTTTGTACAGAAATGGAAACAATCCGATTTGGGCTTCTCAAACACAGAGAAAATCTTCCAAAAAGCTCCGCTTTCAGGATGACAGTAATTTTGTGATTTACGATGCTAATGACAATGCTGTTTGGTCAAGTAATACCAATAACAAAAACGGTTCATACATTACCCTGCAAAATGACGGAAATCTGGTAATCTATACCTTTAACAACCAGCCGATTTGGGCAACCAACACAGGAAGATAAGGTTCGTTTTTTCTCGGGACATTGTCCGATTGCAGATAACATCCACAATTTGGCAATGTCTTTTCTCAAACGAAAAAAATTATCAATTACGAATTAATTAAACATTAAATTATTTATTATGAAAAAATTATTATTAGCAATCTGTATTTTATTGGCAGGAATTGCATTTTCTTTTGCACAAACATCCAGCATACACGCAATCGCCTACAAAACGGTAGAAGTAAAGAACGGAACTTGGGGAAAATGGCCGGATCAGTGGACGGATCTTGAAGAAAGCGAACGACCGAAAATGACGGTAACCGCAAAATTCAAAGGAACCGTTTACGAAATACGTTTTGTATGGGAGCTTTTAGAGATAGACAAAACTTTACTGTTACAGTACAACGAAAAAAAGACCTTGGAAACCCGTAAAAAATGGAATGATGAATCGGTATATGTATATAAAGATGAGGAGGGAGATTGGACTTATACACAGAAATTCTCATTGAATCAGCTTACCGACGGTACCGATGTATGGACACAGCGGAAAGATGCAAAAATCTATTTTTTCGACAGCGAACTCGGTATTGTTTTTAAATAAAAATTTATTCTCTATCGAGAAATGACATCGTCGGATTAAATGATACTCACGCAATTGGGCAATGTCTTTTATCTCAAAAAATAGGAAAATCCAATTATCCAGCAATTATTAAAATTATGACAGCAATTATTATCATTGGAGTTATCGTTCTGCTCTTCGTTGTTTATTATTACAACAAACTTATCAGAAGAAAAAACGAAGTGGACAACGCCACAGGAAGCATCAATGCAATGCTGAAAAATCGTTATGACCTGATTCCCAATCTTGTAGATACGGTAAAAAACTATATGAGCTACGAATCCGAAGTTCTTACCAAGCTCACTTCTATGCGGACAAAAGTTTTGGCAGCCGATACTTCCGATGCCGATAAGCTGAATCTGGGCAAAGAAATTTCCGCCGCAATGCGGAGTATTATGGTTTCGGTGGAAAATTATCCGGAGCTGAAAGCAAGTAACAATTTTCTGCAATTACAGGAAAGCTGGAGCGACGTAGAAGACAAAATCTCTGCTTCCCGAAGATTTTACAACAATGCAGTTACCGAATTCAATACCGCCATAAAAACATTTCCCGGAAATATTTTTGCAGGAATGATGAACTTTAAAGAAAAACCGGTTTTTGAAGTTACCGCAGAAGAAGCCAAAAATCTGAATGCCAAAAACCTGTTTGGCAATAAAAGACAGCCTGATTTTTTAACGTTATAAAGCCGGTTTGAAAAAAATTAAAACATCGAAAAATTATGAGCATATCAGAACCATTTCAACAGAACTTTGAGGAAAACCTGAAATCCGAATTATCCGGTCTTGAAAGTCTGAGAAAAAAACTGCTGTTCAAAATCGGTTTCATTTACGCTCTGTGTATCTCTGTTTCGGGGTTTGCTTTTTTTTACCTCCTCATAAAAATGTACAGAATGGTAGAAAATGATGATGAGGTTTGGAAAATAATGTTGGTTGGTGGAGTGCTTTTACTGGCTTTTGCCATTACTTTTTTATACAAAGTAAATCAGAAAATTACGCGAAACTATTTCTACAACGGAGGATATGCCACTCGTTACAAAAAAGAAATTATCGGAAAAGCCATCCCGATGAAATTTGAAGGATTGGAATACGATTCCGAAAACGGAATTTCTGAAACGGAATTTGCAGAAAGCGGATTTCCGATGTTTGAGAATGTGGAGAGATACTACGCTTCGGGAAGAATAACCGGCGAAATCGATAAAACGTCGTTTGCATTTTCGGAAGTTCTGGCGGAAGAATATCAGAAAGGAAAAGCTGATGAAATGGGACATTATGAAGCCTTGTTTCAAGGGATGTTTTTTATTGTTGATTTAAAAAAGCAGATTACAGAAAACACTTTGGTATATCCGGATATGATGAAATATTTTAAATCTGCGATTTTCAGTAACGAAAATCTGAAATACAAACGTGTAAAATTGGAAGATTTGGAATTTGAAAAATATTTTGAAGTTTACGGAACCGACCAAACCGAATCCCGATATGTGCTTTCTACAGCGTTGATGTCGAGAATGGTGGATTTCCGGAAAAATACAAAAAAATATATCCAGCTTTCTTTCAAAGATTCCAAAGCGTATATCGGGGTTTTTCTTCCGGGTAAAGATTTATCCAAACCACCGTTGTTTTCATCGGTTTATGATTCCGAACATCTGGAAGATTATTTTGCAAACGTACGATTGATGACGGATATCATCAAAGAACTCAACTTGAATTCAAGATTATCGCAATCTTAAAAAAAATACTCATTATGAAAGACGATAAAAACTTAGGGTTAAAAATCGGAGCAATTTTCAGCATCGTTTCTTTTCTGTTTACTTTTACGATAGCAATTCCTATGTTTTCGGTATTTCCGAGTGCGTTTTTGGAACAGGCAATCTCTTCCGTTTTTCCGAGTCTTACAAATGTGGATACCGGTATCATCACGATTTTGGTTCTTGCCGTACTGTTTTTATCGGCTTTGGTTTTTATTTTAAAAAGAGTGGAAAAATCGGTAAACGAAAACCGGAAACTCAAAACATCTGAAATCATTGTCGTGATGCTTATTTTTTATATCATTATCCACAATCTAGGATATTATACTCTTTTGGGAATCTCCGGTTTTCCGATTGATGCTCTCAATACACTTTTAGCCATCGCTAGTTTTCCGTTTTCGAGTGTATTGTTTGTTCTCATCGGATTTATGATGGATTGGTATTGGAAGAAAACGGCGAAAACCAATGTGGATTAAAAAGAAAACCGTATAAAAAAAAATCAAATATTTATATATCAAAATCAAGTTTAAATTTAAAGTTTTTTATTATGAAAAAATCAATTTTATCTATCTGCTTTATTTTAGCAGGATTCTTCACGGCAATCGCACAAACAGGAACTGTAGTGGGCTCTCAAATCCGGGTTGCCGAGAAACCAAACGGAGAATTCAATGGTTGGACAACCGATTGGATTAAACTCACCGGAAACGATCGACCAACTTTGGAGATTACCGAAGAGAGTGCTGAATATGGGATTTACAGCATTGTATTTACGTTTCAAGATGACCCCGTTATAGGAATCTATACCTATGACGGAAACGAAAGTGCAAAAAGAAGAAAAGAATGGAAAAAAAGAGTTGTAAATGCTTATAAAGATGAAGAGGGAGATTATATCTATGTGGAAGATGTGTCTTTGCAACAACTGGCAAAAGATCCCAATTCTTGGGCAAAATATCCGGATGCAGCCATTCAGTTTGTAAACAAAGATATGAATGTTGCTTTCAAATAACGGAAATACATAATAACCATTTTTCATATATTTTTATGTAGCCCGACAAGTTTTTATGCTTGTCGGGTTTTATCTTGTATTTTATCCAAAAGCTGTTCAATTTTCGATTTATGTTCTGCATATTTTGTTTGAAGTTCAGAATTTTCGCCCATTCTGCGGTAATATTCTAATGCTTTTTCGCCGAAGAATTTTTTGTGGAAATCTGAAACTTCGGGAACATTCGGGAAAATTTTATGGAAAAGCATTTCGTAATACGCCTGAAATTCTCTTTCGTTTTTGTCTTCAATTAAATTTCCCGGAGCTTTTTGCCGAACGTGGAGCATTTCGTGAGCCAACATATTTACGACTAAATTCAGTTCAAAATCGAAGAGGTTTTTGGGAATCATTACTTTTTGCATTCCTCCCAATTCGCCTTCCGCAGTGAGCAGCATTTTGTTAGGCTCTAATTCCGGGCGGAAACCGAATCCGGCAAAATTCTCGTGTTCTAAGCCGAAACTTCTGATGAGAAATTTTGCAGCATCAATAATCTGATTATTCTTTTTGTAAGCATTAAGATGAAAGTTGATATTTTCTGTATCCATATTTGTTTTTCAGAATATCAAAAATAAAAAATCCTGAACGGAAATTCAGGATTTTATTGTTGATTTATTTTTTTAACTCCACTTCCGTTAATCAGCGGATAATTTGATTACCAACAAAAAAGTCCGCAATTTGCGGACTTTTTTCTATTTAAAACACTTCTTTCGTATTACTGAACAACAATATTATCTATTTGAATTGTTGTTGTAACACCATTGCCTGCACCTTCATATTTGAAAACGATAAATCCGTTTCCTGTAAGTGCAGCCGGGAAATTATAAGTTCCTGCAGAAGCCAAAACTCCATAACCCGATGTTGGTGTTTTCGGAATATTGAAACTTGAGGTAATATCCGTTAAGGTTGCTGTAGAAATATCTGCTTTTGGAGTATAGTCTGTAGTTGTATAAACTTTAAAAGCATCTCCGTTATAAAAACCGACATTTACAAAGAAGCTAAAGCTATTAGCTGCTGTGAAATCTACAGGAACCATAAAATAATTGTGGAACGTATTGCTTCCTCCTGCGTTAGCGGACATTTGGATATATTTGTTATTACTAAATGTTTTTATTTGCCAGTATCTGTTCCCAATATAGGCATAATTCAAATAACTTGGGAATAAAGCATTATCAACAGCATAGCTTTCAAAGTTTTCTGTAAATGATCCGGAATATGTAATGTTTGTTCCCCCTACAATTCCCGTTGCAAAGCGAGGTTTTGTTAAATCAATATCTCCCACTCCTCTAATGATATTTTGGATATTAGCATTGTATTTGCTTACCACGAAAGTAACATCTCCGCTCTTATCAGGAATTAAATACGATGTTGTGCGGAAAAACCCGTCTGTTCTTATTACCGTAGAACCTCCGAAATCATCTACAATCTGTCTGTCTGTATCAACATAGGCTCCGGAAGCATCTTTATCCATAAGTGGTTTTCCTACTAAAGAAGATGTGAATTGTACATTTTTAACTTTTACCAAAGTATTGATATGGCTATCTTTAATATCTTGGATTTTATCAAGTTCCGTAGGAACAATATCCACAATTTCTAATGAGTTACCGTTACAAACCCCGGAAATGTATCTTCCGATGATTGCTTGTGGAATTCTTCCGATGGCGTAGTTCGGATCTACAGAACCGAGTTGTATCGTACCAAAACTTTTTCCGATAACCAATCCGTTTGCTTTAATTCTGATGTGTGCTCCTACAGGGAAGTCAGCGTAATTCATAGACTTGTTGAGTCCCACCGATAATCCTACTGTAGGATTTACCGGACTGTCTTGAAAGGAAATGGTTTTGTAGAAATTTCCGTTTTCATCAGAAGAAACTACATACGCATCGAAAATAATAGCGGGTTGTGTTGCAGATTCTTCCGGTATTCTATAAGTTGTACCCGTATTAGCGGTGGTAGCGGGTGCCATTGCTACAACATCTGCCATAGACACTGTCGGTGCATCAAACTTGTTGGTGCATACGATTTCCGGAGCATCCCAATTATCATCGTGGATACAGGAAATCTGAGTTGCTCCTAAAATGGCAACTCCTAAACTGATTTTTAAATATTTTCTGATATTCATTGTTGATTTTTTTTAGTCGTTATAAATTTTTTTAAAATCTGAATTGTAAATTCACAAAGTACGATCTACCTTGAGTGTACCAGTATTTCGGAGAGAAATTAGGATTTTTTGCGTTGTAATCATTCTCGAAATTCACATCTCCGTTGGTATTTCTTATTTGCTCGAATCCTCCTGTAATATATTTCGTATTATCAAGAATATTATTTACAGAAGCGGTTACGAGTACATAATACTGTCCGAATCTCCAAGATTTACCCACATTTGCATTGATGAAAAATGCAGAAGGCAATCTTGTTTGTTTCATATAGTATTCTACTTTATCTGCATCAAGGTTTCCGAACGGAACACTGCTGTTGTTGTTCTGAATCCACGCTTCTGTTCTTTGTATCGCATTCGGATCGAGATTGTTGTCATCCAGATAATTCCAGTTTGCTCCTATCCACCAATATTTCGGGGAGTTATAACGTAATCCTGCGGAAAATGCTTTCTGCGGAGTTCCTCCTACTTTCATTCCTTTGATGTGTGTTTCTCCGTAATTGATGTAAGGAGAAGCGATAACATCTGATGCGAAATATACAGTCGGGTTGTTTCTGTAAGTGTATTCTCCCCAGCTTGCAACTCCCTGGAAAGAAAGGGTAGGTAAGATTTTAACATCCACACCCAATTCTGCTCCCATATTTCTTTTACTTACATTAGACATTGTCTGTGTTACGAAAGCACTTGCGGATTTTTCTTCTGTATTGCCTTCCTCATTTGCTGTTTCAAGAGTCAATCCGTCTGCAAAAAACCTTTGAACAACGGTATCGTCATCTGTATCAACCAAATATCCTGTTAATCTTAGTTTCAGGAATGGGGTAGAAACAACGTAGCTTAAATCATTTGCAGCGATTTTGGCATTTTTCACACCTGGAGTTGAGTAATTATTAACTCTGGAATTGATGAAAATATCTTCCAAATATGGTGCTTGTGAAAAGTATGCTCCATTATATACCAAGAAGTTTCTTCCGTTCAAACGGTAAATTACCTGTCCTTTCAAACCGTAGTTCCAGAAGTTGTAATCCTGGCTTTTCCCGAAAGAGGCGTTTTCATATAAATAATGTTTGAATAAACCTTCTCTGTTGTTTGTGGAATAACCGAAAAGTGCACTTGTAAAAATATCAAAAGCTCCTGTTGATAATTTTAAGGCAGGATTCACTTTTACCTCCTGTCTTCTCAAGATGTAGTTGTAGTTGATTCTATCTCCTTCACGTTTCTGCAAAGAGGTATCGTTCATATCGTAATATCCCGATGAACCCGGTTTGTTTGAATTTGCATAAGGATCTACCGCCAAAGCAAAATCCGCTCCCAACAAATCATTGATTTCCCTGTAATATTCCGATTGGAAATTTTGATAAGATAAGTTTAGGATAAATCTCGTATTGTCATTGAAGTTATAAGTATAATGAGTTGAAGCGTTCCAGATTTTGTCATCGCTTACATCATCTACAAGAAAATATTTAGCTCCGGTTGCACGGTAGTTTCTGTTTACTTCGTACAATTTATTCCAGTTAATCTGCGTAACATCCGGATTTTTGGTTTCCCAGTTGTTTTTGGATGTATTATACTCATCCCAAAGCATTTCATAATCCGCAGGAGTTGTATTCGGATTAATATTTGTCATACTAAAGAGAATACTGTTAAACGGATAACTCGGTAGTTTTTTGTAATAAGTAGGAGAAGGATTATCTACATTCTGCCAATCCAATCTCGCCCCTCTGTCTTTCCCGAACTGGTAAGAAAGAGAAGTTACCAAGCTGGAGTTTTTGTTAATCTTCCAGAAATCCTGTAATTGGAAAATCGGCTGGAATCCCTTTTTCACTCTTTCACTTCTTTTTTCTCCGTTTTGCCATCCCCAATAAGAGTTGTAATGTACCCCCATCATATCATATACTTCCTGTGTACTCGGACTGGAAGTTGATCTTCTGTAAGGAGAAGCAAACGCATTGAAAGTCATCGTGTGATTATCATTGAATTTTTTCTCGATACCGAGATAAGTTCCGTAAGCATCATAAAAAGTTCCTTCCTGTATTCCTTCTTTCGCCCATCTTCTTGCGACCATTGCAGTTACAGCCCATCCACTTTTGCTCATTCCGGAAGAATATCGCAAAGAAGCTCTGTTTCTATAGTTTCTGTTGGTTAATGAATAGGTTGCCTGGAATCCTTTTCTGTAATCTCCTGCTTTTGTATTTTTATAAATTACTCCACTTGCTCCTCCGAAAGCATATTCTGAGGGAGCGTGATTTGCAGCAATTTCCGGATAACGTGTAATTTCATTAAGACCTCCCCAATTAGAGAAATCCACATTTCCGTTATCAGATTTTACCATAGAAACACCGTTCATCATATTTTCCGAAGTTCTGCCATCAACACCTCTCGGTCTGAACCAATATGCACCTAAGTCAAAACTCGCAATCCTACTGAATACATCTTGCGAGGATTGCAGCAAACCAACGGTTGAACTCTGGCTGCTGTTTTCTTCATCTCCGTTATCCAAAATAGCAAGACCTTGATCTGCTCCGGTTAAACTGGAATAAAGAGTAACAACACCAAGGTCTTTTCTCTTTTCTTCTTTTACATCAAACTCCATTACTTTGGTTTCGTAATTGGGTTTGGTAATAACAATCTGATAATGACCGGTTTTCAGATCCACAAATTGGAAATACCCAATTTTGTCTGCTTTCACATCATTGCCAGAACCTTTTAAGTCAATCTCTGCGTTTTCCACCGGTTTTCCGTCTGCATCTTTCAAATATGCAAAAACCGTAGTTTGTGCAAAGTAAAACGATGCCGGAAGCAGCGTGAACAATGAGATTAAAGATAACTTTTTAATCATGTTTATAATTTAATTATTTACTTTTCAACCTGAACTGTTAAATTCAGTTTAGTTAATCGTTGCAAATTTAAGCTAAAAATCAATAGTTTAATTTTTTTTAACATATTTTTCGATTAAATTTTTGTTAAATTAGTATTTCTGAACAAAATTTACACTCGTCAATTATAATTTTTATTAGATTTGCAGTATAAATATTATTTTAATTACAATGAAAAAAATTATTTGTTTTTTATCGCTGATGTTTTTTTGTTTTTCTTTTGCCCAGCAAAAAGGTCAACTAAGAAAGGTGGCAACAGTGGGATTCCTGAATGTGGAAAACCTTTGGGATACGATTGCGTCCGCAGATTATATTGATGGTACAAAAGAAGTTAGCAATCCCGCATTTCATAGGAGCGTTCCGCTGGATTCTTTGAAATATCTCGAAACTACCGAGGATTATCGGGGAGAATGGAGTGATGATTTACTGAAAGGAAAAAAAGTCGTGAGAAGACAAATCCTTTCAGATGACTTTACGCCGAACAGTCCGAAAAGATGGGGATCTAAAAATTACAAAGTAAAACTGGATAACAATGCAAAAGTAATCTCTGAAATGGGAAGAGCTTACACAGGAACAGCTCCTGCAATCGTAGGATTGATAGAGGTAGAAAACAGACAGGTCATAGAAGATCTTATCAAACATCCAACTCTTGCAAAATACGATTACGGAATCGTGCATTACAATTCTTATGATGCGAGAGGAATTGATGTTGCCATCATTTACCAGAAAAGAAGATTTACCGTAACCAATTCTTTGGATAAAGAAATCAAACTCTATGATGACGACGGAAAAAGAGTTTATACACGTGGAGTTTTGGTGGTTACAGGATTCCTTGATAACGAAAAAGTTGCATTTTTTATGAATCACTGGCCTTCAAGAAGCGGTGGTGAAGCAAGATCATTACCAAGAAGAAATGCCGCTGCAAGAGTTTTGAAACAACAAATGGACAGTATAAGAGCTTTGGATCCTTCTACAAAACTATTCGCAATGGGAGATTTCAATGACGATCCGGTAAGCTCCAGTCTTAAAAATCATTTGAAAGCCGCATTTACGAAGAAAGACTTGAGTGAAGATACTCCTTATCTGAATCTGATGTATCCTCTTTACAAAAACGGTGTTGCTTCGTTGGCTTATCAAGATGCACCGAATCTTTTCGACCAGATTATTGTTTCCGGAAATGTGGTTTCCGATAAAGTAGGAAAAGATTATTCGGTATATAAAACAGAAGTATATGCACCGTCTTATCTCGTTAACAAAGAGGGGAACTGGAAAGGTTATCCTTTGAGGTCGTGGAATGGGGATAAATTTACCGGTGGTTACAGCGATCACTTTCCGGCTTTCGTCGTGTTACAACGGGAAGCAAATTAATCATAAAAAAGCCGTTTAAAAAACGGCTTTTTTTGTTTTTACTTTCAATTAATTTGATAATAGCAATTAATTTCTAAACATTAAATGAATTTATCAAAATTACAATATAAAAAAAATTAAAGAATAAGAATGAGCTTAACAATAGAAATCCACAGTTTTTCCTACAAAAAAGGAGGAATACCAAAAGATGAAAGCGGAAACGGAGGCGGTTTTTGCTTCGATTGCAGAGGAATTCTGAATCCCGGAAGAATTGATGAATACAAACAACAAACAGGTTGCGACAACGATGTTCAAACTTTTTTGGAAACCAAAACCGAAATGCCGAAATTTCTGGAATTGGCTAAAAGCATTGTTTCCATTAATATCGATAATTATCTGGGAAGAGGTTTTGAATTTCTTCAAATAAATTTCGGATGTACAGGAGGACAACACCGCTCTGTATATGCCGCTGAAAGAATTACAGGATTTATCCGCGAAAAATATCCGGAAGTCATTGTGAAACTGAATCACGATGAACAACCGCAACTTAACCATCAGTAATAAGCAATGAGTAATTTTTATTCATCTCATTGCTCATCGCTCATTACTCATAAAAAATGAAAGCACTCATCTTTGCAGCGGGAAAAGGAACCCGATTAGCTCCTTTCACAGATTATCATCCGAAAGCATTGGCTTTGGTAAATGGCGTTCCTTTACTGGAAAGAAATATTAAATATCTCCAAAGTTTCGGGATCAACGATTTTGTAATTAATGTTCATCATTTCGGAGAACAGATTTTGGATTTTCTGAAAAAAAATGACAATTTCGGTTCCAGAATTGAAATTTCCGATGAGAAAAACGAACTTTTGGAAACCGGAGGAGGTTTGGTTTTTGCAAAACGGTTTCTGGATTTCGGGGAAGATTTTTTAATTATGAATGCCGATATTTTAACCAATCTGGATTTGAATAGTTTTATCAAATATCATCAGGAAAAAAAGGATTTTGTTACTTTGGCGGTTTCAGATAGGGTAAGCTCCCGGAAATTGCTCTTCAACGATGAAATGATTTTGCGAGGATGGCTGAATGTACAAACCGGCGAACAAAGATTGGCGGAATTCAACAAGGCTTTCAAACCTTTAGCATTCAGCGGAATACACTGTATAAATCCTGAAATTTTTAATCATATAAAAAGAACGGGAAAATTCTCTATTATGGAAGAATATCTGGATTTGATGCACACCGAAAAAATTCACGGCTTCAAGCACAAATCGATACTTATTGATGTAGGAAGACCCGAATCTGTCTTGGAAGCGGAGAAATTTTTTAAATAAAAAATAATGGCAGAAGAAAAACATAACGAAAAAGAAGACCAAAAATTGGTCGAAAGTTTCCGGCAAAAAACTTGGGACGAAACCGTAACCAAAGACAGCTGGATGGTTTTCAAAGTGATGGCGGAATTTGTGGACGGCTATGAAAAACTGGCAAGAATAGGACCCTGTGTTTCCATCTTCGGTTCTGCAAGATTAAAACCGACCGATCCTTATTATAAAGTTGCAGTGGATATTGCGGAAAAAATTACGGAAATCGGTTTTGGTGTCATTACAGGAGGTGGTCCCGGAATTATGGAAGCCGGAAACAAAGGAGCAAGAAAAGGTGGCGGAAAATCTATTGGTCTGAATATAGAACTGCCTTTTGAA
>CAYSQR010000056.1:0-11967 GCA_964433195.1 uncultured Kaistella sp. | reverse complement strand
AAAGCATAAATGATGCTCTTACAATTTCTAATTTCTCTGTAAAAAATATTTTAAAAAAATGCGGAAAAACATAAATGCACCATTCCACAGGAACAGTTCTGCCTAAAAAATCTTTTATATTTTCTTCAATATACTGGAAAAATGAGTAATATATGTGATAGTCATTGTCAATTTTTAATCTTGTTCCGGCAAATAAGGTCAATATGATAATCAAAATAATGGTTACTATTTTTTTTCCCTTAACACTGCCAATGAGAGAAAGCAAAGCTGAAACAAAAAAAAGTAAATAAAATCCCATTATTTAGTAATAACACTTTTTATTTTATTAATGATTTCTTGTGTTTCCTGTTCTTTGGATATATATAGCACAAGTATATAAAAAGTCCACGAAACACAAGACATCAGCAAGAAATAAGACACCCCTTTTGAAAAAGCCACCACCATTGCTAATGACAGAAGCAACATACCTAATGCAGCTATTATAATTTTATAAAAATTTTTATCAAAAATATACGGCAGACCTTCTCTTTTTTTCAAATAAACAAACATAATAATAATTGCCAAAAGTTCCGATAAAATCCCGACAACAGCTGCTCCATTATGCTGATAGCGAGAAATTGCAAAAAAATTGACCCCAATACTGAACAATGCAGATATAAGTGTAGCGTAGGTATATATCTTTTCTTTATTCTGCGGATATAAAATCAAAAATCCCATAAAATAAGCCATGCTCACAATTAAACATAACGGCGAGATAATCCTCATAGTAAGGATAGACTGGTTATATCCTGAACCGGCAATAAGATGGATAATCGGTGTGGCAAAAATCAGAAAATAAATGGTAAAGGGTAAAGAAACAAGCAGCAGAAATGTAAAACTTTTATGAAGATATTTATAATACTGCTCTTTATCTTCCTGAAATAGAAAAGACAGTCTGGGAAGCATTACCACTCCTATGACGGTTATAAAGCTGATTACAAACCTTATCAATTTATTAGAAACCGAATAATATCCGACATATTCATCTCCTGAAATATTTCCGATAAGCAGATAGTCTAAATTCAAATAAATACTAACCGATATAGTGGCAGCAAAAATGGTTAATACAGGTTTGATATGCTTCTTTAAGTTTAATCCTTCCCATAATGTTTTTCTTTCTTTGTAAAGGATTTTAGAAATCACAAAAAAATTCAGAACATTTGCTCCGCAAGTGGTAAGAACAATACAAAACGCATAAAAATTATAATTTTCAGGGGATTTTATATAAAGAAACATCAATACGACCATCAGAATACGGACTCCAACATACCGAATTGTGATATACAACTGATCTTCCATTCCTTGGAAATACCATTCTGCTCCGATATTGGTGAGAAAAATCATCAGACTCATAATGAGAATCGTATTCTTATATCCGGCAAAATAACCGAAATGAAGCACCCCAAATAACAAAATATATCCCAGCAATGATGTAATTCCCAATAAAATAAGTAATTCGGCTAATGTTCTTGCTTTTTCAGAGGGATTTTCTCTTACCTTAGAAATTTCTCTGATTCCATACATCGGGATTCCAAGAGCCGTAAAGAGTAGAAAATAATTGATGATAGTATTCACATATTCTACTTTACCTACATACTCTACTCCTAAAATCCGATTAATATAAGGCATCGTAACAAGTCCGACAACAGCACCGGAAACTACTCTGAAAAGATTCAGGAGATAATTTTTTTTTATACTAAGGATTTTCAATTTTTTTTTTTTAGCTCAATAGCTTTTGCCACCACTTCTTTTCTTCTACCTGATATCCATAACCATACTTGTTGCCATAACCCATATTTTCTTTACTCACATCATTCAATACAAACCCCACATTTTTTATCTTTTTGGTTTCTACATTTCTGTTTGCAAACTCAATCAAACCTTTCTCTGTATGACGAGAGCGGGTTACATACAATGTTGCATCTGCAGCATTGGAAATGAGGAAAGTATCGGTAACCAGCATTAGTGGAGCTGTATCCAAAATTACGTAATCATATATTGGCTTTAACTCTTCAATTAATTCTTGATATCTTCCGTTGCTTAGTAACTCGGTTGGATTTGGCGGAATACTTCCTGAATAGATGACATCACAATGAGGATTAAAAGTAGAGGGATGAATAATATCTTTAGTTTTCGTATTTTCATCGTACAAATATTCTGTAAGTCCGTCTAAACCTTTCCTTGCCGTATTGTATCTCTGCAGTTGCGGGTTTCTGATATCCGATCCAATAATAATCACTTTCGTAGCAGGTGTTGCAAGAGTCAAAGCCAAATTAACCGAAGCAAATGTTTTCCCTTCTCCTTTTACTGTTGAGGTTACAAGCACAATTTTACCCGTATCCTTCCTTGGCAAAATAAAATTCATATTGGTAATCAGAATACGGAATGCTTCTGCCATAGGAGAAATATCATTTAATTCAACAATATCGGTATCTCCTCTTCCCACTTTTGGTAATTCACCCAATATAGGAATCTGTGATAATTTTTCAATATCCTTTTTAGACCGGATTTTATCGTTCAATAATTCTCTTAAATAAATAAATGAAAAAGGAATCAAAAATCCTAATATTAAACTTCCTAATAAAATAAACATTTTTTTCGGAGCTACAGGTTTATCCGAAGCATAAGCATAATCTATAATTCTCGCTTTAGGAGCTGTGATTGCAAGAGAAATTGCATTTTCTTCTCTCTTTTTAAGCAGCAACAAATAAAGACTTTCTTTGGTTTGTTGCTGTCTTTCTATATTTCTGAACATTTTTTCCTGTGACGGTATCTTACTTATTTTATAGTCAATGAGGTTCTGTTCGTTTTGGGTACTATTCAATATAACTTGAAGCCCCACTTTATGTTTAATTAAATTATCTAATACTGCCGATTTCATATCAGCAACTTGTTTGGTAAGTTCCATTACAATGGGATTCTGCGGAGTTGCATTTTCCAATAGCCGGTTTCTTTCAAGCACTAATTGGTTGTAAGCAGTAATATTAGCAGATGCAGTCGGATTACTCAGTCCTACACTTGAAGGCAAAATTTGGTTGTTACCTTGTCTTGAGAGGTAATTAATTAAATCATTTGTAAGTTCCAATTGGGTTTCAGCTTCTAAAAATTTTGTTCTTGTTGCTGCAGATTTTCCTAAATTAATTCCTGCCTCTACTCCAATATCTGTAATTTGGTTTGATGACTTAAACTGTTCTTTTTGGTCTTCGACCTTCCCTAATTCATCAGCAATAATGGAAACCCTTTCATCAATAAAATCTTTCGTTTTGCGGGATTCCGAGTTTTTATCATTTATTGCCTCGGTATTATACGATTCAACCAGTTTATTAACTATATCTTTTGCTTTATCTATATTAGGATATTTAACTTTCAATTCAATTACGGTAGCGTCTTTGTCAACCAAATCGATATCCGAACTTTTCTGGAAATTTGTTACGGTATTGTCTGTAGGTAAATAAGAAAAAGAAAGCTCCTCTAAATCCATTTTTTTTACTTTGTGTTTATTGAATTTTGGATTTTTAAGAATCATAAAATTTGCGTAAGGCAAACTTATTGTTTTATTATAAGTAGTAATTATTGTTTTTGGGATTTCTTCGGAAGAAAGTTCTATATTATTACCTTTTATTTTAATATCTACCGGCTTTTTAATAGGCTCGTCATATAATTTTTCTGAAACGAGCTGTACAATGATGGGAGAAGTTTCACCATAAAGTTCAACTTTCATTAATTTTTCTTTAGAAAAAACCGACGTTTGTAATCCCAATTGGGTTACAACTTCTTTCATTAGTTTTTTGGATTTGAAAACCTCTATTTCGTTTTCTATACTATTGGTTCCCATACTGCCCAATCCCGACAAATCAGACAACATACTCATATCTCCTGAAGGAGATTTTTTTGCATCTTTGATTAGAACGGTCGATTTTATCTCATATACAGAATTAGTCTTTTTCAAGTAAAAAAATGCCAATAAAACTACGGTAATAATAGACAAAACAAACCACCACCATTTTTTTAAGTAGGGTTTTATGATTTCGTTGAGATTGAGTTCCTGACTTTCCTGAGTTGGAGTGGTATTATCCATTCTTCTAACTTAAATTTATTATTTCTTAAAAATTGTAATAAAAATTCCCGCTAATCCGATGATTGTTCCGGCTATCGCAATATAGGTGCCGGTATTCGGGTCCAATCGGGCAGTCTTATCTTTGGTTTCATTTCCGGAAACATAGATAACATCATTTTGTTTCAGATGATAAAAAGGAGAATTGATAAAATCCGTACTCATTAAATTAACACGCTCTTTAATAATATTACCGTTTTCGTTTCTCACAACAAGAATATCATTTCTTTTTCCATACATGGTAAGATCACCTGCTAAACCAAGTACATTGAGCAAAGTGGTTTGACCATCGGGAATAGTATATTGCCCGGGTTTATTCACTTCTCCTAAAACCGTGATTTTATAATTGGTAATCTTCATGTTTACCGTAGGATTAATGATATAATCGGATAACCTTTCACGAAGTTCATTTTTGAATTCAACCAAAGTTTTTCCATTTGTATTAAGTTTTCCCAAAACCGGAAAATCAATCTCCCCTTCAGAATCTACGATATAAGATGGTCCTGAAGCTCTATCCTGTCCCTGTATAGGGTTATTTCCGCTCGGTAAAGAATATTGGGAGGTTTCACCTGATGAATAATTTTGGTTAAAAGGTTTCACTACATTCATATCTTTTGCAGTTACCAAAATCACTATTTGATCTCCTTTTTGAATTGTAGAAACCGAATTTTTTATGGAAAAATCCGTAGCAATCTGATCGATATTCTGCATATAGTTGAGTTCACTTACTTTGTCTTTTGTCTTACAAGAAGTTAACAAAAACAGGGAGCAAACAAACACCAAAATGATGTTTTTATTCATTCTTTTATTTTAAAAAAGGTTTGCAAATATACAATTCTATTTTACTTATCCAAAACTTCGTAGATGGAGTTATTACTTTTAAATTCCGGTACAATCTGCTTCAGAAGCTGTACCACATCCACTTTTTCCCTCCGCAAAGCTGCCTTTATGATTCGGACAGAATAATCATCTATTAACGAAAATTCCATATCGGGATCTTTGGAAATCATTATCTTTTCATTGTGAGTAGGCAAAGTTTTGGCATCATCACTCAGCAGTTCCTCATACAATTTTTCTCCAGGACGAAGTCCTGTGTAAATAATCTTAATATCAACATTCGGTTCAAAACCGGAAAGTTTTATCATTCTGTAGGCAAGATCCAAAATCTTCACAGGTTCTCCCATATCGAACACGAAAATCTCCCCTCCTTTTCCCATTGTTCCTGCCTGTAATACCAAATCACACGCTTCAGGAATGGTCATAAAATATCTTACAATATCGGGATGTGTAATGGTAATAGGACCTCCGTTCTCAATTTGTTTTTTGAAATGTGGAATTACCGAACCATTGGAACCCAATACATTTCCAAAACGTGTAGTGATGAATTTTGTTGTGTTGTTTTCCGTATTTTGTAATGCCTGTACGAAAAGTTCTGCCACTCTTTTC
Source organism: uncultured Kaistella sp. (assembly GCA_964433195.1). Lineage (GTDB taxonomy): Bacteria > Bacteroidota > Bacteroidia > Flavobacteriales > Weeksellaceae > Kaistella. The sequence goes on along the minus strand of CAYSQR010000056.1, from coordinate 6,368 downwards.
GATGCTCCCATCACATTGGTTGGTTTTACCGCTTTATCGGTTGAAATCATTACAAAGCGGTTTACCTTATATTTACTCGCCAAAAGAGCAAGATTTTTGCTTCCCAAAATATTTACCAAAATAGCTTCGTGGGGGTTTTCTTCAATCAGAGGAACGTGCTTGTATGCTGCAGCGTGATACACCATCGAAAAACTATATTTTCTGAAAAGAGGTTCTATCCTGTGTTTATTTGATATATCGGCAAGAATAAATTTGAATGGAAGGTGGGGGAATTTCTCTCTCATTTCCATTTCTATTTCATAAAGTGGTGTTTCTGCCTGATCTACCACGACGATAAGTTCGGGATTAAACTGTGCAACCTGCCTCAGAATTTCACTACCGATGGAACCAGCTCCTCCGGTAATTAAAATAGATTTTTCGTTGTGTCGTTCTTTCACACCATTATTATCTATTTTAATAGGTTTTCTGTTGAGTAAATCTTCTATCTGAAGATTTTTAATAGAACCTCCCAAATCGGTATCACGGAATTTTTGTACAGAAGGTGCTTTGAAAATTTGCAAATCTTTTTCCAGAAATAAATTTACCCAAAAATCCATCTCTTCTTTGGACATTATTTCTTCTACAATCAGAACTCCGTCCAAAGCCAATTCTTCTTTGGTATTGTTTTCTATTTTGGCTTTAGTAAAAATAGGTTTTCCCAAGAGATTTGCTTTTTTGGAATCATTTCTTTGCGTAAGAAATCCTACAATATAATAGGGTAAAGTATGATTATCCAATACTGCTCTTGCAATAGCAATAGATGGATCTCCAATCCCAAGAACCAAAATTCTTTTTTTCTGCGTACTTCTGCGAAATTCCCACGCAATATGAAAAAATTCTTTTACGAAAAGGCGGAAAAGAAAAAGCTGGATAAATGATGAGGTAAAAAAAACGGTAAGAAACGGTACCGACATATATATCATCCGTTTTTCGGTAATAAGATAATAAGAAAAGCTGATGATTCCTACCAAAACGGTAGTACAAAAGGTAGCCAAAAACAGCTTGAACAAATCGATGAAGGTAGAATGGCGGATAATTCCCGCATAGGTTTTGAAAGCGAACATAAAAACAACAGAAATACCTATAATCATAAGATACATCTGGTTTCTGTCATAAAAAACCTTTTTTGTGCTGAAACTCAGTTTCTCTATCAAATAGCACGAAAAAAATATGGAAACAAATATAAAGCAAACATCTATCGCCAAGATTACCCAACGCGGAAGATATCTCACATCTGAAAGATTCATAATATTGTCTCCGCTGTATATTCTTTTTTTCAGATTTTTACGAAAACTCATATCATTAATTTAAATTAACAGTCATCAGTGTATAGTTTTTTTATATTTTGCTAAAAAAGTTTAGCAAAAATACGAAATATTAATCAGCTGACTGTTGATTTTTGGTATAAACTGAAAATGCTTCTCTGATTCTTTCCAAATCATTTTCACTCATACTTGAGTTTGAAGGAAGACAAAGTCCGTTTCGGAAAATATTTTCTGCCACCTCTGAACCGAAGTATAAAGAATCCTGAAATATCGGCTGTAAGTGCATTGGTTTCCACACGGGTCGGGTTTCTATATTGTTTCCAAGGAAAAACTCACGGAGTGATTCCCTATCGATTCCGTTTGTAGGTTCGACCTGTATCACATTGAGCCAATGGTTTGAATAGAAATCTTCATTAGGTTCAGTAAGCAATGAGAACATCGGATAATCTTCAAAAAGATTTTTGTAGAAGAAATGGTTTGCTCTTCTTTGTGCTATTCTCTGTTGCAATACTTCCATTTGTCCCCTTCCTATTCCTGCACAGATATTGCTCATCCTGTAATTGTAACCGATACTTGTATGTTCGTAATGTGGAGCATCATCTTTTGCCTGTGTAGAAAGGAAAACAGCTTTGTTCTTAAACTCTTTGTTTTTTACCACCATAGCTCCTCCTCCGGAAGTAGTAATGATTTTATTCCCATTAAAACTCAATACCGATATATCTCCGAATGTGCCACATTTTTGTCCTTTATAAACACTTCCCAAAGCTTCTGCACTGTCTTCTATAACCGGGATTTCATATTTTTCCGAAAGCTCTTTTATCTCATCTGCTTTGTAAGGCATTCCGTATAAACTCACTGCAATAATCGCTTTTGGCTTATTTCCTTTTGCAATACAGTGCTTTATGGCATCTTCTACTGCATTCGGACAAAGATTCCAAGTGTCTTTTTCACTATCCACAAATATGGGATTTGCATCCAAATAGATAATAGGATTTGCAGAAGCAGAAAAAGTAAGCGATTGACAGATAACGTTATCTCCTGCTTTTACTCCTAAAAGTATTAAAGCAAGATGCAGTGCTGCGGTTCCGGAACTCAATACGGCAACGTGAACATTTTCTTCTAAAAATTTTTCTAAATCTTTTTCAAGTCCATTTACATTTGGACCTAAAGGAGCAATCCAGTTTTCAGCAAAAGCTTGTTGAATATATTTCATTTCTCCACCTCCCATATGTGGAGAGGATAGCCAAATTTTACTTTTCATTTCCTTCTACATTCATTTTTATTATTTTACCTGGATTTCCCACAACTACAGCTCCACTTGGAACATCATTCAAAACTACGGCACCTGCACCGATTACGACATTTTCCCCAATTGTAATTCCTTGAATAATATTCGCTCCTAATCCAATATGTGTTCCTTTTTTTACCGTGATATTTCCCGCAAGTGAAGCATTGGGAGAAATGTGTACGAAATCTTCAATCACACATTCGTGTTCTATGATACACGCGGTATTGATGATACAGTGCTTCCCGATTTCCACTTCCGCATTGATGCATACTTTCGGCATAATTACCGTTCCTTCTCCTATTTTCGCGAATCTGGAAATGTATGCACTGTGATGTTGCATCGTTTCAAATTTACAAAAATCTTTTATGCGGTGATAAATTTTTTCCCGAATATTATTATCACCGACGGCAATAATAACTTTTTTATTAAGGATAAGTTCTTCTGTCGGCTTGTAAATCTTTAAGTCGTGTGGAAAATTTTCGGGTGGATTATCATCCACCAAGTAGTCTAAAAGATGATTATTTGAGAGGATAAGGTCATAAATTACTTTTGCCTGTCCTCTTGCTCCGTAAAGAATCATACGATATTTCCTTTAAAAGATTCCATAGTGATGTAATTATTTGCATTCACACCGTGCCTTTTTACCACTTTTTCAAGGGTTATAATAACTATTTTAGCATCCATTTTTGCGGAAACGTTCTCTACATATTCTACATCATATTTGAATTTTTCTTCCCAAGACAAAGCATTTCTACCGTTTACTTGTGCCCAACCTGTAATTCCGGGCTTCACATTGTGTCTTTTTTTTTGTTCTTCGTTATATAGACTCAGATATTCCGGTAATAGTGGTCTTGGTCCTACCAAACTCATTTCTCCTTTTATAACATTGATTAACTGCGGAATTTCGTCTAATGAGGCTTTTCTCACAATCTTACCGAAAAAAGTAAGCCGTCTGTAATCGGAGAGTAATTCACCTTTTTTAGATGTCCTATCATTCATCGTTTTGAACTTGATAATCCTAAATATTTTTTCATTTTTACCCGGTCTTCTCTGAACAAAAAAAGGATTTCCTTTATTGCTGATCATCAGTAAAATTATAATAAGCACAAATAAAGGGCTCAATAATATCAATGCAATGAAAGCAACAAAAAAATCTATAAAAGGTTTTAGTATATTTTTATACATAAGCTATAATCACCATATAATTTTGGGATAAAAAAAACAATCATTATTCATTCTTCTATCCATTCTTTATTATAGCAAATTTCTTTTTTTCCTATAAGCAACATATACAATTATACCGAACGCACCGAACAGTAATACTGGAATATAGTCGTCTATCGGCACGGGTTCCGGATCGTCTTCTCCGGGAGGATCTCCGGGATCGAGACTCTGCGGAGAATAGTAATTATCATCATCTACAGCTTCTCTATATTCTACACTTTCAGACTGCTGAAAACGATTTTCGGCATCCTGAAAACGGTTTTCATTCTCCTGCGAAAACAGTAATCCATAAACAAGTAAAGTAAGTATTAATAATATTTTTCTCATCTTAAATTCTTTATTTGGCACTTCCCACATATTTATTCCTCCACACTTATATAAAATTTTATTTAGATTTATTGTTAAAATTTTAGGGGACGAAGGTATTAAAATTCTGAAAACCTCCCAAAATTTTAACAATAAATCTAAATAAAACTTGATAATTCTATTAGCGATTACGTCTTTTTATATCATTTTAAACAAATACTTTATTCAGCAGAATCCTCTATTCAACTATGATAAAAATCATTTTTCTGAGGTTTGCTTCAAAGTACAAAATTAATCTTTTTTATTTTACAAACATTAAATTAAACTAATGAATATCAAATATACACAAATTTTACTTGAAAATACGGGAAATAATAATACATTTTAATAAAATTTTTTTTGAATAAATTAAAATTCATCATTGTAAATTGACCAACAAATGTCATCCGAAAAAATAATGATTCCTGAAATTTTTGTATTTTTGAAAAAGACTTTGGCATACAATTATCATTTGAACAAAAGTGAAAGAGATTTCAAAATTTTAGATTTAACTTATGCAAAATTCCGAAATCAAAGAAAAGGAAGACTTTTATTATAATGAGCAAGGCTACAAAGTTTTCACAGAAAAATTTCATCTGAAACGTGGCTATTGTTGCAAAAGCGGATGCAGACACTGTCCGTACGGATATGATAAAAAAACAGATACCTTCATTAAAAACAATAAAAAATCATAAAAAAATGAACAGAAAATATTTTATCTTACTATTGGCTGTAACTTTGGGACTTACTTCCTGCAGTCCTTTTCAGGTAAAATCTGATTATGCAGAAACTGCAAACTTCAATGAATTCAAAACTTATAAACTGAGAATTGATGATTTGAAACTGAATGACATCGACAAAGACCGTGTTCTGAACGAAGTTTCCAAACAGTTGCAAACAAAAGGTTTGAGCGTTTCCGATAATCCGGATTTAATTGTGAATGTAAAAGCGAATCATAAAAAAATTCAGGATGTGCAATCTTCAAGACCTTACGGAATGTACGGATGGGGAGGAACTTTCGGATGGGGAGTCGGAATGAGCAGAACCTGGACTTCCAATTACAACCAAGGTGCTTTGATTGTTGATTTAATTGATGCGAGAACCCAAAAATTAGTTTGGCAAGGAGTAGGAAGCGGAATTTCGGTAGATTCCCCGAAATCGAAACAGAAACAAATCCCGGAAATCGTAGCGGAAATTATGGCAAATTATCCGCCGCAACGAGGGAAGTAACACAAATTCTATATAAAGGAAAACCGCAATCATGCGGTTTTTTTTGTCTTTGATAATGATTTAATTTAACAATTCTTCACACGGATTTAGCAGATTACGCAGATAAATGAGATTGCTTTTTACTAGTAAAAAGTGTTATTCTTCAACATAAAAAATCTGTAGAAGATGCAAAATCTGCAAGAGAAACTCTTCAACCAAACTCACGCATTTTACTTTCCTAAAACCTCAACAATCGGATTTCCTATATTTCCGCTCGGAAACTGTATTTTCAACAAAGCAGATAAAGTGGGAGAAATATCGGTCATATTGTAATCCTTATTGCTTTCCCCGTTTTTAATTCCCCATCCCATAAAAATGAGCGGGATATGCGAATCATAAGAATTCCAAGATCCGTGAGTGGTTCCAAGTTTGGAATAAGTCGGCAACCAAGAATCGTGGTAAATCAATTGAACATCGCCGCTTCGTTGCCAATTATAACCATTTACAATTCGGGTTTTAATCGGTTCCGGAACGGATGATGACGATACTTTTTTCATATCGACAGCGAATAAAATCGATTTATCTTTATTCAAAAAATCGATAAGGAATTGTTTTACCTGTTCCGCATCTAATTTATTGTCGGTCATCAAATTATCATCCAAATAAATTTGGTTATTCATTACTTTAGTAATTAATTTTTCTACATTAAATTGAGCTTTCAACAATTGGTTAAATTCTTTATTATCTTCTCCATAAAAATCTGTCGGCATTTTGTGCTTCTCCATAAAACCTTCAGAATGTGCTCCACCGTGATCTGCCGAAAGAAAAACCGTGTATTGATTTTTACCAACTTTATCATCTAAATATTTGAAAAACGCTGCCAAATCCAAATCCAATCTTAAATAAACATCTTCCACTTCAATAGAATTGGGTCCGAATTTATGTCCTGCATAATCGGTAGAAGCGAGATTGATGGCGAGAAAATCTGTAATCACATC
>CAYSQR010000055.1:0-11979 GCA_964433195.1 uncultured Kaistella sp. | reverse complement strand
CTCCTTAAAGCTTCTCCTAAATTTTTCGAGGATAAAATAAAGGTTACTTTATTCTGTACTCCTTTGTTTTTATATGCTTTTACCAAAACTTCCGCATAATTTTTTCTGAGAACGGCAAGTTCCCTGTTTTGGCGGTTGATTTCCAATTGACGAAGATAGATGTCGTCTTCGATGATTCTTTTTTCTTTCTGCGTATTGGTGTACACTTTTTCGCGAAGCTGTATTTTTTTATTTACATCGTTCAGATAAGCGACGGAAAGTTTCGATTGCTGCTGAGTTTTTGCCAAATTGGAATTGATGGCTGCAATTTCTTTTTTAAGTTCTGCATTCTGCTTTTGGAGTTCTTCTTTTTTCTGTGCAGATAAAATTCCGAACAGAAAAACTCCTATTAAAAAGCTTATTTTCTTAATCATCTAATCTCGGTTTTCGTATAATTATTGGGAACAGAATAGGGAGTTTCCATTATCGAACTGTCAAATTTCGTATTTTCCAGCAAAATTTGGCTTGTTTTTGACCCTTTTATAATTATTTTAACATTTTTTGGGAGTTTCATATTTTCAAATTTTGTCCAGTTTCCGTATGAAACTTCTACCTCATCGGAAGATTTTTTATCTTTTAAATATACTTTCATTAAATTAAAATCCTCTGAATAATCTAGAGAAACAGCATATTCGGAAATTTTCCCGTTGTTTTCAAAACTAAGATTTTTTAATGAATTTAAACGATAACCTTGTGAATTTTTGGTTAAAACAAAATCTTTTTCATTAACGGGAATAAAGGTTTTACCAATCAATAAATTTTGTAAAGAAGAGAAGTCGATGAAATTCACATTCAGCAAATTATTGAGGTAAGCAAAATCCGATTCGATATAGGTTTTGTTCCATTTTTCGTAACCTTTGATTCCGGTGGGAGTTGCGATTCCTCTTCCTACATTCAGAATAACTGCAATCAGATTCATCCATACTTTTTGCCCGTTTTCAATGTAGATTGTCGCATCTAAAGGAGGGATGAAACTTCCGGTTTCGGCATTAATTTTAGAATTTATTTTCAGTTGCTGAAAGTTTGGGCTTTCTTTGATTTTTTTGTAAAATTCGGTATTGGAACTTGTTGTGGCAGTTGTAACAACCGGTTTATCTATTACGGTTTTCGTTTTACACGAAACCAATAATATCCCAATAACGGCGATTAGAAAATATTTTCTCATAATGACTTTACCAAAACGTAGATTTTAATATTAACGACAAACAGGACATTATATTTTCAAAAAAAAACTTTGTCAAAGTAAAAATGATTCTGCATAAAACTTTGACAAAGTAAGGCGTTTTTAGAAGGATTTAATCTTTTGAAAGAAAGTCCAAAACGGAATAATCTCCGAGTGAAATTTCTCTTGCCACTCCGTAATATTGTGCGGAATTACCAATCATCGAATTGCTGAGATTTCCGTGGTCAATCAATGTTTTTTCCTGAATTAATGAATTGTTGATGTTGGAATTCACGATTTTGGTTTCGTTTCCGAGAGATACATAAGGTCCTATTTTCGAGTTCAGAATTTCCACATTTTCGCCGATAAAGCAAGGTGGAATAATTAATGAATTTTGGATGTTTGCAGAAGAAGGGAAATTCGCAAACTCTTCTTTTTCGTAGTCGAGAATTTTTCCGTTGGTTTCTACCGTTGCGTTTTTGTTTCCGCAATCCATCCAATCATCCACTTTTCCGAGAGAGAATTTTGCACCTTTTTGGCGGAGATTTTCCAAAGCCGTAGTTAACTGATATTCGCCGCCATCTTTAATATCATTTTCCATAATATAATTGATTTCGTTCATCAGTTTCTCGGCAGAACTGAAATAATAAATTCCGATAATCGCCAAATCTGAAACAAAAGTTTTGGGTTTTTCCACGAAATCGGTAATGAAACCGTAATCGTCTAATTTTACCACACCAAAAGCAGAAGGATTTTCCACTTTTTTTACCCAAATCACACCATCGGAATTTTTATCTAAACTGAAATCTGCACGGAAAAGCGTATCGGCAAAAGCGACGACAACATCTCCTTGCATAGAATTTTCTGCACATTTTATGGCGTGTGCCGTTCCGAGCGGTTCATCTTGCGTATAAACACTTCCTTTTGCTCCGAGTTTTTCGGCAATTTGAATTAAAGATTCTTCCACTTCCTGTCCGAAATCTCCGATAATAAAAGCAATTTCATCAATTTTTTCACCGGCAACTTTTGCAATATCTTCAACCAATCTTTGTACAATCGGTTTTCCTGCAATCGGGATTAAAGGTTTAGGAACGGTTAAAGTATGTGGTCTTAATCTGGAACCTCTTCCAGCCATTGGAACTATAATTTTCATAATTTATTTCGTCTTAAAAAAGGTCTGCAATATACTTTTTTTTCTTCACATTCATTTTTACGGCAATTTGAAGAATTTTTATTTTGGAAATGGTTTTTTGTTTTAAGGTTTTAATGCTGCGTTTGATAGATATAATCTTGAACAAATTTATTTACTCATTTTTTCAACAAGTTGACAGAGTTCAGAATATTCTTTTCCATTATAATGATTTGGACTATTTCTTGTCACCAAATGGTATTTTCCTTCAATTAATGCTTCAAAAATCCATTCCGCTCCATCCATAATCTTATTTGGATCTTGAGTTGAAATATTCCAAAAATCAATTTCATCCATCTTTTCAAGGATTTGTTTCCATTCTTTTTGGCTTATTTCTTTGGTTTTATGTTTAATTCTTGTTCCTACTTCATAACCGCCCAAACCATTCGTTTGGTTATAAGTTAGAATAATTTTTTTTCCGTTTTGTTCTATTCTGCAAGAATATGGATTATCCCAAGTTCCTAAATGAGTAAATCTTATAATATTTATGTTCTCATTTTTTTTATTGAATAAAATAGGTTCTTTTAATGTGTACAGATGCTTAGAATACCATTTGTTTGTAAATTCTCTCAAAGAATCATTTGGTCCGTAGTTGATAGTATCAATTTTATATTTCTTTCCATTAAAAGTAGGAAAATACAATTCTCCTTTGTCTGTGTTTTTATACCGATATTCAGTAGAAATCATAGAACAGCTGATTATCAATAATGTTGAAAATATGTAGAAAATTTTATTCATTTTTTGAACCTGTTTTTTAATTAAATTTTTGAGTTTTTGAAACTTCCAAAATTTTCTTTACCTTTTCAAAATCCTATCCTTTTCACTGAAAATCAAAACGGCGGAAAATGCAATGAAAATTGCATTTCCAATCCAGAGATTATAATCGAAAACTTTGGAAATCAGAAATCCGCAAATGATTAATAATATCAGAAAAAGCATCATTTTCCCGATTCGGTAAGGAATCGGATAGTATTTTTGTCCCAAAAGATAAGAAGTAATCATCATTACCAAATACGCCACAAAAGTAATCCACGCCGAAACCATAAATCCGTATTTTTTCAATAAAAGCAAATTGAGAACAATCGTAATAATCGCACCGAGCCAAGAAATTATTGTCCCAATCTGCGTTCTGTCCGTAACTTTATACCAAGTTGAAAAATTGTAATAAATCCCGAAACACAAATTGGCAATCACGATAATCGGAATGATATCTAAAGCAATCCAATACGTTTTATTGGGAACGAGCAAAAGTTTCAGCCAAGAAACATTGGCAATAATTCCCAAAGCAACAATCGCTGCGAAAAACGTGAAATATTCGGTTACTTTTGCGTAGGTGTTTTTTGCATTTTCGTTGTTCATCTGTTTGAAGAAAAACGGCTCGATTCCCATTCTGTAAGCGGTTACGAAAAGCGTCATCAAAACCGCCATTTTGTAGCAACCACCATAAGCTCCTGCATCGGCATCATCAATAATGAATTTCTGGATGAATTTATCAAAATTTTCATTTACCATAAAAGCCAATCCGGCAATCATTATCGGATAAGAATATTTGAGCATCTTCCTAAAAAGCGAAGTGGAAAACAAGAACTTCACTTTAAAAATAATCGGTAAAACCAAGATGAAACCGAGAAAACTCGAAGCCAGATTGCTGTAAAACGGATACGAAACTTTTTCTTTCAGCCCGAAATCCTGTGAAATTTTTTCGGGAATATATAGGAACAAAGCAATCGCAAAAATAGTTTGAAACACCGACTGAACCACACGAACTGCGGTATATTTTATCGGTTTGTTATGGAATCTGAGCCACGCCAAAGGAATCACAAGCAGATTATCAAAAAACGCAATCCACGCAAACCAACGAATATATTCCGGAGTTTCCGAATAGCCGAAAACATCAGCAATCGGCTGATTGAAAAGCAAAACCGCAATTAAAAATAAAGTGGACAATCCTGCTAAAAACCAAAATGAAGTGCTGAAGGTTTTCTGTTCGTTTTCTTTGTCGGCGGAAAAGCGGAAATAGGCTGTTTCAAAACCGAAAGAAAGAATAATATTGATGAACGAAACCGCCGCATAAAGATTGGTAAAAATCGCAAAAGCACTGTTGTCGATATAACTGATAAACAGGTAATTAAGTGCGACTACAATGATTCTTGGCAAAATTGCACCAATTCCGTAGATAATGGTTTCGTTGAGAAGTTTTTTCAATGGATTTATTGGATATTAAACCACAAAAGTAACAAAAGATTTTCTTCCGTTTTTTTTCAAACATTAAAAAAGTTGCGAAGCTGCGAAATATTAGTAGCAAAAATTAATATAATATTTGTGAAGCGACGAAGTCGCGACATCTTGGTAAAAATCTATGTTTCTTGATTTTTTAATTTTAACTTTGTAAAAAACCGACAACGCTCAACTTTCAATCAACAACCAAAAAATGAAAATTCTCATCAAAAACGCCAAAATCGTTAATGAAAATCAAATTATTGAAAGCGATTTGCTTATCGAAAATGAATTGATTTCAAAGATTGAAAAAAATATTTCTGAAGAAAATATTGATAAAATCATTAATGCTTTAGGGAAATATCTTTTACCGGGAATCATTGATGACCAAGTTCATTTCCGTGAACCGGGTTTAACTCATAAAGGCGATATTGAATCTGAAAGCAAAGCTGCCATTGCAGGCGGAATTACGAGTTTTATTGACCAACCGAATACAATTCCGAATGCGGTAACTCAGGAATTATTGGAAGAAAAATTTCAAATCGCTTCCGGAAAGTCTTATGCTAATTACGGTTTTATGATGGGCGGCACGAATGATCATCTGGAAGAATTATTGAAAACCAATCCGAGAAATGTTCCCGGAATTAAATTGTTTCTCGGTTCTTCGACAGGAAATATGCTCGTTGATAATCCCGAAACGCTGGAAAATATTTTCAGCAAAACCAAAATGCTGATTGCTGTTCATTGCGAAGATGAAGCAACCATTCAGAATAATTTGGAACAATATAAAAAAGAATTTGGCGAAGATATTCCGATGAAGTTTCATCATTTGATCAGAAGTGAAGAAGCGTGTTATATTTCCTCGTCGAAAGCAATCGAACTTGCGAAAAAAACAGGAGCAAGGCTTCACGTTTTCCATTTGTCAACTGCGAAAGAAACGGAGCTTTTCAGAAATGATATTCCTTTAAAAGATAAAAAAATAACGGCAGAAGTTTGTGTTCATCACCTCACTTTTACCAATGAAGATTACGACACAAAAGGCGGACTCATCAAATGGAATCCTGCAATAAAAACGCAGAAAGACAAAGACGTACTTTGGGAAGCACTTTTGGATGACCGGATTGATATCATCGCAACAGATCACGCTCCACATACTTGGGAAGAAAAACAAAACCCTTATTTGAAATGTCCTTCAGGTGCACCTTTAGTTCAGCATTCTTTGAATGTGATGTTGGAAAATTACCGCAACGAAAAAATTTCTTTAGAAAAAATCGTGGAGAAAATGTGTCATAATCCTGCGATTTTATTTAGAATTGAAAAACGAGGATTCATTAAAGAAAATTACAAAGCCGATTTGGTTTTGGTAGATTTAGATAAAAATTTCACGGTTGCCAAAGAAAATATCCTTTACAAATGCGGTTGGAGTCCGCTGGAAGGAATGGATTTCAATTCTAAAATCACGCATACTTTTGTGAATGGAAATTTGGTTTTTGAAAACGGAAATTTTGCTGAGAAACGTTTTGGAGAAAGATTGGAGTTTTTATAAATTTGATTATTATTTTTCAAAACTAACAGCAAACAAAAATTAGAAAAATTAATGTTCAACTCAGCATAGCAAAAATGAAAAAACTTATCCTTGCTTTAAGCATTTGTTCTGCATTTCTTTTGGGATATGCTTTTAAATCTTTAAACGAAAATAAAACAAACAATATGAAAAGAGTTACAGGAATTGGCGGAATTTTCTTCAAATGCAAAGACCCGAAAAAAATGAACGAATGGTATAAAAACCATTTAGGACTGAAAACCAATGAATATGGTTCTGTGTTTGAATGGTTTCAGGGAGCGGACAATTCAAAAAAAGGATTTTCGCAATGGAGTCCGTTTAAGGAAGATACGAAATATTTTCAGCCATCGGAAAAAGATTTTATGATAAACTATCGTGTCGAAAATCTTGAAAACCTTGTCAATGAACTAAAAAAAGAAGGCGTTACAATTTTAGACGAAATAGAAACTTATGATTACGGAAAGTTCGTTCACATTTTAGACCCCGAAGGAAATAAAATCGAACTATGGGAACCCAATGATATTGAATATGAAAAATTAGGAAAAAGTATGGGTACTGAAACCACAAAGTAAAAACTATTCACACCATTTTTATTTTTTCTGTAAAATGTGGTTCGCTTCCCGATTTTGATTAAATTTACCAAAATCAAAAAGATGAACTTATACACACAGCCAATGCTTCGCGAAGACGCACTAAAAGATAAAGTTGCTATAGTAACAGGAGGCGGAAGCGGACTCGGAAAAGCAATGACCAAATATTTTCTGGAACTCGGTGCGAAAGTCGTCATCACTTCCAGAAATTTAGAAAAATTACAAGTTACGGCAAAAGAATTGGAAGAACAAACCGGCGGAAAAATCCTCTGTGTTTCTTGCGACGTGAGAAACTGGGACGAAGTGGAAGCAATGAAAAATACCGCCATAAAAGAATTTGGAAAGATTGATATTTTGTTGAACAATGCCGCCGGAAATTTCATTTCTCCAACCGAAAGATTGACGCATTCCGCTTTCGATTCTATTTTGGATATTGTTTTGAAAGGAACAAAAAACTGCACACTTTCTATCGGAAAATATTGGATTGAAAACAAAATTCCCGGAACGGTTCTCAATATTGTAACCACCTATTCTTGGACAGGTTCTGCTTATGTAGTTCCTTCCGCTTGTGCGAAAGCCGGAGTTTTGGCAATGACAAGAAGTCTTGCTGTAGAATGGGCGAAATACGGAATCCGTTTCAATGCAATCGCACCCGGTCCGTTTCCTACAAAAGGAGCGTGGGAAAGATTATTACCGGGAGATTTGGCAGAAAAATTCGATATGCGGAAAAAAGTTCCGCTGAGAAGAGTAGGCGAACATCAGGAATTGGCAAATCTTGCCGCTTATTTAGTTTCGGATTATTCCGCTTATGTAAATGGAGAAGTGGTAACGATTGACGGCGGAGAATGGCTGCAAGGAGCGGGAGAATTTAATATGCTCGAAGAAATTCCGCAGGAAATGTGGGATATGCTCGAAGCAATGATTAAAGCCAAAAAAACGAATTAGAATGAAGCAACGAAGTTGCGAAATGTTGGTAGAAATAATATGAAAAGATGAGGAAAGGTGCGAAGCACCGATATATTGGTTCTGTAGAATTTAATTTTATATCATAAATTATTCTTCAAAAATTTCCGTAATTTGCAATGCTTTAAATAATTTTATTACAATGATTATCCAACCAAGAACAAGAGGATTTATTTGTTTGACAGCTCATCCTGAAGGAGCTTTGCAAACTGTTAAAAATCAAATCGAATACGTAAAATCAAAAGGAAAAATCAAAAATGGACCGAAAAAAGTTTTGGTCATCGGAGCTTCTACAGGTTTTGGAATCGCTTCCAGAATTTCGGCAGCTTTTGGTTCTGATGCTGCAACCATTGGAGTTTTTTTTGAGAAACCTGCTTCCGAAGGAAAAATGGGAACTGCAGGTTGGTACAATTCTGCCGCTTTTGAAAAAGAAGCACACAAAGCGGGATTGTATGCGAAAAGCATTAATGGAGATGCGTTTTCTGATGATATTAAAAAACAAACCATCAATTTAATTAAAAAAGATTTCGGAAAAATTGATTTGGTTGTTTATAGTTTAGCTTCACCAAGAAGAACACACCCGAAAACCGGAATTTCGTATGCTTCAGTTCTGAAACCGATTAATCAATCTTTTACCAATAAAACCGTAGATTTTCACACCGGTGCAGTTACCGATATTACGATTGCTCCGGTTGAAAACGATGAAGATATCCAAAATACCATTGCTGTAATGGGAGGAGAAGACTGGAAATTCTGGATAGAAGATTTGAAAAACGCAGGAGTTTTAGCAGATGGAGTGAAAACCGTTGCTTATTCCTACATCGGTCCCGAACTTACTTTCCCGATTTACAGAAACGGAACTATTGGTCAAGCCAAAAATGATTTGGAAGCTACCGCTTCTGTTTTGGATGATATGCTGAAAAATCTTCACGGAAAAGCGTATGTTTCCGTCAATAAAGCTTTGGTTACACAATCCAGTTCGGCAATTCCTGTCGTTCCTTTATATATCTCACTTCTTTATAAAGTGATGAAAGAAAAAGGAACTCACGAAGGAACTATTGAGCAAATGCAGCGTCTTTTTGCTGATAGATTATATACCGAAAACGGAAATGTTCCTTTGGATTCCGAAGGAAGAATCAGGATTGATGATTGGGAAATGGAACCCGATGTTCAGGCGGAAGTAGCAAAACATTGGAATAAAGTGACCACGGAAAATCTCTCCGAAATCAGTGATATTGAAGGATACCGAAAAGATTTTTTCAACTTGTTCGGTTTCGAGATTGATGGGATTGATTATGAAAAAGATACCGATGAAAATGTGAATATTCCGAGTATTGACGGATAAATTCTTAGCAAAATTTTTACAAAAATTTATAACAATAAATTTATTTTGGATGGGATTATCTATCCAATTTTTTTTGCTGTTTTTTCTCTCAGAAATTCCAGAATTTTCCAGCCGAAAGCATCTAATTTTTTTAACGCTTTTGCTATGATAAAAGCGAGGAAGACATTAATAATAAAAATCAGAATCATCAAAATCCACCACTGCATTTCGTCTTTTAACGGAACTACCAAAAAATAAACCAGCGACGAACTTATTCCCTGTGCAAAATAAAAGAAGATGGCATTTTTTCCGATATAGGTAATAAGACTTTCTTTTGTGATTTTCAAGCGGTTGTATAAAACGAAAAGTGTGAGTAATGAAAATGATGACCAAAAAATGTAAAGAAGTTTCGGCGGAAATTTCGCTTTATTCATTTTCATAAAAAGTTCTTTCCCGAAATTCCAGAAGAGAACGAGCAAAATCATAACTAAAATTCCGTATAAAACAGGAATCAGTTTCGTTGGAATTTTTTTTCCTTTTAATTGATGAGCGACTAAAAATAAACCGAGATAAAACGCAACGTAACCAACTTGTCCGCTTGGATAATAATGTGGTAAAAGATTAAAAATCAAAGTAAGTCCGAAACAAATTCCAATGAACCAATTGATGTGTTTCGGAAAAAATTTCAGAATTAAAACGCCGAAAACAGTCAGGATAAAATAAACTTTCAGATACCAGAAACTTCCCATTACGACAGGAAAAGTATCTGCATTGGTGTATTGATGAAGATACCAGTTTCCCAGATTCTGCCATTGCGGAACATCGGAAATATTTTGCGGAACATATTTTGTCCCGAAAGTGGAGTAGAAGTTTTTCATCCAATCCACCCCGAAAATATTCAGTCCGAAAACTTTGAAAAAATAATCGAGAAAGAAAAGAAACGTTACGAAAATCATAAAGGTAATCTGCAATTTCAGCAAACGGTAAAAAGTTTTTTCGATATTTCCGCCGGAAGTAATTCCGCTCAAAGCGTAAAACAACGGAACATCAATCAGTAAAGATAAAACCCGCCATTCTGTGGGAACATAAAACTGTCCCGACCAAAAAACAGTGTGGATAAAAATAATGGCAAGTGTGGCGAAACCTTTTGCAAAGTCGATGTATAAATCTCTTTTCATTCTATAATTTCTTGAAATCAAATTTAATTAAAAACTTAGAATATAAAATTCTTCGGCAGATTATGCAGCAGTTCCGTATTGATGATTTCCGCACAGATTGCAGGTTTTTCCCAATGTCCGTTGTGTCCGCAATCCAAAAGATAAGATTTGATGTTTGTTTTGTCGGGAAGGTTTTTCAGCGTTAAATCAGATTTCACGGCATTGTCGTGTTTTCCGGCAATGACAAGGATTTTCCCTTCAAAATTTTCCATCAAGAAAGTTTTGCCGGTTCTTTCTATCATTCCTTTTACGGCGGCAAGAACACCATCGGTTTTTGTGGAAAGTGCAATTTCTTTTGCGAGTTCTATTTTTCCTTCCAGAATATCTTTTTCGTTTTCATTGAATAAATTCGGAATTCCTGCTTTCACGTAATTCGGATATGCTTCCTTGATGATTCTGAAACTCTTTCTCCGCTGTTCCTTTTTTTCATCGTCATCTGCAAAATAGGTAGAAAAAAACAAAGTCAGGCTTTTCAGAACTTCCGGAAATTTCTCCGCAAAAGCCAAGGAAGCATAACCTCCCATCGAATGACCAAGCAAATGGAATCTCCCTAATTTCAAAGCATCGGTAACTTTTTTCACTTCTTCCGCCATCAATTCCATTGGGTGGATTTCGCCATACATTTTTGATTTTCCGTGTCCCGGTAAATCGATTTTTATTAAAGTGAAATCCCCGGAAAGATGAGATTCCATATCTTCCCAAATCATCAGATTTTCCATAAAACCGTGGAGCAAAACAAGCGGTTCTTTTCCGTTTCCGGATATTTCGTAATTCAGCATAATGTTTAATTTGATAATTCTTTAGAGTTTAAATGTGTTAAAAAAAATATTTAAAGTTTATTTTTCTCACAGATTATACAAATGACGCAGATTAATATTAATAAAATCTGTATAATCAGCCAAATTAATGAGAACTTATGAGAAACTCAAAAATGAAAAATATTTTTACTTAAATCATTTTGATGAAATTTAAACATTCTCTCAGTTATAAAGATAATCTTTTTTATTCATTGCTCATTACTCATTGCCGATTACTCATCAATAAATATCAATATAATCTACAAATCCCGAACTGTTCTGCATATTCTGGAGCTGCCAGAATTTGTTTTTTCCTTTCTTGGCGAAGCTCGTTTTCTTGGTTCTGATATCGGTTTTTCCGTTGTCGTTTTCCTGAATGCTTTGGATGATTTTTCCATCGAAATTCAAAAACTCTTCGGAAACCATTTTGAGTTCGCCCTCGATTTTCACATAATTTTTCCCCGATTTTGCACCGCCGGAAATTTTATACAAATCTCTCCCGATTTTAGTAAAATTCACGTTTCCCGTATTTTCGATTCCGTTGTGTATGAATTTGTGTTTTCCGCTCAAATCCTTGAAACGGTTTTGTTCATTTTTAATTTTAATGCTGTCGTTGATTTTTGTTCTTGCAATGTTGATTGATTCGATGATTTTTGTACTGTCGGATTTTGTTCCGGATGCTTCATTTGTTTTTTTGGAACAGGAAAGTACAGAAATTGCGAAAATGCACGTGATGATTTTTTTCATTCTGATGATAATTTTCATTTTCAAAATTAAAAAAATCTGCTATGAATACGAAATCAAAATAGTGAATTTTGCTTCGCAAGTGAATAGTGAATTTAAAACCTCGAAACAGTGAATGGTGAATTTTGCTCCGCAAGTGAATGGTGAATTTAAAACCTCGAAACAGTGAATGG
>CAYSQR010000054.1:0-12101 GCA_964433195.1 uncultured Kaistella sp. | reverse complement strand
TTTTATTCCTGCAAAAGGCGTGTTCTTCAGATCGGTTTTTGCCAAGTCGATAAACTGCACATCAATATTACTTCCGCTTTGATCGTCGATATAGATTAATCCTGCTTTTTGAGAATGTTCCAGAACTTTTTCCTGCAGGTTTTTTTTGTTCGAGATTTCTTCGTACAGTTTATAATCGGGATTTTTTGTAGCTTTTTTTCCAACCGCATCATTTGCGTAAAGCATATTTTTTACGGAATGCATATTTGCGGAAATAATGTGTAAAGGTCGCATCTGCAGATTGTTTTCTACCAAAACCTCCTTTACTTTATTTGCCCATTTTTCGCCGAAGAAATGATGTCCCACTCTTTCGCGGAGAATTGCCGAGAAATAAACTTCCCGCTCTCTGATTTTTTTATAATCATTAAAACTTTCGTTTCCGAGGTGATAGATGATTTTGAAAAGACGATCGGGATTTTTGTCGTCACCGAAATTGTTATAAGCATTTAAAGTTTCATCAAACGTTCTTCCCAAAAGTGAAGAAAGATGAATAAGAGCAACTTCTTTTTCTTTTCTGCTGAGTTTTTTCTCGCCTTTTGCAACCTCTTCGATGATTTTCCAAGCTCTTGTCGGTTTATCATTTTCATCTGAAGCGAATGCAAGTTCACGGATTTTATCGGCTTCGATATAAAGAAAAGTAAGGTGGGTAAGAATATCATAGATTTCGGAACGACCGAGAAGAACCTCGATATTCATTTGATGTTCATCGATTCTGTAACAGTTTCTTCTTCTTTTTTTCGGAACGATGACTTCAAAGCTGCCTTTTTCAAAACCTTCATCCGAAGTAAGATGAATGAATGAACATTCCTCGATTCCTTCCGGAAGTCGGTCGAGAACATACAAAAGTCCATCCAGCTCTATTTTATTCGGAATTCCCATTGTTCCGTAAATTTCGGGATTAATGGTCGTGAGTAAAGATCGAAGACTTTCGCCGGAAATTCCGGATGGTTTGAAAAAACCGCGATAGAATAAGTGTCGCATAGAAACGTACAGCTTTTCGATAGCTTCTGTTGTTTCTCTTGCACGTGAATTTGCCATAGTGTATCTTTTGGCAAAGATAAGATATATCTGCTAAATGTGGAAATCATAATGATTTATATCAAATCATTTTACAATTTTTCAAAATGATAACGAAATAAAAACAATCCGTCAAAATCTCTGATTTTGGTCTTGTTAATTAAACGGAAGTAAACTTTGTCAAAGTTTTATGCGTGAAAATATAACTTTGACAAAGTTTTCAACAATACTTTTTTCATTTAAAATAGTGAGCTTTCACATTGAAGTTTTTCACAAAAAAAATCCCGAATCAGAGAAACGGGATTTAGTAATATTTTTAAGGAATGTAATTACTGCATAGCGAAAAATTCGATGCCGTGATTTCCTTCATCATTTTCTCTCTCGAAATGGCGATGAAAATCGGAATAGTAATCCAGATAATTTTTCTGCTTCTTTGATAAGAATTTTCTTATTCCGAAAATTCCTAAACCAACAATGATTCCAATACTTCCTGCCAACAAAATGCTTGTTTCTTTTTTCATACTTAAAAACTTTTCAACGATATATTTAAGCAAAACCCATTCCTTTTCTGTTATTCAATGTTTTAAATTTTGTTAATATTTACAGTAAATTCTATAAAATGATATAAATTTTCTATTTTTGGAAAAATTGAATTTTATGAAAGTACAGCTTTTTACCATCGCAGTTACTGCATTTGCAGTAACTCTATTTAATTCCCAAAATACGAACAGTAACCGGAAATATCCCGAAACCAAAAAAGTTTCTCATTCCGATGAATATTTCGGGACAAAAGTTCAGGATTCTTATCGCTGGTTAGAAGACGACAGAGCCGAAGATACCAAAGATTGGGTACAAAGAGAAGTCGCTTTTACCAATGATTATCTGGCGAAAATCCCGTTTCGGGAAGAAATCCGTTCGCAACTGAAAGACATCTGGAATTACGAAAAAATCGGAGCTCCTTTCAAAGAAGGGGATTTTACTTATTTTTATAAAAACAATGGACTTCAAGCACAATCTGTACTTTACCGAACCGATAAAAACGGAAAAACCGAAGTTTTTCTCGACCCCAATAAATTTTCCGAAAAAGGAACCACTTCACTTTCCGGAGTTTCTTTCAATAAAAAAGGAAATCTGGTTGCTTATTCCATTTCCGAAGGCGGAAGCGACTGGAATAAAATCATCATTATCAATGCTTTAACCAAAGAAAAAATTGACGAAACCATTATTGATGTTAAATTTTCGGGAGCATCTTGGTTAGGCGATGAAGGATTTTACTACTCAAGTTATGACAAGCCGAAAGGAAGCGAACTTTCTGCAAAAACCGATACGCATAAAGTGTATTTCCACAAATTGGGAACGAAGCAATCGGAAGACAAACTCATCATCGGTGGAGAAAATTTCAAACGAAGATATATGGGAATCGGTGTTTCTGATGACGAAAGGTTTGAAATTCTCAGTGCTTCCGAAGCAACGAATGGTAATGAGCTTTATATTAAAGATTTAAAAAACAAAACCGATTTCATTCCTGTTCAGAAAGGATATGATTTTAACACCGATTTCATCGATTCCAAAGGGGATTTTATTTATGCTTTAACCGATAAAAACGCTCCGAATATGCGTTTGGTAAAATTCAATATCAACAAACCCGATGTTTGGATTGATGTAATTTCCGAAGACGAAAACGTTCTGAGTGTTTCAACAGGAGGTGGTTATATTTTTGCGAAATATATGAAAGATGCGGTAACTTCAATGAAACAATTCGATTATAACGGAAAATTAATCCGAACGATAGATTTGCCGGGAATCGGTACTGCTTTCGGATTTGGCGGAAAGGAAAAAGAAAAGGATATGTATTTTTCTTTCACGAATTATATCACACCGGGAACGATTTACAAATTCAATGCAGATACCGGAAAATCGGAAGTTTACCAAAAACCGAAAGTGAAATTCAATCCCGATGATTATGTTTCGGAGCAGGTTTTTTACACTTCGAAAGACGGAACCAAAATCCCGATGATGATCAATTACAAAAAAGGAACAAAGCTCGATGGAAAAAATCCTACAATCCTGTATTCTTACGGCGGATTCAACATCAGTTTGCAACCTTCATTTTCTGTAGTCAATGCAATCTGGATGGAAAACGGTGGAATCTATGCTGTTCCGAACATCAGAGGAGGAGGTGAATACGGAAAAAAATGGCACGATGCAGGAACGAAAATGCAGAAGAAAAATGTATTTGATGATTTCATTGCGGCAGGAGAATATTTACAAAACAAAGGTTACACTTCCAAAGAATTTATGGCACTTTCGGGTCGTTCAAACGGCGGACTTTTGGTTGGAGCAACCATGACGATGCGTCCCGATTTGGCGAAAGTCGCTTTTCCGGGAGTTGGTGTTTTGGATATGCTCCGTTACAATAAATTTACAGCAGGAGCCGGTTGGAGCTACGATTACGGAACTGCGGAAGACAGCAAAGAAATGTTCGAATATCTGAAATCTTATTCGCCGGTTCACCAAGTGAAGAAAGGAGTTTGTTATCCTTCAGCAATGATTATTACAAGTGATCACGACGACAGAGTAGTTCCGGCTCACTCTTTCAAGTTCGGTGCGGAATTGCAGGAAAAGCAATCGTGCAGCAATCCGGTTTTGGTGAGAATTGAAGTAAACGCAGGTCACGGTGCAGGAAGAAGCACTGACCAAGTTATCGGAGAAAATGCAGATTTGCTGAGTTTTGCTTTGTATGAAATGGGAATTAAAAATTTGAAGAAATAAATTCTATATAGTTAAGATTAAAAATTTTAATCTTTGTTTCATATCTCTAATACGATAATTATAAGGAATTTGAAATAATAACTTGTATATGTTAAATAAAATTAACATATTTGCCCAATTAAATATTAAATAGTGTTAATATGAATGTAAAATTACGAGTTTTAAGTATCGGTGTGCTGTTTTTTACAGGACATACTTTAATGGCTCAAAAATCAAAGAAAGATACTGCTACTAAAACAAAAGAGATTGAAGAAGTAGTATTGATTGGGGGAATCAAATTAGATCCTGCTCAAAAAGTAGGGGCTTACAACGTGGTTTCCAAAGCTAATTTTGAATCTACACCATTTTCTTCAGTAGATGATGTATTGAACGGTAGAGTTGCCGGTCTGAACTTCTCTTCTGCAAGTGGTGAGCCGGGATCATCCAATATGATTACCATCAGAGGGGTGAGTTCTCTTTTGGGTACACCAAACCCACTATATGTAATTGACGGGGTAATTGTTGGTAAAGGAGCAGATAATGCTTCCATTATGGAGTCTTGGAATCCGCTTTCATCAATCGACCCGAATGCCATTGAGTCTGTTTCGGTGTTGAAAGATGCTTCTGCAACCGCTCTTTACGGTTCGCGTGGTGCAAACGGTGTAATATTAATTACTACCAAGAAAGGGAAATACAACCAAAAAACGCGTTTTGAGTTTTCTACCGAAACTGCTATTCAAGACAGAGCTTATGATAAGTTGAAACTTATGAATGCCGATGAGTATATCACTTATGGAGGTATCTTGATGTGGAACAGTAGTCCGGCAGGAACTTATGCTAATTTTGATGAAGCTGTAAATGACTATTTGACAAACTATGAACCGAATTATGTAAAGGGTACACCGGGAACCGATTGGACTAAAGCGGTTGCTAATAATTCTTCGGTAGTAACTACTTATAACTTCGCTGCTTCTGGCGGTGGAGCCAATACTTCTTTCAGACTTGGGGGGGCTTATTATGAAAATGAGTCGCTTGTCAAGGCTTCTAGTTTTGACAGACTTAGTGTGAATGCTGCTCTCGACCACAAAGCTTCCGATAAATTGAAATTCGGCTTGAATCTAAACTACTCCAATATAAAACGTGATACTTATATGGGAGGTAGATCTGTAGCTAATCCGATAACTTCGGCGATTATGATTTCTCCATTGCAGCCAATTTATAATCCGGATGGTACTTATAATCAAGATTTGGGTCAAGGAGCGACTGCAGGAATGAATCCTGTATCAATGCTTAATGAAGCGAGACAATGGTCAACCATTAATACCATCATTGGATCGGTAAATATGGATTGGCAATTTGTTAAGAATTTTTATTTTAACTCGCTTTTCGGAATGCAGACGCAGTTTATGAAAGAAATGCAAAATGTGTTAGTAGGACATAATGTATACACTATTCAGCCAGGTGGTGTATTAAGAGATGAGCGTTCTACGATGTTGGATTGGAACTGGTCAAATACCTTGAGTTATAGAAACATATTTAACGGAAGGCACGATTTGCAGACCTATTTAGGAATGGAGTATCAAGATCATAACTATAATAATGTAGGGTTATTCTCAGTAACTCAAACCGATATAAGACCATATTTCGGCTTTGCAGAAGAAGTGTTAGGATGGAATACCGATATGCAATGGAGGCAAATTTCTTATTTTGGAAGGCTCAACTATACTTTAGATAAAAAATATACCTTGTCTGGTCAGATAAGACGTGACGGAAACTCTACGCTCGGTGATCAAAAATGGGGTAATTTCTGGTCTGTAGGAGGTTCTTGGAATGTAGGCAACGAATCATTCCTGCCTAAAGCAATTTCATCGTTAATCCTGCGTACAAGTTATGGTGTACTTGGTAATATTCCTTATGCAGACCAGTGGGGGCCTCAGTATGATGCATATGCATCATTAGCTTATAACTCACAATACGGATGGGGAGAGAACAGCGGATATGGTTATATACAATATCCGGGAAACAGAGAATTAAGATGGGAAGAATCTTCGCATCTTGATATAGGAGCAGATATCGGATTCTTTAACGATCGCTTGAAATTTACATTTGATTACTATGATAAATATACCGATCAGGCGATTTTTGACAGTTATCCGGCTCAAGAAACCGGTGGACCTCTTGCATTCAAAGGAAACGTGGGAGGAATCAGAAACAAAGGATATGAATTGGTAATCGATGCAATTCCGGTAAGAACAGAAAATTTCCAATGGTCCATTAATGCAAACGGTTCTTACAATAAATCAATGGTAGAAAAACTCAATATGGATTTGGTTACTTTTGATGGAGATACCGATGATGACACTAATGAGTTGGTAGCTTTAGCTCCGGGACATATATTGGGAGAGTATTACACTTACTTGTGGGCGGGAGTTGCACAGCAAGATGATCCTTCAAAAAGCATTAAAGCAGGTGATGCATTGTGGTACATAGACGGTTCTAAGACTGATGTAACCAATGTGAAAACCAATGCTCAAAAAGCTTGGATGGGTAAAAGTGCTTTCCCAACGTACAATGTAGGTATTACCAACGAATTTAAATATAAAGGTTTCTCCCTGAGTTTCTTGGTAACCGGTCAGTTTGATTTCTATGTGCAAAATGGTGTTCGTTCTTATACGCAACACGACGGAGCGTTCCCTACAAGAAATCAGGTGGTAGAAGCTATGGATGTTTGGACAGATGCTCCGGGACACGAAAATTACAGTTTGGATAACCCGAAAGCGGTTGTCGGAAACCCAAGTACATCTCGTTTGGAATCATCCCGTTTCATCAGTAAAGGAGACCACCTTAGATTGAAAGAGGCGAGAGTTTCTTACTCGTTCGGCAGTCTTTTCAAGGAACAGATTGGTATCAATAATTTAACGGTATATCTTCGTGGAACAAATCTCCTTACTTATACATTCGATAGAAATTTGAACTACGATCCGGAATCCATTACCAATGCTTGGTCTTGGGTAGGTAAAGGAAGATATTGGTATTCTTCACCGGTACTGAGAACAATATCTGTTGGTGTTCAAATTGGTTTTTAATCTTTAAAAGAAATTGACAATGAAAAAATATATTTTAATAATAACAGCAGCATTGGCGTTGAACGGGTTCAACTCCTGTAGTGACAGAGATTTGGAACTTTTGCCACCTGAGGGAGATCTTATTGAGGCCATTAATTCACAAGACAAATTACAGCAGATATTGAATGGTGCATACCTTTCGATTACAAGTTCAGGGGCATTAGGAAGTAATTTAATGCTCTTCGGAGATCTTTTGGGTGATAAAATTTATAACACTCCAAGTCGTGCTCTTTTCCTGATGACCTATGATTACAACTACAATGGGAATCAGAATCAATTTGGGTTTTACAGCACAATGTATAACGTAATTATGTCGTGTAATATGGTAATCAATAATACGGAAGTACCAAATTCGACTGAATTGACAAAAATGAAAGGACAGGCAAAAATCCTTCGCGGTATCGCTTATTATTATTTGGTAAGCTACTACTCTCCGACCCCTACTTCCGGAGTTAATCAGGATTACGGTGTACCATTGGTTCTTGGTGATTATGATGTTACCATTCAGCCGGAAAGAGCTACCGTAGCAGAAATCTACAATCAGATTATTTCTGACCTTACAGATGGAATGCAGCACACCGACAATCCTGCCAAGAGAGTTTACCTAGGTCCGGATGCCGCAAAAATTGTTTTGGCAAGAACGTTATTGACAAGAAGAGCAGCGGGTGATGCACAATTGGCATTGCAATATGCAACACAAGTAATGAACAATTCTCCTGCTGGTGCATTTAATAAGGCAGGAGGAAGTTATGATGCAACTCTTTATGCTAATTATTTTAAAGGAACTGATGATACTATATATGAGGGGCACGACGAAACAATTTGGGAACTTGATTTGAATTTCAACAACAATGCCGTTACAGGGATTGGTTCCAATGGCTGTTTGCCGGTGTATTACAGTCCGGGAGACAATACAAGAAGAGGAATTTTGGCAAATGCTACTTTCTTCAATAGTTTTGGATCACATATTGATATTAGAAGAGGAGGGACTGCAACTAGCCCCAATACAGGCCTTTTCTCTAATCAAGCACTTGTAAATGATACTCCAAATGGTTATTGGGTTCAAAAATATCCAAGAACAACTTCAACCGGAAATTTCTTCAGAAACATCAGAGTATTCAGATATTCCGAAGCAAACTTGTTGCGTATAGAAGCATTGAGATTA
The DNA here is from genome assembly GCA_964433195.1 of uncultured Kaistella sp. Lineage (GTDB taxonomy): Bacteria > Bacteroidota > Bacteroidia > Flavobacteriales > Weeksellaceae > Kaistella. Next base: position 4,004 of record CAYSQR010000054.1, on the reverse strand, counting down.
ACAGGACAAGAAGCAGTAGCTCTTACCGAGCTAAATGCATTTGCTACATCACGAAAAGGAACTACCTATACCGGTACGGATTTGCTTAATGACATCTTGACAGAAAAATCTAAAGAATTTTATGGTGAAGGTCAAAGATTTTTGGATTTGAAAAGATATAATTTACCGGTATCAAGACCATCAAACTGTAACACTTGTGATATTGCGGCAAACGATCACAGATTCGTACTTCCGATATCTCAAGGAGCAATCAACAGTAACCCTAATTTGAAACAATATCCGGGTTATGTCAATTAATAATCTTAATTGATGAATAAAATGTAGGACTGCAATTCGCAAAGATTGCAGTCCTTTTTATTTCCCCATATTTCTTACATTTGTATTCCAAAGCAATCAAATGAGATATCTTCTTTTCTGTATCATATTCTGTACTTATTTTGTTAATGCTCAGATTGTTAATAAAACCGATTCCAACAGGATAAAACCAAAAGATACCTTGGTTATTGATTCCGGTCATAAAGATTCCCTCGAAATTTTTAAACCTTCTGTTTCCGATTATACTTTCCGGACAAGGTTTTCAGAAAAAAAAATATTCGATACCGAACTTTCTTCCGACAAAACTTTTATTTTTTCACAATATAACAACCTCGATAATTTCGGGAAAATACAGTTCCCAAATCTTGGTTCCGGATTTCAGCCGTTGGTTTTTCAGGTCGATACGGAGCAGAACCTTTCTTTGCTTCCTACTAACAAATCCTTTTTTATTCAGGGAATTGATGAGGTGAAATATTACGATGTAAAAACGCCGACAACTGCTTTCATTTATCACAACTCTATGAAAAACGGTGCGGTTTTACAATCGACTTATACCCAGAATATCGGAAAAGTATTTAATTTTTCCATAGAATATACAGGGCTTCGTTCTCAAGGTCATTATCTCAATTCTTTGGCATCATCCAATACTACTTTGTTTTCGGGGCATTATTTTTCCAAAAACGGGAAATATGAAGCATTTGCACATTACATTCATCAGAATATCAACAATCAGGAAAACGGTGGGATTTCCGATGTGGATTTATTTCTCTACGGAAACAGCACTTTTGATAATCGGGAAAATTTACAGGTAAATCTCAGTAATTCCGATTCCAGATTTGCTTACAGAAGATATTATTTCAGCCACGAATTTCGTCCGTTTTCTTCGGAAAAATTTCCTTTCAAAATTCGGCATACGATTTTTCATCAGGGAAATAAATATTATTACAACCAATCGAATCCGGAAAACTACTATTATTCCGACCAATCTGAACTAATTGATTATCCTTTATCGTCAAAAAAATATTCCGAAAATCTAAGCAATACAATTAGTGTACTTTTCGATAAAGAAAATTTCAAGCTCGATGCAGGTCTTCGTCATCAAATCATCAAACTCGGAATCGGGACTCCTTTTCCGGTTTTGTGGAATCTTCCTTCGGAAATTTCGGAAAACAGAATCGGTGCGGTCGGAAATCTTCAGATAAAACTTTGGGACAAAGTAGAGCTCCGTTCAAATCTCGAATTTTCGGGAGGAAAGGAATTTGGGAGTTTTCTTCGGTCGCAAAATCTGATGAAATTCGAGCCGGTAAAAGATTATTTCGTGAATGCAAAAGTGAATTTTCAAACAGCGTCACCGAGTTTTAATTTATTGATAAATCCTTCCGTTTACAGAAAATTTAATTATTATTTTAAAAATCCGAAGAACGAAACCATTACCGAAATCGGAGGAGATTTGAATCTGAAATGGTTTAAAAGCATCGTTTCCGCCAATTATTTCAGAATTGATAACTACACTTATCTCGATGAAAACGCAGTTCCGCAACAAAGTTCCTCCTCATTGAATATTTCCCAAATCGGTGGAGAAGCAACTTTTTCTTACGGAAAATTTCATTTCAATCCGAAAGTGCTTTTCCAAAGTGCAATCGGGAACAAAGAACTTTTTCCGATGCCGGATTTTGTAGGAAGAGCCAATTTTTTCTGGCAATCGAAAATGTTTAAAGAAGCGGCGGAAATTCAGGCGGGAATCAAAATTTATTATTTTACCAAATTTGCATCCCGAGAATATTTTCCGGTGCTGAATGAATTTATTCTTCCAAATACAAATTCGTATTCCATTGGAGGACAACCGATTGGCGATGTATATATTAATCTGAAAGTGAAACGGATGTTCTTTTTCATCGAAGCAAAACATCTGAACACTACTTTTATGAAAAACGAATCTTTTACCGTTCCGAATTATCCGCTATATGATTTCCGACTGAATCTGGGAATTGTGTGGTATCTTTTCAGTTAAATTTTTATTTTGAAAAATGAAAAAATTTAAGACCAATTATGATGACGGAATGTGGAAAGGAGCACCAGAAAGTTCTTTTCTAAAAGCGATAGAATTACGAAATAATGAAACAGAAGCGGAAAAAATATTGTGGGAAAAACTAAAAGGCAACAAGATAAAAAACTTGAAATTCAGAAGACAACATCCTGTAAGTCTTTATATTGCAGATTTTTACTGTCATAAATTAAAACTCATTATTGAAATTGACGGCGAATATCATCTTTCGAAGGAACAGATTATAAAAGATTCCGAAAGAACAGCAATATTAAATTCAAACGGTTTAGAAGTTATCAGATTTAGAAATGATGAAGTTTTAAATGATGTAGATTTGGTATTATCAAAAATTATGATGAGGATAGAAAAAATTGAAAATTCAAATGCTTTGATTTGAGTTGGGATTTCTCAATGAATTTTCCTCCTTTAGGAGTTAGAGGCAAAGAAAAATCATTGAGAAACAGGATTTTAGGTAGAAAAAATTGAAAATTCAAATTTCCCCATCCCTAAAGGGAGTTGAATTTTCAATTTTTAAGGAGAGCAGATTTTCATTAAGAAAACGAATCTTCCTAATTATAACTGGTTTAGAGAATTTTCCACCCTTTAGGGATGGGGAAAGAAAATTCTCGAATTTGGAAACGGAAAAAATTCCCGATTCTTGAAACGAAATTTTAGTATTAATCTCTAAATTTTTATTTTGAAAAAAATTTCCAACATATCTTTTTTAGAAATTGAGAGCATTCCTTTGCTTATCAAAGATTTTCTGATGCAGAAAATCACGGGTTTTGAATCCAAGAATTTTAATATTAAAAATATTGAAACCCAAATGAAGCTGAAAGAAAATTCCTTTTCACAGGAGAAAAGAAAAATTCTTTCGGAAGCTTTAAAGAATCAAAATTCGGAATTTCAATTGTCTGAAAAACAGAAACTTAATTTAAAAATTTTAGAAAACGAAAATACATTTACAGTTACAACAGGACATCAACTCAACCTTTTTACGGGTCCGGTTTTCTTTATTTATAAAATTTTGCAAACCATAAAACTTGCAGAATTTCTGAACGAAAAATTCCCCGGAAAGAAAACGGTTCCTGTTTTTTGGATGGCTTCGGAAGACCACGATTTTGAAGAAATAAATCATTTCAAAACCGAAAATCATTATTACGAAACCAAAGCAAAATCCGGTGGTGCAGTCGGGAATATTGTGATTGAAGACGATTTTTTCATTTCAGAATTCGAAGAAGAATTCAGAGATTCCGTTTTCGGGACAGAACTTGTTTTGCTGATGAAAAAAGCGTACAAAAAAGGAAATACACTTTCGGAAGCGACCCGAATTTTGATTCAGGAACTTTTTTCGGATTACGGATTAATCATTATCGACGGTGATGATGAAAAGCTGAAAAGCGAAATGAAATCGGTTTTCAAAGACGAATTGCTGAATCAAACGCTTTTTGAAACCACAAAAAAAACTGTGGAATTTCTTACGGAAAAATACGGAAAAGTTCAGGTAAATCCGAGAGAAATAAATCTGTTTTATCTTTCCGAAACGCGGAACAGAATAGAATTTTCCAATGGAAAATTTGTGATTGTCGATAAAAACATTTCTTTTTCCAAAATCAATTCAAGATCACGACAAAGTGGTCGGTGG
>CAYSQR010000053.1:6393-12440 GCA_964433195.1 uncultured Kaistella sp. | reverse complement strand
TAGCAACAACACGGTTTCCGTACTCCGCAACACGTCCTCTCCGGGTAGCATTACCACCGGCTCGTTTGCCGCTAAGGTGGATTTTACAACGGGGCTTCAACTCTGCGATGTTGCCATCGGTGATTTGGATGGAGACGGAAAGCCCGACCTCGCTGCAGTCAGCTATTTCGATTCTACAGTTTCTGTATTCCGCAACACGTCTTCTCCGGGAAGCATTACCACCGGCTCCTTTGCCTCAAAGGTGGATTTCGGAACCGGGACGGGAAGTTATCCTACCAGTGTTGCCATCGGGGATCTGGACGGCGACGGCAGACAGGACCTCATCGTAACGATTGGCGGTGCAAGCTCAAGCCACTCTGTTTCAGTCTTCCGCAACACGTCCTCTCCGGGCAACATTACTACCGGCTCGTTTGCCGGGAAGGTGGATTTCGCAACAAGAATTAGCCCACGCAGTGTTGCTATCGGGGATCTGGACGGGGATGGCAAGCCTGACCTAGCCGTAGTAAATACTGGTGGTAGCAATACAGTTTCTGTATTCCACAACACGTCCTCTCCGGGAAGCATTACTACCGGCTCGTTTGCTGCAAGGGTGGATTTTACAATGGGAGCTGATAATAATCCTTACGATGTTGCCATCGGTGATCTTGACGGGGACGGCAGACCCGATCTCGCTGTAGCTAATTTTGACGGCAATATGGTTTCGGTATTCCGCAACACGTCTTCTGTGGGCAGCATTACTGCCGACTCGTTTGCCGAAAAGGTGGATTTTGCAACGGGAGGTCTTCCTATCAGTATTGCCATCGGTGATCTGGACGGGGATGGCAAACCCGACCTAGCCGTGGCGAATTTTGGCAGCGACACAGTTTCCGTGCTACGCAATGCTCCGCAGTATTTGTCAGTATCAGGTTCGCAGACCAATGTTTTGTGTAACGGGGAGGCAACAGGAAGCGCAACGGTTACCGCAATCGGCGGAACGGGAAGCTATACCTACACCTGGGATACCACGCCTGTTCAGACGGGAGCTACCGCAACAGGCTTGTCAGCAGGAACCTATACCGTAACGGTAACAGACGAATATGGCACTGAAAAAACATTAAGCTTCACCATCACCGAAGGTACTGTGGTAGCTTCTCCGACCGGTGAAGCCACCCAAAGCTTTAATGACGGAGATAACCTGAGCGTTTTACTGGTTACCGGGGAAAATATTAAATGGTATGCCACTTCCGCTGATGCAACGGATCATACTAATGAGCTATCTGTAAGCACCTTAATTGTAAACGGCACCACTTATTATGCCACACAGACGGTCGCAGGATGTGAGTCTAAAGCTTCATTAGCTGTAAAAGCTTATAATTCCGAGTTAAATGTTAATGAAAATAAAGCCGGCACTCCTGTTTTATTGTACCCTAACCCTGTTAAAGAAATGCTGAACTTCAGCAGTCAGGATAGAATCAGTAAAATAGTAATCGTATCACCGGATGGCAGGAAAGTGATGGAGAAACACCTGAACGGAGAACGAAAGCTTAATGTCCGTTCGTTGCCGGAAGGAGTGTACCTGATCCGGATCTTTATTGAGAAAGGAATCCAGACCCTTAAATTCATTAAAAATTAATCCCTAACAATCTATTAAAAAAGAATCCGCCTCACCACTGAGGCGGATTCTTTTTTAATTAAGGGAAGATGCGGACAAAATTCCCTATTTTTGAATATGAAAAAAGCAATTCTTCTCATCATCTTTCTCGGTATTTTGGTTCTTTCCGTATCTGGAGCATACAAAGTTTTTTACAAAATGTATGACAAATACAACGACACGAGATTGGATCCGGTTTTGAAATCTCTTTTAAACAAAGACTTTTCAAAACCGTATCAATTTGTTTTATTGGGAGATTCTCACGTTCAGCTTTGGAAATTTCCTCAAAATAATTCCTTGAATTTGGGAATGACGGGACAAACTTCCGAACAGATAAAAATCCGTTCCACCTTATTGAAAGACAGCTTAAAAGGAGAAAACTTAATCATTTCAGTGGGTGCAAATGATGTGAAAGCAGTTGCAACCAATCCCGAAAACGCTTCTGAAATCCAGATTCAGTGTTTAAAAAATTTAGAAGAAATCGTTAATAATCACAAACAAAATTTCAGCAGGATTTTTGTAATGACCATTCCTCCGGATTTTTCGTCGTCATTTTTTCAGAAACTTTTTAATTACGAGAAAACGATTCAGACAAAGGATTTTATTAATGTTGATATTAGAAATTTTTGCAAAACAAACAATCTGAAAATCATCGATACTCATCTTATTTTTACTGAAAAAGCAAAAGAATTGTCTTTAGATTTAAAAGAATTTTCAGATGACGGAGTTCATATAAACGAAAAAGCATATAAACTTTTGGCAAAAGAATTAAATTAAAATTCCCTATTTTTGAATATGGAAAAAACAATAAGTATTTTACTCTTCGTATTTTCCCTTGCTCTCTTTAAAGCACAGCAGGAAAAAATCCCGTTATTAAAATACGAAGAAGTAGAATCTAAAATAAAAAACGAAAAAGCAGAATTGTTGGTCGTGAATTTCTGGGCAACAACTTGTGCTCCTTGTGTAAAGGAACTCCCTCATTTTATGGAAGTTAATAATCAATATAAAAGCAATCCGAATTTTAAAATGCTTTTGGTTTCTTTGGACAGAGCGAAAGATACAGAGCGTGTAAAAAAATTCATAAAAGATAAAAACCTTACCGCAGAAGTGGTAATTTTAGACGATAATAAAAGAATGAACACTTGGATTCCCAGATTCGACAAAAATTGGGAAGGCGAAATTCCGGTAACCGTTTTTTATAAGAACGGAGAAAAAATCCACTTCCACGACGGAGAAATGAGTAAAGAAGAATTACAAGAAAAAGTAACTGGGTTTTTAAATTAACTTTTTTAAAACAAAAAATTATTGGTGCACTTGTGGAAAAAAAAATCAAAATTATAACAATATGAAAAACCTGAAATTTTTATTACTATGCCTTATTTTCGGAATAGGAATAATGAGTTTTACCAAAATTCAAACTTCCGAAAACCTGAAAAAGGGCTACGAAATCGGCGATGAAGCCACAGATTTCAAACTGAAAAACATTGATGGGAAAATGGTTTCTTTGAGCGACTACAAATCTGCAAAAGGATTCATTGTGATTTTCACCTGCAACCATTGTCCGTATGCAAAAAAATACGAAGACCGGATTATCGCTTTAGATAAAATGTACAAAAATCAGGGTTATCCTGTAATCGCCATTAATCCGAATGATCCGCAAGTTCAACCACAAGATGGCTTTAACGAAATGATTCAAAGAGCAAAAGAAAAAGGATTTACTTTTCCGTATTTGTTGGATGATGGACAGAAAATTTATCCGCAATACGGAGCAACCAAAACACCACACGTTTTTGTCCTTAAAAAAGAAAACGGAAAAAACATCGTGAAATACATCGGTGCAATCGACAATAATTATGAAGATGCAAACGACGTTTCGGAATATTATGTACAAGATGCGGTAAACAGCTTACTGAAAAATGAAGAAGTGAAAACTGCCAAAACCGTTGCGATTGGCTGTACGATTAAAGTGAAGAAATAAATTTGCTTAAAATAAATTAAAGCCCCCGATTTTTTAAAAATTGTGGGCTTTTTAATTGTAGGTAAAATTCAAATTTAAAATTTTGTAACTTTACTTCTTCATAAGAAAAGCCAAAATGCGTCAGAAAATCCAAAATCAAAACCCAGATTTCGCCATAAATTTTGAAGAAAAACTACCCTATTTCTTTGAAAAAGACGGACTTGAAATGAAATCTTCCTATACCGAAAAGGACTCAAAACATTTAACGGAAAAACAATATTCCGCAGGAATTGCTCCGTATTTACGTGGACCGTATTCCACGATGTATGTGCAGAAACCTTGGACAATCCGTCAATACGCAGGATTTTCTACCGCAGAAGAATCCAATGCTTTTTACCGCAGAAATTTAGCAGCCGGACAAAAAGGTCTTTCTGTCGCTTTCGATTTAGCGACACATCGCGGTTACGATTCCGATCACGCAAGAGTTGTGGGAGATGTCGGAAAAGCCGGAGTTGCCATAGATTCTGTAGAGGATATGAAAATTTTATTTAATGAAATTCCTTTGGATGAAATTTCCGTTTCAATGACGATGAATGGTGCGGTTTTGCCGGTTTTGGCTTTTTATATCGTTGCAGCGGAAGAACAAGGCGTTTCTCAAAACCAACTTTCGGGAACGATTCAGAACGATATTCTGAAAGAATTTATGGTTCGGAACACTTACATTTATCCGCCTTCTCCATCGATGAAAATCATTGCTGATATTTTTGAATACACTTCCCGAAATATTCCGAAATTCAATTCGATTTCTATTTCCGGTTATCATATGCAGGAAGCGGGAGCAACGCCGGTTTTGGAAATGGCATATACTTTAGCCGATGGTTTGGAATACGTGAGAACAGGAATAAAAGCAGGAATGAATATCGACGATTTCGCACCGAGATTGTCATTTTTCTGGGCAATCGGGATGAATCATTTTATGGAAATCGCCAAAATGAGAGCCGCTCGTTTCATTTGGGCGAATCTTTTACAACAGTTTAATCCGCAAAATCCGAAATCTTTAGCTTTAAGAACCCATTCCCAAACTTCCGGATGGAGTTTAACAGAACAGGAACCCTTTAACAATATTACCAGAACTGCAATTGAAGCGTTGTCTTCAGCTTTGGGCGGAACACAATCTTTGCATACAAATGCGTTGGATGAAGCCATTGCTTTACCAACGGATTATTCAGCAAAAATTGCGCGAAATACTCAAATAATTTTACAGCAGGAAAGCGGAATTTGTGATGTTGTAGATCCGATGGGAGGAAGCAATTTGGTAGAATCTTTAACGCAGCAAATGATTGATGAGGCGATGAAATTTATTGATGAGGTGGAACAAGAAGGCGGAATGACAAAAGCCATCGAAGCCGGGATTCCAAAAATGAGAATTGAAGAAGCTGCCGCAAAAAAACAGGCAAAAATCGACAGTGGCGAAGAATTTATCATCGGGGTTAATTCCTTTAAATCGAATTTAAAACAAATGGAATTAGAGATTTTGGATATTGATAATTCGGAAGTCCGCAGAAAACAAATTGAAAGATTAAATAAAATTAAATCCGAAAGAAATCCGGAAGCTGTTAAAGAAATTTTAGACCAATTAAAGGAATCAGCCAAAACAGGAAAAGGAAATCTTTTGGAAATCTGCATCGAAGCTGCAAGGAGAAGAGTAACTTTAGGAGAAATGAGCGATGCGATGGAGGAAAGTTTCGGGCGTTACAAAGCCAACATCAAAACCATACAAGGAGTTTATGCCATGAATGCAAGTAAAAACGAATATTTTGAAAAAGCGATTGCTTTAGCTCAGAAATTTGAGGATCAGGAAGGAAGAAGACCAAGAATTATGGTTGTGAAAATGGGACAAGATGGTCATGATCGTGGCGCAAAAGTTGTCGCTACAGCTTTTGCAGATATGGGATTTGATGTGGATGTAGCTCCTTTATTTCAAACTCCCGAAGAAGTTGCAAAACAGGCGGTGGAAAATGACATTCATATTTTGGGAGTTTCTTCTCTTGCAGCAGGACACAAAACCCTCGTTCCACAAGTGGTGGAAGAATTGAAAAAGCTTGGAGCAGAAGATATTATGATTGTTGTGGGCGGTGTAATTCCGCAACAGGATTACGAATTTCTATATCAAAACGGAGCCGATTTTATATTCGGACCGGGAACCAATCTACCGAAATCTGCGTGTGAGATTTTGGAGAAGTATTTGAAGTGAATATGAAAGGTTTCCTTTGTTTAACGTCTTTGTTTCTCATTTTGTCTTGTAAATCAAAATCAACGGAAGATGAAAAAATGAAAAATGTTGTGAATCAATATTTTTTACTTATTAAAGATAATAAACCACGGTAAATAATCTTAACCTATACTAAGTAAATATATTATTAATTAATTAGGGTTAGGGTTTTTATTAATATTTTTAGG
>CAYSQR010000053.1:0-6383 GCA_964433195.1 uncultured Kaistella sp. | reverse complement strand
AAACCGAAGAAATTCCAAGTTTATTCTGGGAAAGTGATAATTTTTCAGGTGCAATAAAAGCGGATGCTTTTTTTATTAATAAACATTATGATGAACTACAGATTGATAATTTGGTAAGACAAATAAAAATTAAAGATACAACTTCAATAAGCCCAAGTCAAAAACAAAAATACATTCAATTTACTATTAAAAAGAAGGAAGATAATCTACCCATAATTATAACTTTCATTTTTGATAAGATGTACGGTTTTGATAAAATTACAAGTCCAAATGTGTTGCAAAACCAAATGTATTGGAATAAAAGCCTTGATTCGCTTCATAAAAAAGGGATGTTTCCCAAAGCAAGGTATTGAATCTTCGGATTTTGTGATTTTCATAACGAATTGATTAAAATTTCCAACTTCTTTTTTTTCTATTTGAAAAAAAGCAATATCTTGTGCTGTAATTATAGTATTTGAATAAGAATATTTTTCCCCTAAATGAAAAAACTGATAAACCTTCTTTCAATAATTCTGATATGTTTTTTCGGAACAACAGCTAAAGCCAATCCGTCTTTAAATAAAACTGTAGATTCTCTCAGGTTGATTTTATCAAAAACCAAAAATTCTCACGAACGTATTGATATTCTGAACAAACTGAGCAAAACGGAAAGAGAACTCGGAAATTATAATGCTGCTTTTGCCAATCTTGAAGAGCTTATAAAAATCAGCAACAGAACACGAAATATTAAAGCCAAAGGAGATGCCTATGACAACATTGGTCATATTTTCCTTGCTAAAAATGAAGTAGAAAAAGCCCTAAACAGTCATCTGATTGCTTTGGCTTTACACAAAAAAGCAAAAGATGATTACGGCTATGGAAACTCTTGTGACAACATTGGTGAAATTTATTTAAACGAGCTGAATAATTATATAGAAGCTCTTATATATTTCAAGAAAGCACTCACTCTGTATGAAAAGCAAAACGATGATAAGCATATTGCAAAAAGCTTAAGCAATATCGTAATGTGTTACCGGTTTTTAGACGATTATCCCGAAGCTCTCAAATATTCAACAGATGCACTGAAAATTTCGCAAAAAATAAAAGACAGTACCGGCATTTCCGCAGCATATCAAGCTTTAGGACAGGTATATTTATTTACAAAAGATGATAAAAAAGCATTGGAATATTTCCAGGAAGCCCTGAAAATATCTGAAAAGCTAAATGATTATGATAATATGATGCAGTGTTACACTTGGATAGCACAAGTGTACTATGAACGAAACCAAACCGATAAAGTAATACAATATTATAATAAAGTATTGGCTTTAGGAAAAAAAGTAAACAGCAAGTCAGTGATGACAACAGGATATTATGGTATTGCTTCAAAAGTAAAATGGAAAGAGGGTAAATTAGACGAAGCCTTGTATTATCTCGATTTGGCGGAAAAAGGAGCAAACGAATCTTATGAAGCGGTTATTTGGTCGCTAAAAGCAAAAATTTTCAATGAAAAACAAGAATATATAAAAGCAAAAGAATACATTGATAAATCCATAGCTTATCGTAAGATGACCAAAGAAAAGGAGCTTTTGAGCGGAAATTACGAAACCTTATCTTCCATCAATGAAAATATAGAAGATTACAAAGCAGCGTTGGCAAACTACAAATTGTACAAAATTTATCAAGATAGTATTAATCAAGACGATATTTCCAAAACCGTAATGAAATACGAATTTGAAAAAAAGGAAACCGAGATTAAAGACAAACAGCAGGAAGAGCTAAATCGTAAAGCACTTATTTCCAATACGGTTTACGGAATTTTGGGAACAACAATTCTGTTAATCGGAATTATCCTATATATGCTTCGATTAAGAAATAAAAAACTTTCCGCCGAAAAGCAGAACCTGGAATTCAAACACCGAGAAGCACAACTAGCCATAGAAACCGAAGAGTTCAAAGCAAGATTCCTTTCCAATATTTCGCACGAGTTTCGTACACCGCTCACTCTTATCAACGGACATCTCGAAATCCTAAAAAAAGACGGAGATGCGAAAGACAAAAAACGTTTTGATGAAATGGAATACAGCGGACAAAGACTGCTGCAGCTCATCAACCAATTACTTGATCTCACCAAACTGGAAAAGAACAAATATCAACTTTATTACAAAAAAGCAAATCTGCTGAATGAAGCACAAAATTACATTGAAGCATTTCATTCACTTGCCGAACAACGCAACATTAATCTCACAACAGAAATAACAGAATCCGCACAATCCAAATTTTCGCAAAATGATTTTGCTTACTCTTCCGAAACATTGGCAAGTGTTTTTAATAATTTGATTTCCAATTCGATAAAATTCACACCAATTGGAGGAAACGTTCACAGTAAAATAGATTTCAAAGAAAATAAGCTGTATTTTTCGGTTTCGGATACAGGAACAGGAATTCCGGAGGAAGATTTACCGCATATTTTCGATCGTTTTTATCAGGTCGTCAATAAAGAGAAACCGATATATGAAGGTTCGGGAATTGGATTATCGATTGTAAAAGAACTCGCTTTGCTTCACGGCGGAGACGCAATCGCAGAAAACAACGAAAACGGAGGTTGTACATTTAAGGTTTGGCTGTCCGAAGGAGAAAATATTTCGGATGCTGAAGGTAAATTGATTAAGATTCCGGAAAAACCGACAACAGATTTATATGAAGAAGAAAATCAAAATCCCGAAGACGAGGAAAAACCACTGATATTGGTTGTAGAAGATCAACGGGAATTGAGAAAATTTGTGGTAGAAAATCTGGGAAACAATTTTCGTTTTATGGAAGCGGAAAACGGAAAGCAAGGAGCAGAATTGGCTTTGGAACACCTTCCCGACGTGGTCATCAGTGATGTGATGATGCCGGAAATGGATGGTTTCCAGCTTTGCAAAACGATTAAAGAAAACGAAATAACAAGTCATATTCCTGTTATTTTATTAACGGCAAAATCCGACCAAAATGATAAAATCGAAGGATTGGAAATCGGAGCGGATGATTATCTTACCAAACCTTTTTCGATTTCGGAACTGACTTTGAGAGTGAAGAGCAGAATCCGGTTGCAGGAAAACCTCCGGAAAAAATTTGTGGGAAATACAATTCCCATTACCGAAAATGTATCCGAACTGAACCAACGCGACAGAAACTTCCTCGAAAAGCTCAACAATATTGTCCGGAAAAATATAGAAAAGGAATTATCGGACGTTACGACTTTGGCAACGGAAATAGGACTAAGTTCGAGTCAGCTCACCAGAAAACTGAAAGCATTGACCGGACAAACTCCTGCAAATTTCATCAATAATATTCAGATGGACATCGCTTTGCAACTCCTGCAAAACGGCGATTCGGTTTCAGAAGCCGCCTGGAAAATCGGTTTCAGCGAACCTGCCTATTTTACCAAAGTTTTCAAAAAGCACTTCGGTTTTCTTCCGTCGGAGAAAAATAAATTCGGAAAACCTTCATCAAAATAAAAAGACCAGAATTATTTCCAGTCTTCTTTGTTGAGTTTTCAATGGTTTTGTTATTGTCTTAGCGTGAGCTTCCAGCCTTGTCCTATTGCTTTCCTGTTATCATCAATATTGAAAACCATTATATAGCCATCTTCGTAATAATCGATTTGATAACCGTTGATTTCTCCGTCAATTACAAAGGCAGAGAAAACCGCCTTCTTCCCCTTTCTGGATTCAAGAACTTCGAACTCCGTCCATTCTTTTGCACCTTTGCTTGCAAATTTTACATTTTCTGCGGTTCCGTTTCGCACGGTAAACATCACCGAAAATTCTTTTCCGTCATACACTTCATATTCTTGTGCTTTTAGATTAGAAGAAAAAGCGGTTACAATTATCAGAACAAAAGCAACAGCAAGTTTTTGAAATACATTTTTCATTTTTTTAATTTTTCAAGAGTTTAGAATTTTGTTAATCATCAACCATTGATGACGAAGTAAATTTATGTAACCCATTGTCGCATCAAGTAGTAAAAATCAAGCATTTTATAGATAAAAATCAAGCATTCTATCGGAAATCATTAAAGAACCATCATTCTTATCTAATATGAATCGGAAACGAACAATACACTTAAATACCTGATTATAAAAAAGTTAAATTTCGTTTTGCGGCTTTTGTTTGAAAGACGCGTGTTTTTTACCTACAAGTTGCACGGATTTTATTAACACTTTTTAGCATTGCTCCAGTAATTTTGGTTCAAATATTAATCGGAAAACATCATCGGTTATTTAAAAATCAAAAACAATGAGAAAGTTAGTTTATGGCATTTGTATTATGTTGGCAAACATCACAATCGTAAATGCACAATCCAAATCTGTAACCATCGCCGGAAAAGTACTGTCTTATAATGAAAACAGCGGTTATGGATGCTTTTATGTAGATCCGGAAATGGTAAAAGCAGGAGTTGCCGTAGGATTAGGAAGCAAAGCAGTCGGTTCGAAATGTATCAGCGAAAAATACGGAAACGGCGTTCCTGTCAGTTTTTCCGGATTGAAAAAGGATGCAGATTATTCCTTTGTTCCGCAGGAAGATGTTTTGATTTCCGTTACAGGAAAATGGGTAAAGAAAGGCGAAAACTATGAATTTCAGACTACTGAATGGGAACCTTTCTTTTAAAATTAAATAAATTATTATGAAAAATTTAATTAAAAATATTTTTGCCATCGCTATTACTTTATTTTCAGCATTGGCTTTTGCATCGGATGAAGTTCCTTATACTTTGGCGAAAAATTATTTCGTGAAAAACTCTTATCCCGATAAGAATCTTCATATGCTGAAAATCACAGCAGAAGACAAATTCAATGAGATATTCGGAATGGCAACATTGATGGGAGAAAACGGAAAACCAACACCTATCGACTTTTCCAAAAGTTTTGTGATTGTGCTTATAGACGACACGAGTAATGTATCCGCAGGAATTTCCGTAAAATCTCTGGTAAAAAAAGACAACGGATTAAAGCTGACTTATGACCTCGAAAGAAAAGAAAAACCGAGTTCTGCCTATTTCAGGTACTGCACGATTTTGATTGTCGATAAAAAATACGAAGCTCCTGTTTCTGCAAATATGGCTCCGCAAGATGGTTTCCCTATTACAGGAGGAGATTTGGACGATTCGGGATGCAAACCTTCTACGGGATATTCGTGGAGTGTTTTGGAAAACAATTGCATCCAACCGTGGGAAACCAAATATGTTTTTGATGGCGAAATCGACAATGCTCCGCTCATCTTCAGCAAAGACAACACGAAAGCCGAAATTATGATGAGTTCTAAATTCCCGAAAAATTTGATTCTGACTAAAAACCCCAAAAGTAAAGTAAACACCTGGATAAACGGAAATCTTGTCTTAACACAAACCAAAAAATACCACTTTGTTTTGAAAGAAAACAATAGGGAAATCGCCAAAGGAAAACTTAGGAAATAAACTAAATATCTGATTTAAAGGAATACTAAATCACGACTAAATTATTTATTATGAAAAAATCAATCATTTTTATGACAGGCAAATTCAAGTTGATAATGTTGTTATTGGTATTGCTTTGTGCATCAACAGAAGTTCAGGCACAAAACCCGAACAACACTCAACAAGTTCAGCAACAACAGTATCCGGAGCAATATACCATTCATCCGGTTACCGGAGAACGACTGGATAATCTTCCGAAAGAAATCCGGAAAATCAAGGGGAAAATTATAGAAATCGGCGGAGAAGAAGGTCTTAATGTTCCGAATCTTGCCTTTTTTAAAACCGATGATGGTTATACGCTGCACATTTCTCATCCTTCCAGAAAATTCAAAATCAATGAAAAACTTACGCTCGAAGGATATTCCAAAAACACCTATTACGACGGAATAATGAAAACCGAAAATGTTTTTTATGTTACCAAAATTCTGAATTAATTAAATTAAAAATCAACAACTTAAATTTTAAAATAATATTAAACTTTTAAATTTATTTATTATGAAAAAAGCAGTTTTATTACTCGGATTTATGATTTGCGGAAGTTTTGCGATGGCACAATCTCCTGCATCTTACAGAGGAACCTCCTTTAATCCTACAGGAAATGTGTTCCGTTCAGAAAATGGTGTTTATACCCTTAAATTCCAAGATGATGGTAATCTGGTTTTATACAAAAACGGGAACAATCCCATTTGGGCTTCACAAACAGACGGAAAATCTTCCAAAAAGCTCCGCTTTCAGGATGATGGCAATTTTGTGATTTATGATTCCGCAGATAATCCTATTTGGTCGAGCAATACCAATAACAAAAACGGTTCATACATTACCCTGCAAAATGATGGAAATCTGGTCATCTATACCTATAACAACCAGCCAATCTGGGCAACCAATACAGGAAGATAAGGTTCGTT
>CAYSQR010000052.1:2649-12463 GCA_964433195.1 uncultured Kaistella sp. | reverse complement strand
CTATCACAAGATTAACGGCAAATTCCGAAATAAAAAACAGTCTTGCTGCGTGGGACGTTCATATCATTGAACTTGAGGTAAAACCACTTTCGGATTTTATCGGAAAACAGCTCGTTGCTCTTCAATGGCGTGAAAAATACGGAATCAATATCGGTTACATCAAAAGAGGCGAAAAACTCATTCACAGTCCGAATCGTTATCAGGTTTTAATGCCTTATGATAGAGTCGGAATTATTACAACCGATGATCAGTTCCAGATTTTCAAACCGGTTTTCGACAGTCAGGAAATCGTGAAGGAGCAAAGTATAGATCACATAAAATTGGGAAAAATACTCATCAATCATCATTCTCCGAAAAAAGGAATGACCATTCGGGAATCCGAAATACGCGACAAAACCGACGGTTTGGTTATTGCAATAAGACGCGGCGACGAAAGAATCCTTAATCCCGAATCATCAGAAATTTTGTATGAAGACGATATTGTTTTTGTGGTAGGAAACAGGAAAAAAATTGAGAAGCTGAATATTGAGATTTAAAGTAAAATTAATCAACAGTTTTCTCCGAATCCTCCAATAAATTTTGCAGTTCTGCAAATTCTTCTTCGGTTAAATCACGCCATTTTCCGATGGGCAAATCCAGCTTGATGTTCATAATTCTGATGCGTTTCAGCTTCTTTACTTCGTAACCGAGATATTCGCACATTCGTCGGATTTGGCGGTTCAAACCTTGTGTCAAAACAATTCTGAAAGACAATGTATCGATTTGTTCCACTTCGCATTTTTTGGTTACAGTTCCCAAAATCGGAACTCCGTTTCTCATTTTATCTAAAAATTTCGGAGTAATCGGTTTATCGATTCTCACGATGTATTCTTTCTCGTGATTGTTTCTTGCCCTTAAAATTTTATTTACAATATCTCCATCGGAAGTCAGAAGAATCAATCCTTCACTTGGCTTATCCAATCTTCCGATGGGGAAAATTCTTTTCGGATGATTGATGAAATCTACGATATTGTTTTTTTCTCTTTTAGAATCTGTGGTACAGACAATTCCGACTGGTTTATTAAAAGCGATGTAAACATTTTGTTCTTCGGTTTTTTTTATGGAAATTCCATCGACAAAAATCTCATCATCATCGGAAACTTTCGTTCCCATTTCGGGAATATTTCCGTTGATGATGATTCTTCCCTGTTCCAAAAGTTTATCGGCTTCTCTGCGTGAACAGAAACCGACTTCGGAAAGATATTTGTTGATGCGGGTTTTTTCCATAAATAATAAGTAATGTAACAATTTGTCAGTTTACCAATGTAACAATCTGAAATAAAGTTGTCACATTGAGCTTGTCGAAATGTCAAATTCAAAATCGTTTTCCAAATATTTTCCGGAAGCATTTTCTACAGAATACTCCCCTATTTTCGTTCTTCTAAGATTTGTGAGATATGCTCCGATTCCCAATTCCTGACCAATATCGTGAGCTAAACTTCGGATGTAAGTTCCTTTACTACAACCAACTGTGAAACGAACGAAAGGTAATTCTATTTCGATATTTTCGAGATAATGAATGGTTGTTTTCCTGGGTTTCATTTCCACCTCCTCTCCTTTTCTGGCTAAATTGTATGCTCTTTTTCCGTCGATTTTTATGGCGGAAAAAACAGGCGGTTTTTGTTCTATTTCTCCGATGAATTTTTCTAAAGTTTCTTTGATGAATTCTGCTGAAATATGCGAAAAATCCCGATGAAGAATTTCGGGTTTTTCGGTGTCGTAAGATTCGGTTTGTACACCGATTTTTATTTCGGTAAAATATTCTTTCGGTGCATCCTGAATTTCAGAGATTTTTTTGGTGAACTTTCCGGTGCAGACAATTAATAAACCTGTAGCTTTCGGGTCTAAAGTTCCGGCGTGTCCGATTTTGAATTTCTTCGGAAGATTAAATTCGCTTTTTAATTTATATTTCAGTTTGTTTACGGCTTGAAAGCTCGTCCAGTCCAAAGGTTTGTCGAGGAGGAGGATTTGTCCTTCTAAAAAATTTTCTGCCGTCATTTATTAAAATTTGAAATCTATTTTATTTATATACAATGTTTAAATTTTATGTACCTTTTTATTTCTTAACACATTAGAAGTCAATAATTAAAATCATAAAATATTCACATTAGGCTGAAAATCAAATATTTTCAACTCATTGTGTTCTTTTTATTTTCACGGTTTTAAACTAAATCTTATGTGACTTATGTGTTTAATTTTAAATGCTTAGAAATTTTTGAAACAAAAAAGTTTTTCCCGAAAAGAAAAAACTCATTAAAAAAAAGCATAACTATTTTAAAAAAATTATTTATTAAACACAGTAAAATACACTAATAATGCAATTCCCACCACAATTCTGTACCATCCCCACGGTTTGAAACCGTATTTGGTAAGAACTCCGATAAAGAATTTAATCGCAATCACGGCAACTACAAACGCCACGATATTTCCCACCAAAAACAACATCAGATTATTTCCCTGCATCAGCATTTCGTAACCTTTTTGCTCTAAACCGTTGTGATTCCAGTCTTTCAGAAAAATAGAATACACTGTTACAGCCAACATCGTAGGAACGGCGAGAAAAAACGAAAATTCCGCCGCCGCTTTTCTGGTCAGCTTCTGCTGCATTCCTCCGATGATTGAAGCGGCACTTCTGCTCGTTCCGGGCATCATCGCCAAACATTGCCAAAAACCAATAATCAAAGCACTTTTATAAGAAATATCTTTTTCGTCATCTACGATATGAACTTTGAAAAGCTTATCGATAAAGAGTAAAACAATCCCGCCCAAAATCAGAACAACTGCAATGGGAACAGGATCTCCGAGAACGGCTTCAATCTTGTCATCAAACAGTTTTCCCAAAACCAAAGCAGGAATTACAGCAACGGCAAGTTTGAAATAAAAATTGAGATTTTTGAAATCAAAAAACTTTTTCCAATACAGAAAAACTACGGCGAGAATTGCTCCGAACTGTATGGAAACCTGAAACATCTTCACAAATTCATCTTCCTGAATTCCGAAAATCGAACTGGTAAAAATCATATGTGCAGTGGAAGAAACAGGAAGATATTCCGTTAAACCTTCGATAATGGCGATGATAATTGCTTTGATTAAGTCCATCTATTTTTTATGAGTAATGGGTAATGAGTAATGAGTAATATTGGGAATTATTTGTTTCTTTTCAGAATGGCGTAAACTTCTACTGCAAAACCTGCAATAACCAATAACGGTGCGATCCGTATTCTGCGGATGGAGAAAATTCCTTCGTTCCACGAATTCGGGTCATATTTCCCATCAACAGTATTTGCGTCTGCTCCCATCATCAAAAGAAATCCTGCTATGATTAAAGCCAAACCAATCATCATCAGTTTATAATTCTGTTTTCCGAAATAGAAATTGTTTTGTTGTGGAATTTCAGCTTCTTTTTTACCGAAACTTTCGGCAGAGAAATTTTTATTTTTTTTGCTCATTTTTTATGAATAATATAAGTCATCAACATTGGAACGCAGGAATCTCCACGTTGCAAAAATGGTACTGAAAACCGTAATTAAAACTCCCAGTAAAAAAATTCCGATTACTAAAATAATGAGCTGGTTATCGTCCTGTGCAAACGGAGTTCCGATTTCCGTAATAAAATAATACCACGCTCCGAAAAGTACAACCAATCCGAGAACCGCTCCGATTACTCCGAGAATTACGGCTTCTTTGATAAACGGTTTCAAAATAAACCTCCGTTTTGCTCCAACCAACTGCATTGTTTTGATAATGAATCGTTTAGAAAATATCTTCAACCTAATCGAATTGTTGATAATTACCACTGCTAAAATCAGAAATAATACAGAGAAACCAAGAATCCATTTCAGAATATTGTTAAGATTATTATAAACTTCCACCATCAAAGTGCTGTTGTTTTTCACATCCACAATTCCGGGAGTTGATTTTATTTGTTTGATGGCTTCGTCAATTTTTGCAGGATCTACAAATTCAGGTTTCAAAGCAATTTCTACGGAAGAAGGAAAAATATTTTCTTCGAAAAGTGCACTGCTTTCAATTCCCATACTGTTTTTCGCTTCCTGTGCCGCCATTTCCCGGGTAATGTATTTTGCCCGTTTTACAGAACCTAAAGCTTGGATTTTTTTGAACGTTTCGGCTTCCTGTTTTACAATTTTTGCCGAATCTTTTGCATCATAGTTTTCATCAAAATACGCATTTACCACCAATTGTTCCTTGATGTAATCGGAATATTTCTGGGCATTAATCAGAATAAGTCCCATTAATCCTAATAAAAACAACACCAAAGCAATACTTATTACAACCGTAATATTACTTGAACGAAGCCGTCTTTTGTTAAAATCTTCAGCTGTCTTTGCCATTAAATAAAAAATTTCTGCTAAAATAGAAAAAAACTTCCGTAATTTGCCGAGAATCCAAGAAAATCGGTGTTAAAAAAAACTTAAAAAGATGGAAGTTGGGAGATGGAGGATTGAAACTTGAAACCGAAATTTTGAATCTTAAATTTTGAATTAATTAAATGGTAAAAGCCAAAAAACATCTCGGACAACATTTTCTGACCGATGAAAATATCGCCAAAAAAATTGTGGACGGACTGAGTTTCGGGCATTATAAAAAAGTTTTGGAAGTGGGTCCCGGAACAGGCGTTCTCACAAAATATCTTTTAGAAAAAGATGCCGAAATTTTCGTGGCGGAAATCGATTCCGAATCGGTGGAATATCTGAAAAAACATTACGAAAAATTACAGGAAAATCATTTCACGGGAGATTTTCTTAAAATTAATATTAATGAAATTTTCGGGGAACAAATCGCTGTCATCGGGAATTTTCCTTATAATATTTCTTCGCAGATTTTATTTAAAATTATAGATTTCTACGAAAACGTTCCGGAAATGGTGGGAATGTTCCAGAAAGAAGTGGCGGAAAGAACCGCCGCAGTTCCACGAACGAAAGATTACGGAATTTTGTCGGTTTTGGTTCAGGCGTTGTATGAGGTAAAATATCTTTTCACGGTACACGAAAATGTTTTCAATCCGCCTCCGAAAGTGAAATCGGGTGTTATAAAATTAACCAGAAATCCGAAAAACGGTTTAGCCGGAAACGAAGTTCTCTTCAAGCAAATTGTGAAAGCAGGTTTTAATCAAAGACGGAAAAAACTCTCTAATTCTTTAAAAATACTGAATATTCCTGAAACTTTGAAAAACCACGAATTTTTGGATAAAAGAGCTGAAGAACTTTCGGTGGAAGATTTTATTTCATTTACGATGGAGTGGAAAAATGCTTGAGCCTTTTAAAATTTTATTCAATTATTTTCATATCGTTGATTATGAATTATTTTTTTATATAAAAACATTTTTCGTTTTTGAATTTCTCATAAGTTCTCGCTAATTTGGCTGATTACGCAGATTTTTTTAATATTAATCAGCCTCATTTGTATCATCTGAGAGAAAAGTAAAGCTTTAAATATTTTTTAAACAAATTTAAACATTCTTAATCTTCCGAAGTTTTTTCCTCCGCATTTTCATCATCTTTTTTCAGCTCTTCCAGTTGCTGCTGAAGATTTGAAATCATTTCTTTCAAGGATTTGATGTCGTTTTTGTTGGACGAAACATTGCTTTTCAGCATCACGTTTTTGGCTCTTTCGTTGTGGTCTTCATCATCTTCATCTTCGGCAATATCTTCGATATCTTCCTGAATATCATCAATATCTTCGCTAATTTCTTCAATATCATCCTGAATTTCCTCGATGTCTTCGCGAATATCTTCAATATGTTCCTGACTTTTATTTACCGACATCTGAATGAAAATCGCCAGATAAATCGCTTCCAATGAAAGAATAGTCGTTAAAACCAAAAGCATTTTATCCACCGAAACCAAATTGAAAACCGGAAGCAAAAAAGCCGTAACAAAAACAATGGAATGTACGATGAGGGAAGGAATAGAGCCAATCCACCACATTACACCATCGGTAATTTTTTCAAGAAACAAGATGTTTCTTTCTCTTCGTTCTTTCCGGCTCATCTTCTTAAAAAATTTTTTGCTAATTTAGTTAAAAATCCTTTGAAATTCCCAAACCGAAAAGAGCAAAATCATATTTCGCAGGATCTTCGGCATCGAATTTTCTTAATACAGAATCCATTTCCAAAACGGTTTTCCAGTCGTTTTGTTTTCTTTGTATTAAACCGAGTTTCCGGGAAATATTTCCGGTGTGTACATCGAGCGGAACTGATAGATTCTTTTGGTCTATATTTTTCCAAATCCCGAAATCTACTCCTTTTCTGTCTTTGCGAACCATCCATCTCAGAAACATCATCAATCGTTTTGCGGAAGAATTTTTGTAAGTGGAACTTACGTGTTTCGTACTTCGGTGTGAATGGGTTTCTCTGAAAAATCCGGTTCGGAAACGTTCTAAAGCGTGATAGAAATTTCCTTCGTTTTCCTTGGTTAAAAATAAATTTTCCAAACTTTCATTTTCGAGATAAATCCGGTTTAAATTTTTGATGAAATATTTGAAATCTTCTGCGTTGAAAGTTCGGTGAACTGCTCTATTTTCAATAAAATCCAAATCCGAATCTTTGAAATTCATTACAAAATCATACGGAGAATTTCCCATCCTGTTCATCATTTTTCCGGCATCATTAATAATTGATTTTCGGTTTCCCCACGAAATTGTTGCGGTGAGAAATCCTGCAATTTCAATATCCTGCTTCAGCGAAAACCGATGCGGAATCTGAATGGGATCATTTTCGATAAAACTGGGATTGTTATAAATATTGGCTTTTTCGTCGAGGAAAGTTTTCAGTTCATTGAAATTCATTCAATATTATATTTCGTTAAAGATTTCAAATTGTGGGATTTTGAAAACTTTGTCAAAATTAACTATCATTCCTCATAAAATTTTGACAAAGTTAACCGCTCGAAAATTGCTTTTAAATCTTGATTTGTTCCAACGCTTTCGGCAAAAAAGAGTTTGGGAAAATTGCTCTTGCTTCATCGGTAAAAACAGTCAGATCATCATATCTGTTTGAAAAATGTCCTAAAATTAATTTTCCAACCTTGGCTTTTTTTGCAATTTGTGCCGCTTCCAAAGCAGTTGTATGTCCCGTGTAATCTGCCATTTTTTTCAAGTCGTGCAAAAAAGTTGCTTCGTGATACAGCACCTCTACATTTTCGATAAGAGGAATTATTTTTTCCAAATATCGTGTATCACTGCAAAATGCGTAAGAAAGTGATTTTGAGGGTTCTTTGGTTAAAACTTCGTTTTTCAGAACGTAACCGTCATTCAGAACAAAATCTTTTCCGAGCTTTAAATTGTGATAATCGCAGGTTTGGATTTCGGGATATTTTAAAATTTCTTCGATGTTCAAATGTCTTTCTTTAGGTTTTTCACGGAAAAGATAACCATTGCAATAAATCCTGTGATCAAGCGGAATGGTAAAGACTTCAACCATTTTATCTTCGTAAATTTTTTCGGAATTTTTACTTTCGAGTTCGTGATAAACCACTTCAAAACCTTTATGTGTTTCTGTAATTCTGAAAATGGTTTCCATCATTTCTTTAATTCCTTTCGGAGCATAAATATGAAGTGGAGTTTCCCGTCCCAAAAGCCGGAAAGAAGCAATAAGTCCCGGTAAACCAAAACAATGATCGCCGTGAAGATGAGAGATGAAAATATGATTAATCTTTGAAAATCTCGCTTTTGCTTTTCTGAGCTGTACCTGAGTTCCTTCTCCGCAATCGATGAGGAAACAGCGTTCATCCATTTCCAGAAACTGTGCAGTAGGAGCAGAATTCACGGTAGGAATTGCCGAGTTGAAACCGAGAATGGTAAGATAAGTGCTCAAAATTTGATGATTGATTTGATGATTAATTTCCCTAAAAACCTATCGGGAACTTTTCATAAAGCTGCAAATTTAGTGATTATTTGATGATTTTCGTCTAAATCTTTGTCAGCTTTGCAAATTTCAATATCAGATTTTTTTCGCCTTCGTGTTGGAATTTCACTTTTGCTTTGATGTTTTGCGGATCGGTTCCGTCGAGGAAAGTTACTTCTCCAACTCCGAAACGGTCGTGACGAACTTTATCGCCCACTTCTATATCCTGTGAAGAATTTCCACTTGGATTGATGATTTTCGCAGTGGCGACAGGTTTCAAATTCTGAGGAGTTTGCTTCACATTGTTCGCAATGACATTCCGATTCAAAGATTTTTTCTCTTCTTTCTTTTTAAAATATCTCGGTTCGCTTGGTGCATCATCAAAAATATTCGACCTTAAACCGGAATGGTTCACAAAGCGAGATTCTGTTGCAGGATTGATAAATTCGAGATATTGCGAATCGACTTCACTTAAAAATCTTGAAGGTTCCGCATCGGTAATTTTCCCCCACTGAAATCTTGAAACGGCATAAGTAAAAAATGCCTGTTTTTCTGCTCTCGTTAAAGCGACATAAAACAATCTTCGTTCTTCCTCCAATTCTTCACGCGTCGATGAACTCATAAAACTCGGAAACAGGTTTTCTTCCAGTCCCACCAAATGTACGATGGGAAATTCCAATCCTTTGGAAAGGTGAATCGTCATTAATGAAACTTTATCCGTATCATCATTTTTATCATTCTGCGTATCTGCGGAAAGTGCAATATTTTCGAGGAAATTTGAAAGCGACGGATTTCCGTCTTCCAATTGTTGCTGTTCTTCGATAAAACCCTGCATCGAATTCATAAGTTCCTGAATATTTTCGACCCGGGAAATTCCTTCCGGAGTTTGGTCGTCTTTCAGAAATTTAATCAAACCGCTTCTTTTCGCAACTTCCATTGCAACATTATACGCATTTTCGGTTTTTAATAATACCTGAAATGCTTTTATCATCGACCAAAAATCTGCAAGTTTTGTAAGAATCCCGTTATTTAAACTCAATTGCGGAGCATATATTCCGAGATTATCGAGAACTTTTGAAACCGAAATATTTTGGGAATCCGCAAAAACAATCAGTTTGTTTTGCGTGGTTTCGCCAATTCCACGAGCTGGATAATTGATGATTCTTGTGAGTGCTTCATTATCGTTTTCATTCACGAGAAGTCGCAAGTAAGCGACTAAATCTTTCACTTCTTTTCTTTGGTAAAAAGAAAGTCCGCCATAAACACGATACGGAATGTTTTTCCGTCTCAATGCATCTTCAAAAGCTCTGGTTTGAGAATTGGTTCTATACAAAATCGCAAAATCGGTAAATTTTCTTTGGGCGGAATTGTGCATTTCCCAAATATTTCCGGCGACGAAATTCGCTTCATCGGCATCGGAAAGTGCACGGTAAATTTTTATTTTTTCGCCTTCTTCATTATCACTGAAAACATTTTTTTTGAATTGCTGTACGTTTTTGGAAATTACCACATTTGCCGCATTCACAATGTTTTGGGTGGAACGATAATTCTGTTCGAGTGAAACCGTAACTGCTTCCGGATAATCTTTTTTAAAATTTAAAATATTAAAAATATTCGCACCACGAAATGAATAAATGGATTGTGCATCATCTCCTACCACACAAATATTTTCAAATTTTGAAGCCAATGCTTTTACAATTAAATACTGTGAATGATTTGTATCTTGGTACTCATCTACCAAAATATATCGGAACCGGTCTTGATATTTTGCCAGAACTTCGGGAAATCTAGTCAATAATTCATTGGTTCTCAATAATAAATCATCAAAATCCATTGCTCCGTTCCGGTAACAAACATCCACATATTTCTGGTAAATCAAACCGATGTGCTTCATATTGGTACGTTCGTCAG
>CAYSQR010000052.1:0-2639 GCA_964433195.1 uncultured Kaistella sp. | reverse complement strand
GTCAGCTTCGATTAATTCGGGATTGTTGAAATATGCTTTTACGGTAATGAGATTATTTTTGTAGGTGGAAATTCTTTGCTGTACTTTTTTCGGTTTATATAAATCGGCATCAATATTCAGTTCCTTTAAAACTTTTTTAATGACATTCAGGGAATCCTGAGAATCGTAAATCGTGAAGTTGGAAGGAAAGCCGAGATAATGAGCTTCGCTTCTCAGAATTCTTGCAAAAACGGAATGAAAAGTTCCCATCCAAAGCGATTTCGCTTCGCTCTCTCCTACTACTTTTGCAATACGTTCTTTCATTTCTTTCGCCGCTTTGTTGGTAAAAGTGAGTGCCAAAATATTGAAGGGATCTACCAAATTGGTAATGAGATGAGCAATCCGCATCGTGAGAACCCGGGTTTTTCCGGAACCTGCACCTGCAAGAACCATAAGTGGTCCTTGTAAAGTAGTTACAGCATCGAGTTGTGGTTCATTCAGTCCTTTCAGATAATCCATTTTCATTATAATTTTGGGAACACAAATTTACGAAATCTGAATGAAATTATTCTTTTATGATGGTTAATGAATTCAAAAAAATGTCTTATATTTGCAGTCTAAATTTTTGAACAAAAATGAGCACAATATTTACGCTGTTTATGATACTCATTATGATTGCGAGTATTTTACTAATTATCATTATTATGGCACAGAATCCGAAAGGAGGCGGACTTTCCGGAACTTTCGGCGGTACTTCTTCCGCACAGTTCGGTGTACAGAGAACCAACGATTTTATGGAAAAAGCAACGTGGAGTATAGGAATTGCAATCGTAGTTTTGATTCTTCTCAGTGTAATTTTAACAGCTAAACCATCGGTAAATGTACAGCAAACTCCGGTTCAGCAAACTTCTGCTCCGGCTACAAATAATAATACTCCGGCTCAAACTCCGGTTTCTACGGGAAATTAATTTTAAAGATTACCTAATAAGAAAAGCGGTTCATTTTTTTTGAATCGCTTTTTTTTTCTCTAAAGAGCAGAGGTTTTGAATGTCCAATAATCATCTTGTTCTTTTATGAATAAGCAATGAATCCACGAATCCAAAGACATCATTTCGAGTGTTTCGGGAGCAATTTTTTGAAATTCGGTTTTAAAAAAATCGGTATCAATTTTCAAATCGTTTCGATTTAAAATTAAAATATTTTCCGGATTGTAAAAAGGATAGTTTTCAATATCCGAATTGGTGGTCAAAAGTTTTTTTCCTGAAATCAGCGTTTCAAAAGTCCGCATTGTCAAACCATACTGAAAAGGTTTATTGATGTCTAAAACAGAAACGGTATTCCTATAAATTTCGGTAATTTCGGAATGTTTCAGTTTTTTGAAACTTACTTTGCGAATGTCGAATTTCTTTAAATTCCGGTCGAAAATTTTCCTCAAAACAAAAGCCGTTTTACTTGGCGAATAATAATAAAAGAAGGTTTTCAAATTCAAATCATTTCCTATTTCCCGAATTTTTTCGCCAATTAAATATCGGTCTGTATGAACACTTCCTATGAAAACAATATCGTATTTCGGAGAAGAAAAAGATTCCTCCGTTTTATAATCTTCCAAAAAAAATAAGGGTCTGAAATGCAAATTATATTTCAAAGCATCTTTCGGTTCAAACGTAAAATTTTTATCAAACCAAGAATATAATTTTAAAAACTTCGGATATTCTGAAACGGCATCGTAAGAATAAAAAATCGAAACTGCTTCCGGATTTCTCTGTTTAAATATTTCTAAAAAGAAAAAAGGAATGGTTTCGCCTTTAATCAAAAGAAAAAAATCGTAATTCCGGTTTTCGGTTTTCTGTAAAATTTTTTGGTAATAATTGTTGATTTTATTTTGATACAGATTACTTTTCACCCGTATTATTCCTTTAGAAAAAACGGAATCCGATGGTCTTTCGTTATAAAAATCCACTTCTGCTCCCAATTCCCGAAGTCGTTTTGCAATGGCATTTTCGTATCCGAAAAAACTTGCCGAAAGAAATAATATTTTTTTATTCTTAAAATCCATTATTTCAAAAATCCTTTTTTCCTCATTTCTTCAAGGGACTGAGAAAAATGATTATCCTGCACCGACTGCTGTAAAACCCACGAAGTAAATTTACCGATACCTTGCCGGAAATTGAGTGTCGGTTCAAAATTTAACAACCGTTTCATTTTCGATAAATCTGCAAAATTGTGTCGGATATCCCCTATTCTGAAATTTCCCGAAATCGTAATTTCAGTTTCCTTTTGATATTGATCTACCAAAAGCTGAGCGACCGATAAAACCGTAGTTGCGATTCCGGTTCCTATATTGATGGTTTCGTTATTGGCATTCTCTGATTCCAAACTTTTAATGGTCGCTTCTACCGTATCATCTATATATATAAAATCTCTTGTCGGCAATCCGTCTTCGAAAATGTTGATGCTTTTTCCATTTAAAATCTGGGTGGAAAAAATAGATAAAATCCCTGTGTACGGATTCAGAAGTGATTGTCCTGCTCCAAAAATATTCTGATAACGCAGGATAACAAAACTAATCCCGATGGATTTACAGACCAGTTCCACCATTTGCTCTTGCTGAAGTTTTGTGATTCCATAGAAGGAAGTCGGGTGTAGTTTTGAAGTTTCAT
>CAYSQR010000051.1:745-12614 GCA_964433195.1 uncultured Kaistella sp. | reverse complement strand
TTTCCAAACCCATATACAACGCTTCCGAAATCAAAGCGTGACCAATGGAAACTTCCAAAAGATTTGGGATATTGTCGGAAAAATATTTCAAGTTTTCTAAACTTAAATCGTGTCCTGCATTAATTCCTAAATTATATTTTCCGGCTTCAATTGCGGTTTCAATATATGGTTTTATCGCTTCTTCTTTATTAATAGGATAATTTTTCGCATAACTTTCGGTATAAAGTTCAATTCTGTCCGTTCCTGTTTCTGCGGCAAATTTTACCATTCCGGGATTTGGATCGAGGAAAATTGAAGTTCGGATTCCGGCATTTTTAAACTCAGAAATTACCGATTTTAGAAAATCCAGATTTTTTTCACAGTTCCAACCTGCGTTGGAAGTGATCGCATCATCCGCATCGGGAACGAGAGTGACTTGTTCCGGCTTCACTTCCAAAACCATATCGATAAACGAACGGTGCGGATTTCCTTCGATATTAAATTCGGTAGTTATCAAAGGTTTTAAATCATAAACATCTTTTCTGGTGATGTGTCTTTCATCGGGTCTTGGATGAATCGTAATTCCTTGCACACCAAATTCCTGCAATTTTATTGCAGCTTCGGTTACACTGGGAAATTCGCCTCCTCTTGCATTTCTGATGGTGGCGATTTTATTGATATTGACGGAGAGTTTTGTCATAATTTTTTGTTCAAGGTTTAAAGTTTCAGGTTGTTAAATTCTCTTGTAATTTTTTCTTTGCAGGATTTCCAATCGAAATCAAGAAACATTTCAGGGGCTTCTTCTTTATCGGCATCTTCAAAATACGTAATAGATTTTATCATTCCGAATTCGGAATGATTCGTATATTTCTCTCTGTAAAAACCAATCATTTCTTTCAATGAAAATTCATTCAAAAGAAAATACAAATCAATAAAATCCTTTTTGCTTCCTCGTCCCGAAATAGCATTAAGTTTCATTGCCGCAATGTCTTTTTTAGAAGCGAGAGTAATATTTTCTGTAATGATTTTTTCGTCAATCCAAGGATAAGTGTAATTTACAAAATCAATTTTTACATCATTAATAGAAGTAATCAAAATATTTTTAGAAACTTTAAGGACATTCACATTCCCGATTTTTTTTAACTCTTCAACATATAATTCCGTGTCAATTTCTATCTTTCCGAAAAAATCTAAATCTACGGAATTACGATGACCGATTTGCAACGCCAAAGCTGTTCCGCCGACCAAAACATAATCAGCGAAAAAATCGGAAGTGGAAATGTTTCTCAGGAGTTCCAGACATTCTGCACTGATTGTTTGTGTTTGTAGCATCTGAACTCGGTTTTGTCAATATTGAAAATAGTGGATAAAAAAGACAGTGTAACTGCATCAAGGCTTCTCAGATTAAGCGAAATTTTTTTGATTTCTTCTCTTCCGTAAAGTTTTTTCAGAAGATTCCAATCTTGTAAAAGTCCGTATTCCAAAACTTTGAAAACCATTTGTTCCTTGTGTTTGTCAAGGTCAAAAGTTTTCAAATCCACATCCCAAAAAAGGTGTTTTGAAAAATCGTTGATGGTAATTTCTTTTTCCATTAAGCAAATTTAAAACTTTAAAAGTTATTTTTAATTTAAAAGTTTTTTGAAATCGGGGTCTTCAAAACCTAATGATTGATGATTATGGTTTGAGGTTTCAGTTTTAGAGTTTCAATAATCGGAAAAAGTATTGGCTAAATTAAATAAAAAAAACAATATGAAAAGCAGCGGCGGCGAAAAAAACAGGGTCGTTCAACTTGGGACTTAACCCCGCATTTTGCAAAACCATTGTTAGCGGAAGTTATTGTTTTTCTTCAGTTCTATATTTATTAATGTCAGCAGAATAATAATTCCCAAAAGTAAATAAGCTGTCTTTTGGTAAGTCATAATCAACTAAATCATCATCACTTGTGATTACAATTTCAAATCGATTATTTTCAAATTGTCCAATTGCGGAAAGTCCTCTTTCTGATTTATCTCTAACAGTAATTCCTTTAGGTAAATAAATGAATGCACTGTCGCTTGAAAAGAATCCAACTTTCACATCCTTTTTAAGTCGTCCAATTTTGTTTGAAGGTGAGTTTATCGAATGCAACATAAAAAGTGATAGGAATATAATATTTAGGCAAACTGAAATTCTCAAAATCCATTTATTTCTCATTTGTTCTTAAGTTTAAGATTATTATTATGACGGAAACTAAAAGTGGCCAAATCAACATTATATTTCCCATCGGAAATAATCCACTTTATTGCTCTTTCTCCACCTTCAAAAGTTATAAAAGTTAAACAACCAATAATTCCAAAACCAAGTAAATAGGAATTTAGTTTAACTCTATTTTGGGATAAAATTAAATTTCTCCATAATCCTAAATAACCAATTATTCCGAGTAAAAAGCACAAAATTAATAGAAATGTTTTCCAGTCATAAAATATATCTAAAGCAAATTGGAATAGCCAAAATACAGACAACAGAAATAAAAATGTTCCTGGAATAATTCCGTTTATTAAAATTATATTTCGGACGGTTTGTTGTTTCATAATTACCGCTAACGGAAAAAGTATTTGCGAAGTGCGGGCAAAATGGAACTGAAAGTTCAATTTTAACCGAAGCGAAGCAGATATTTTTTCCGTGAACTAAATTAGAAAAAATATCGTGAACGGAAAAATATATGCGGATAAAAGTTACAAAAAGTTCAACTTATAACTTCACCCCGCATTTTGCAAATACTATGTTATCTGCAGCATTATTTTCCTGTTTTAATTAAGCGTAGTAATATTTTCTCAAATTCTGAAATATCTAAGAATAAATTTGGATATGCTTTTTTTAGATTTTCCATTGGACCAGCTGAAACTAAAACTGGTTCTAATTTACTACCTTTTGCTGCCTCATTTTCAAACTTGGAATAATCAATTAATGCTCTTTCGAAATTATCTCTATCATAAGTATATACTTGTATATTATGTTCCAATGAATTTAATACTAGCAAATGATAATAATAACTTTTACTTTTGCCTATAGAATTAACTACAATTGAAAAATTTTTCATTTTCTCAATTGCTCCGAGTTCTTTTTCCATTTTTGCAACAAGTTCTATTGTTTGATCTTTATTTAAATGTGCAAACCTTGGAACTTGTGGAGTTCCTTCTAAAAAAGAAAAAGCCGAGGAAACTACAGCAAAAAAGTCTAACCATTCTTTATCTCCTTGTTTTGATTTTAGAGCTTGCCCTAAAAAAGTCCCCATTGTTTCAACAGCAGTTGCCCAAATGTGTTGAAGGCGTGTTCTGAATTGCATTTCAATTCTTAAACCATCATAGTTTGGATTTGACGCATTTTGATACTTATATACTAAATGATAACTTCTATATCCATCTATATCTCTTGGATTTTCAATATAATCATATTCTTCAACTAATTCATGTGGAAAATTTCTATTATTAGTATATAAATTGACAAGTTTCTTCACCTCTGGTACTTTTTTCAAGATTCCTCTAATTCCTGCAATGTCTTGCATCGTAGTTAATTGCATATTTGGAAATCTTTTAAGTTTGTCAATTATTGTCGGCATTCTTTTTAGTCTTTGAGCAACAAGGCCATCATTGGAAACTTCCTTCATTTTTTTTCTCAATGTTGCTTGAAAAGTATTTATTGGATACGCATGACAAGCTCTCCACTTATTTGCAAGTTCTATTGCCTCTAGAAATTCCAATGATAAAAAATCATCCGTACTCAGTAATTTTCCAGCTTTATTAATTTTTTTCTTTGATTCAGATGGAACGGAAATATATGCCATAATTATTTATTCAAATGTTGCAGATAACAAACAAATTGACGAAATCAGAAATGGAATTGCACTTATCAAAGTAAATTGGTCAATTTCGGATTCAAAGAAATCTTTGGTCAAATACAAAATAGATATTATTAAAATTAATGAAGAAGCAATGAGCAAAATTTTTCTTCTTTTATTTTTTTTTGAAATAAACTCACAATCAAAACGGTTTGAAAAATCAAAGATACTATTGCAATCGGAACTAATTTTTCATCATAACTTCCGAAAATATCAATCTCTGAAAATTCTGTAAATAGAAATTTGAATCCTAATATTTCCGTCATAATAAGAAAACTGATACCGTGTCCTGCTCCAATCAGGATTAAAGCATTCAAAACTACGGTTGAAATTGTTAAAATTTTTATCTGTTTCATTCCCCGATTTCATTCGGTATTTTTATTCAAAGTAACTTTAATCTCTCTAAACCTTTACACTTTCGTTTGCATCACTTCCAGATCAAATTCTTTTGAAGCGACCAAAAGATGATCGAAAATATCGGCTTGAATTCTTTCGTAATCGAGTAAATCGGGATAAATCGTAAAACAGTAAATCTCCAAAGGCAAACCTTGCGGCGTGATTTCCAATTGTCTTGCCAAGATGGTATCGGTTTGGTCGATGTTCGGATTATTTTCCAGATATGCTTCGACATATTTTCTGAAAACACCAATATTGGTAAGTTTTCGGGAATTTAGTGATACGGTTTTATCGTTGTTCGATTTTAAATTTTCTTCGTGGATTTCTTGTCCGACGTTTTTCAGATAATTGGAAATCAGACTTATTTTTTCCAATTTGCGGAAAAGCTCTTCATCCAAAAACGCAAACGAATTGATATTAAAAGTGATGGATTTTTTAATCCTGCGTTTGTTTCCGGCTTTCATCACTTCAAAATTTTTCACTTCGGTATTCAGCAAATCGTAAGTCGGAATCGTGGAAATGGTGTGGTCAAAATTTTTCACTTTCGTGGTTAAGGAAGAAATATCTTCAATCGTTCCGTCCAAATCGTATTTGTCCACACGAATCCAATCTCCGACTTTATAAGTTCTCTGCGTTGCAACGTGCATTCCTGTAATGAATCCCAAAATAAAATCCCTGAAAATCAAAAAGAAAACCGCCGTAAATGCACTTACATAACCGAAAATCGTAGAACCTTTGATTCCGAAAATAATACTGATTCCGATAAAGATAAAAACGACAATTCCGATGGGACGAACTGTTTGCGTAATCGCTTTTATAGCAATAACACGATAATGTTCTCTTTTGATGGCATAATAATATTCCACCGCTTTCAGACCTTTATACGCAAGTTCTGCACTGAACATTACCAATAAAAAGTTGATAAAACGAATGGTAAACATTCCTGTTTTCGGGAGATAATTCTGGAAAACAGAGGTTACGCAAAGTTCGCAGACGATAATTGCCAACATTCTGCAAACAGTCTTGTTTGCTTTAATCCGGTAAAGCGAATACAGAAACGGATATTTTTCTTTTTTGAAAAAAATTCTTTTTAATAATACATTCACAATGATTTTAAAAAGAAAAAGCGAAATCCAAAAAATCGCAAAAAGAAAGAGTAATCTCGCCGTAATCTGCATCAGCAAAGCAATTCCGTCCGGAAAATGTGCATCTATCCACAGATGAATGTAGTTGCTGATTTGCTGTAAAATATCTCTTTTATCTAATTTCTCAATTTGCATTTGCCAAAATTACAAAATTAACTGCTCCATATTGTTACAAAATTCCTACTTTTATCAAAAGAAAACAAAGTGGATAATTCAGTGGTTCAGTTCATCAGTATTATAATCATTATTATAGGAATAATCGGGACTTTTCTTCCTGTTTTACCCGGATTAATTCTGAGTTTCGGTGGATTGTTACTTTACAAATTCGGGACAGATTCAGAACTTTCCATTATTTACATTTGGATTTTCGGTTTCTTAACTTTAGTTTCCGCAATTCTGAATTATGTGATTCCTGCAAAAACCAACCGGAAATACGGCGGAACTCGTTACGGAAGCATCGGTTCTGTTGTCGGAACTTTGCTTGGATTGTTTTTTATTCCGCTTCCTTTCGGTTTTCTTATCGGAATGTTTTTGGGCGTTTTCGTGGGGGAATTGTTACACGATTTCAATGACAGAAAAAAAGCATTCAATTCTATGAAAGGAGCGTTTATCGGTTTTATTTACGGAACCGGATTCAGCTTTATCGTGGGTTTGGCAATGTTTTTGGTCGTTCTTTTTGATATTTTTAAAAATTAAATATAATGTTATACAAAATTCTTATTCCCGCTTTTTCGGTTTTGATTTTAGCATCGTGCAAACCTCAAAACAATGCAGATAACACTAAAGAAAATTCTGAAATGACCGAAAATAAATCCCATCAGGAAAGTGAAAAACAAGGAATTGTTTACCTGAAAGAAGGCGAAAACAAATTTCTGAAAGAATACCAAATGAATGTTACTTTCAAGCAAATGTCGGAAGACAGCCGTTGTCCGAAAGATGTAAACTGCATTTGGGCAGGAAATGCAACCGCAGAAGTAGAAGTAATGGGAACTGCAACAAGACCTATGATTCTGAAACTAAGCACAATGAACGACCTGAATAAAGGTTATTCCAAAATGCAGAATTTCAACAGATTTAATATTTCTCTTGTCGAAGTTTCTCCCGAAACTACTTCCGAAAAAGGTTTCAACGCACTGAAAGGACAATATAAAATCGGGATAAAAATAGAAAGAGCAGAATCCGAAACTACCGTTACCACGAAATAATTTCTAAATTTTTCGATTTCAGATAATCATTAATTTTAGAAAAAGGTTTGCTCCCGAAAAATCCGCGGTAAACCGAAAACGGCGATGGATGTGCAGATTTTATCACGAAATGTTTAGAGGAATTGATGAGTTCCTCTTTTTTTTGTGCAAAAGCACCCCACAAAACGAAAACTACATTTTCTTTTTTGTTTGAAATTTCTTTAATCACAAAATCCGTGAATTTTTCCCAACCCAAATCTTTATGGGAATTTGGCGAATGTGCTTTTACGGAAAGCGTTGCATTCAATAGCAAAACACCTTGTTCCGCCCAATCTTCCAATTCTTTTTTGGTTCTTTCTATTCCTAAATCTTCTTTCAGTTCCGTGAAAATATTTTTCAAAGACGGCGGTACAGAAACATTTTCAGAAACCGAAAAGCACAATCCGTTCGCCTGAAAATCATTATGATACGGATCTTGTCCGATGATGACAACTTTCACGTTTTCAAAAGGCGTAAGTTCCAACGCTCTGAAAATCTGATTCTTCGGTGGAAAACATTTTGCAGAAGCATATTCTTCTTTTACTTTTTGCCAAAGATTTCGGAAGTATTCCGAGTTTTTTATCGGAGCGAGGATTTCTTTCCAGGTCATATTATATAATAAAGTTTTCAAAGATATTAAACTTCCCGAAAAAGTCATAAAAATATAATGATTTCAGCTTGTTCAGACAAGAAAACACAACTGATTTTCATCATCATTTTTCTGCAATCTCCTTTAGTGATTTATTTTTTTTACACTTTTCGATAACAAAAATATTCAAAAAGACTCCATACACGAATTTGGCATAACTATTTTTTATGAAAATTGTTTAAAAATTATGAATTTAATAATTTTAAAAATACAAAAGATTTATATCATATTCAAAAATTAGCAAATTTTAACAGATGTATCTACCTTTGATATGGAATTAAAGATAAATAATTAATAAAATAACCCATTAAATTTTAAAAATATGAAAACAATTAAAACATTTCTAAATCTCACAGTGATTGGCGGAGTTTTATTATTTTCCCAATTTGCAAATGCACAGAAGATTACCCAAAAAACCACTTCGGTTTTGGTAACGGGAACTTCTCCGATGCACGATTGGGAAATGAATGGTTCTGCTGCAACTTTTTCGGGAACGGTAAATGGTAATGTCATTAATAATGCAACATTTACAATGCCCGTAAAAAACCTGAAAAGTAAAAAAGGAAAAATGATGGACAACAAAGCATACAGTGCCTTGAAATCCGAGAAATTCCCGAATGTTACTTTCACTACAACTTCTATCAATATAGGAAAAAGCAATGTTTCCGGAACACTTAGTATTGCCGGAGTTTCCAAAAATGTTTCGTTTCCGGTAAACGTAGTTAAAAAAGGAAATGCTTATGTAATCGACGGAACCGAAACTCTGAAATTATCCGATTTCGGAATGGAAAGACCCGGATTTATGGGCGTAAAAACAGGAAACGAAATAACCGTAAAAGTAAATGTAACCGCAGAATAACAAAAATAAAGAATAAATATTTATATTATGAAAACAACTCTAGTAAAAGCAGTTTTATTACCGGCTTTATTAACCGCAAGTTTCGCATTTGCACAGGAAGCCACAATGAGGGATTATTTAGCTCCCGAGAAAACCACCCGAAATATATTTGAAGACCCAAAAATTGAAGCCCCTGAATATAATGGTGTAAAAGTATCAGTAGGAGGAGATTTTGCTTTGCAATTCCAATCTCTGAAACATTCCACAGAAGCTACACTTCCTGCAAACACACAATTAATCAATATGGGTGCGGATTTTAACTTGCCGACTGCAAATCTCGATTTGAATGCTTATTTGTCAACCGGCGTGAAACTGCACCTGAGAACCTATCTTTCTGCAAGACATCACAACGAAGCGTGGGTAAAAGGAGGGTACCTCCAAATTGACAATCTGGATTTTATTTCAAAAGGATTCCTAAGTGAAATAATGAAAAATGCAAGAATAAAAATCGGTATGGATGACCTGAACTACGGAGATTCGCATTTCCGAAGAACCGACAATGCAAAAGCAATTACCAATGCTTTCGTAGAAAACAACATTATGGATTCTTTTACAACTCAAGCGTTCGGAGAAGTGTATTATTTCAAAAACAATTTTATGGGAATGATTGGTGTTTCCAACGGAAAACTAAACCAAACTTCCGTAAAAGGTACAAACGACAACAGTCCGTCCCTATATGCAAAAGGAGCTTATGACAAACAAATCAGCAACGATTTGAGAGTAAGAGTTTCCGGTTCGCTCCTGAGAACCAACGGAATGAATACCAATGGAAAATTGTACAGTGATGACAGAGCGGGATCAAGATATTATTATGTGCTGCTTACAGAAAACACTGCAGATCCTACAAAATCCGATGCAATGGGAACTTCCAATCAATCAACAGGAAGATTTGATCCCGGTTTCAAAAGAATGACGGCATTCCAAATCAACCCGTTTATCAAATACAAAGGATTGGAATTCTTCGGAACTTTTGAACACGCAAGTGGAGACAAACTTGTGGCAGGAAATAAAAATCCCGACGGAAGAGGAGAGTACAGCCAATATGCAGCAGAACTTCTTTACAGATTTGGCGGCAAAGAGCAGTTCTATTTAGGCAGTAAATACAATACTGTAAACGGTAAAGATTCCAAAAATGCGGAAACAAGACAAATCGACCGTTTCAACATTGCAGGAGGATGGTTTATGACTAAAAATATTCTTGCCAAAGTGGAATATGTAAACCAAAAATACAACGAAAGCACAGCTTGGGGAATCAACAGATCACTCTATGGAGGTAAATTCAACGGGATTGTTTTTGAAGCAACCATAGGATTCTAAAACCAAAGAAAGACAAGCAAATCGGGGAAATATTTTCAGAAACTTATTTCCCCGATTTTTGAAAACCTGAATTATGAATTTTTTTTACAGCATATTTTTACTTTTTTTCGGAATAATGATTCCGGCACAGGAAAATTATGTTCAGATTACCGGAAGTACCAATGTAAATAATTTTAAATGTATCAACAATTCATTTCAAGCTTCAGGAGGAAATCTCTCGGGAAAACAACTTCCGAATATTGCTCTGAAAGTTACCGATTTCGATTGCAAAAACAAAGTAATGACCTCTGATTTCCAGAAAACATTATCGGCAAAGGAATATCCTTACCTCAGTATAAAGTTTATTTCCTTCAACAATAATAACGGAGTTTACAATACAATGGTAGAAGTGAAAATGATGGAAAAAAGCAAAACCTACAACGTTACTTTTTCTTTGGAAAACGGCAAACTCATCGGAAAAAGAAATGTAAAATTCAGTGATTTCGATATAGAACCTCCGAAAAAAATGGGTGGGATAATTGTAGTAAAAGATGAGCTGAACCTCGTTTTTGCACTTGCCGCCAAATAACGAACAACTTACGAAAAAATGTTAATTCCTTATCTCAAATTCTCTTTTTAAGAAAGCAAATTTTGCTTTCAGAGTTGTTGGGAACTTGCAGTATTTTTCGCTGCAGGTTCTTTTTTAATAGATTAATCTGAGAATTTTTCAATAAAGAACAAGTTCAAAAATAAGATTTTCAGGAATATCATTTGTATCGTTCTCCGTTATTGTTCTTAAAATTAATCGTTCGGTTATAAATTTCATTCCTCAAAGATGGAATTTCCAAAATATTTTTTGTGTATTTCTTCTGGCTGTTCAATTTGAAATCAAATATTTTCTTGAATGAGCGTTTTGCAATATTCTTTTATTTCATTTCTTATACTTCGGAATTCGCTTTTACTTTCCTCATCTGAACCCGCAATTTTTGCCGGATCGGAAAAATTATGATGAAATTTTTTGGCTTTGGTTGGGAAATAAGGGCAGTTTTCTTTCGCATTATCACAAACTGTAATTACAAAATCAAAATCAATTTCTTTATATTCATCAATGTGATTTGAAGTGTGTTTTGAAATATCGATTCCGTCTTCTTTCATCGTTTCAATTGCTTTTGGATTAACACCGTGCGTTTCAATTCCGGCACTGTAAACATCTGCTTTTCCATTGGCAAAATGCAGCAAATATGCTTCCGCAATCTGGCTTCTGCAACTATTTCCGGTACAGAGAACTAATATCTTTTTTTTCATTTTAAAATTTTTTAATTAACGAACAGCCAAATAATATTGATGATGAAAAATTTTGGGTCAAAGCCGAAAATCAACTGTAATAAGATTACAGAAGTGATAATGATTATCGGCTTTTTACGATTTAGAAATATTTTCTTCATCAGCAACAACCGGAATTTGGAGTACAGCAAGAATTATTTTCTAAATCGGTAAGTACCGTTTTTTGCTTGGGAACACCGCAAGAATCAGAAGCTAAACAAGTCGTTGTTTTATTTTTCAGCACAAAATTTTTACCGTTAAAATCAAGCTCAAAAGTTCCGATAGTCTGCAATTGATATTCAACTTCTATTTCAACGTTTTCAAGTCCGAGTTTTTCTTCGGACAATTCTATTATTTTCAAAAGTTTTTTGGGTTTAAGTTTGTGGTCGTAATCGTTTGCGTTCCAAAGCTGGAAGTTAATTTTCTTCTCGTGTCTGATTGTTCCTCCACAGTCAATAAAATTTTTTCCGATTATTCCGATTTCTGTTACGTGAAAATGTTCCGGAACGAAAGTTCCGTTTTCCAATTGAAATTCTACATTATCAAGAATTGGTAAAATTTCTTTAATTTGTTCAAGAGTCATATTTATTTTATTTATTGTAATATTACGATATATAAAGTCAAAAAAATGTCAGCAACATTTTTCTTTTTTTAGTTTTAGATTGAAATCAGAGAAATATTCGCTTATTAATTCAAAAGTTTCTTTGTTGACGCAATAGCAAATTGCTGTTCCGTCAATATTTCCTTTTATTAAACCAGCATTTTTCAGTTCTTTCAAATGCTGGGAAATTGTAGGCTGTGCAAGTGGAAGTTCACTCACAATATCACCGCAGATACATTCATTTACTTTTAACAAATATTCCAAAATCGCTATTCTTGCAGGATGACCAATTGCTTTTACAATTTTTGCCAATTGATTTTGCTTGTCTGTATAATGTTCTGTTTTTGTAATTCCCATTATTTAATTTATTTATCGCAATATTACGATAAATATTTTACCCACAAAATTTATTTTCAATTTTTTATTTTAGTACATAACAAAAAATTCACATACAAAATAGTATTAATTTCTCCGAACTCTCA
>CAYSQR010000051.1:0-735 GCA_964433195.1 uncultured Kaistella sp. | reverse complement strand
ATACAAAAAGACGACTTCATCGAACTCGAATTTCCGGAGCTTCTCGCGGAAATCGCACCTTTTGCTTACTCTCCGAAAGTGGCGGAAAAAATAGAAAACCTGATTCCGGTTCCTTTGGAAGAAGCAGAAATTTCCTTAAAGAAAACCGCAGAATTTTTATCGAGCTTTGAAAGCGAAAACGCCATTCCTTTCAATGAATATGAAGACATTGAAGAAGAATTAAAATTAATGATGATTGAAAATTTCCGGCTGGAAAACCCGGCTTTCATTAAAATCAAAAATTTAACCGAACAAATCGGGAAACTCCAAAAGTTCTTTCCGGTTTACGAAGACTTATTTCTGAACTTGAATAATGATGTTAAAGATTTAGAATTTAAAAAAGAAATCATCGACAAAATCGACAAGGTTTTCAACCGTTTCGGCGAAGTGAAAAGTGAAGCATCACCAATTCTGAAAGTTGTAAGAACCGAAATCCAACACGCACGAAAAGCCATTCAGGAAAACTTTAACCGGAGTTTAACCGCACTTTCTTCTACCGATTTTTTAGATGACATCAGAGAAAGCATTATTGATGACCAAAGAGTTTTGGCGGTAAAATCGGGTTTCAAAAAAAGAGTTCCGGGAAGAGTTTTGGGAATTTCAAAAACCGGTTCCATTACTTATATCCAACCGGAATCGGTGGTAAAACATCAGTTCAAATTA
Source organism: uncultured Kaistella sp. (assembly GCA_964433195.1). Lineage (GTDB taxonomy): Bacteria > Bacteroidota > Bacteroidia > Flavobacteriales > Weeksellaceae > Kaistella. The sequence goes on along the minus strand of CAYSQR010000051.1, from coordinate 33 downwards.
AAAGAAAATCTGGAAGAAGAAAAAAAGGAAGTC
>CAYSQR010000050.1:7172-12622 GCA_964433195.1 uncultured Kaistella sp. | reverse complement strand
TGGTAGATATTAAAGATACCATCAAAGGATTTAATATGATTATTGATGGAGAGCTTGACCATCTTCCTGAAGCAGCATTCAACCTGAAAGGAACCATAGAAGAAGCGATAGAAGCAGGACAAAAAATGTTGGCAGAAAACGCATAATAATGCTGATTACTGATAGCTAATAGCTATTTACCAAAAGCCAAAAGCAATTTAAAATGAATATAAAAATTTTAACCCCGGAATTTGTAGTTTTTGATGGTGAAGTAAGTTCGGTTTTGCTTCCCGGAAAAAACGGAGACTTCCATATTATGAAAGATCACGCTGCAATTGTTGCTTCGTTAATCAGCGGAAAAGTAAAAGTTTTTACCAATGCAATTGATGAGAAGTACAGTAAACATTTCAAGAAAGAAAACGAAAAAGACAGTGTTTTTTCTTTCCGTATGAAAAGCGGAGTAGTAGAATTTAATAATAATAAAGGAATTATCCTTGCGGAATAATCTACCTTAAATAGTACAAAAATCCCGTCTTATAAGAAGACGGGATTTTTTTTATATTATGATGAAATCATAAATCAAAATCTCCTGCTGCTTCCGGTTGATAAATAATTTCGTCGATGATAATTTTCGTCATTCCCGAAGGAACAATCCATTCGATTTCATCGTTTACACTATAACCGATTAGTGCAGATGCAACCGGCGAAAATATAGAAACTTTGTGATTCTTGAAATCTGCCTGATTCGGATAAACAATCCGGAACTCCATTACATTTTGATTGTTTTCAAAATGAAATTTCACGATGGAATTCATTGTTACTACATTTGCAGGAATATCTTCAGATTCTACGATTTTTGCGGAATGCAGTTCTTTCAGAAGTTTTTCGGCATCTTCTTTTTTGATGCTGTTATTTTGTTTGGCATCACTGATTGATTTGTGTATTCTTGTGAAATCCTGTTTGCTTATAATAATTTGTTTCATAATATTTTTGGATTTGATAAAATAAAAAACCGCCTGAATTTTTCAAACGGTTTATATAAAAATAAATTTTTGAAAAATTCTAAATCGGTTTGAAAGACAAACCTTGCTCCTGTAATAATTTTTGTTCCTGCTCTTTATAAAATCCCGAAATTAATTTTTCGTGAATCGCTTCGAATGCTGCTAAAGTTTCATTAATTTCGGAATCGGTGTGTGAAGCAGTTGGAATTAATCTCAACAAAATCATTCCTTTAGGAATCACAGGATATACTACAACCGAAGTGAAAATTCCGTAATTCTCTCTTAAATCTTTTACCAAAAGTGTAGCTTCTACAGGAGTTCCCTGCATCATTACGGGAGTTACACAGGTATTGGTATTTCCAAGATTGAATCCTCTTTCTTTAAGTCCGTTTTGTAATTTGTTTACGTTTTCCCAAAGTTTTGCTTTGATTTCCGGTCTTGAACGGAGAAGTTCCAGTCTTTTCAAACCACCGATTACCATTGGCATCGTAAGAGATTTTGCGAAAATTTGCGAACGGAGATTGTATTTCAGAATCCGTATAATGTCTTTATCTCCTGCGATAAATGCACCAAAACCCGCCATAGATTTTGCGAAAGTAGAAAAATAAACATCAATTTTGTCTTGGCAATTTTGCTCTTCTCCGGTTCCTGCTCCGGTTTTTCCCTGAGTTCCGAATCCGTGTGCATCATCTACCAAAAGTCGGAAATTGAATTTAGATTTCAAATCGCAGATTTCTTTCAGTTTTCCCTGTAATCCTCTCATTCCGAAAACTCCTTCGGTAATGACCAAAATTCCACCGCCGTTTTCTTCTGCTACTTTTGTAGCTCTTGCAAGATTCTTTTCTAAACTCGTAATATCATTATGTTTAAAAGTGAAACTTTTTCCCATATGAAGACGAACTCCGTCCACAATACAAGCATGGGAATCGGCATCATAAACAATCACATCGTGTCGGGAAGTCAATGCGTCAATTGTAGAAACCATTCCCTGATAACCGAAGTTCAACAGATATGCCGATTCTTTCTCTACAAATTCTGCCAATTCTCTTTCAAGTTGTTGGTGTTGTTCGGTTTCTCCGGACATTGCTCTTGCTCCCATCGGATAAAACATTCCGTATTCTGCAGCAGCTTTTGCATCGGCTTCTAAAACTTCGGGATGGTTGCAGAGTCCCAAATAATCATTTGCACTCCAAAAAATTACCTCCCTGTTCTGAAATCTCATTCTGGGTCCGATTGGTCCTTCCAATTTCGGAAAAACGAAATATCCTTCTCCATAATCTGCAAATTGTCCGAGTGGACCGGGATTTTGTCTGAGACGATCAAAAATATCTGTCATTATTTTATCTGATTTTATTTAATTAAAAGCCAACAACAAAGTTAGCTAAATTTAAGAGATATTAAAATTAAAAAAAACCTTTTGCAAATCACAAAAGGGTTTTATTTAAGGTTTTTTATTTCTATTTTACAAATTCGGTTCTGAAAACTTCATCATAGTTGTGAACACAATTGTTGATGAAACCTTGTTCTTCCATCCATTCATCGCTGTACACTTTGGTAATGTATCTGGAACCGTGATCAGGAAAAACCACAACTACAACATCATCTTGGGAAAACTGATGAGAATTTGCATATTGCAAAAGTCCCTGAACAACAGCTCCGGTTGTATAACCTCCCATAATAGCTTCTTTCAGAGCGATTTCGCGGGTTCGGTAAGCAGACATTTCGTCGTTTACTCTTACAAATTCATCAACCTGATCAAATAATAAAGCAGTAGGAATCAGGTTTTTTCCCATTCCTTCTATTTGATAAGGATGGATGTCATCTTTGTTTATTTGTCCTGTTTCGTGAAAGTTTTTTAAGATAGAACCATCTGCATCTACACCGATTATTTTTATATCCGGATTTTTCTCTTTTAAATATTTTGCCGAACCCGACAAAGTTCCGCCGGTTCCTGTACAGGCAAAAAGATGGGTAATTTTACCTTCTGTCTGTTCCCAAATTTCGGGTCCTGTTGTTTGATAATGTGCATCAATATTCAGTTCGTTGAAGTATTGATTGATATAGATTGAATCGGGAGTTTCTGCAGCAATTCTTTTGGCAACTTCGTAATAGGATTTTGGATCATCTGCAGGAACATTTGCAGGACAAATATAAACTGTGGCACCAAGTGCTTTCAGATAAGCGATTTTTTCTTTCTTTGTCTTATCACTTACTGCAAGAATACATTTGTAACCTTTGATGATACAAACCATTGCAATGGAAAATCCTGTATTTCCCGAAGTAGTTTCTATAACGGTGGAACCGGGTTTCAAAAGACCTTTTTTTTCTGCAGCTTCTATGATGTGAACTGCAATCCTGTCTTTGGTAGAATGCCCCGGATTGTATGATTCTAATTTGGCATAAACAATTGGCGGAATATCTTTGGTAACAGTATTTAGCTTCACCATAGGTGTATTCCCGATTAAACCAAGAATGTTATCGTAAACATTAGTCATTTTTCGTCATTTTTTCTCTAAAAAAACCTCTGCAAAAATACTAAAAAATAAATTAATTGAAAATTAATGTTCAATTTTATGATTTATAGCATATTTTTTTATATCGTATAATTGATTTTTTCTCACAAAAATTAAGCCATAATTTAAAGTTTGTTAAAATCAATAAAAAATAGCTGAAAAACCTTATTTTCGCAACATTAATTTTATTTATGAAAAATTGGTCTTTTAAACAATGGAACACCATTTTGGGATGGGTTGTTTTCATCATTGCTTTTTTCACATACTTATCGACGATTGAAAGGAATTTCAGTTTCTGGGATTGCGGAGAATATATTTCTTCGGCGGTAAAACTTGAAGTTACACACGCACCGGGAGCTGCACTTTTTCAGTTGGTAGGAGCAGTTGTTGCAATGTTTGCTTTTGGGAATAGCGAGAATTATTCTGTTGTCATCAATGCGATGTCGGCTCTTTTCAGTGCATTGACAATCTTATTTCTTTTTTGGACGATTACTCATTTGGTAAGAAGACTTCTTAATAAAGATTTTGATGAAATTACAAAACATCAGGAAATTTCCATTCTTTTTGCCGGAGTTATCGGTGCGTTGTGTTTTACTTTTTCGGATACGTTTTGGTTTTCTGCGGTGGAAGGAGAAGTATATTCTATGGCATCAATGTTTATCGCGCTTTTACTTTGGCTGATTACAAAATGGGAAAACGAATATCACGATTCCGATAATGAAAGATGGATTATTCTGATATTTTTTGTAACAGGTTTGTCTGTAGGAGTTCATATGATGTGTATGCTTGTAATTCCGGCGGTTTGTCTTATTTATTATGCAAGAAATTATGAATTTTCGTGGAAGAGTTTTCTTTGGGCGAATTTGATAACCTTAATTATTCTCGGAATTGTATTTAAGGGAATTTTTCCTTTAATAATGACACTTTTCGGGAAAATGGAAATTTTCGCAGTGAACGGACTTGGTCTTCCTTTCCATTCGGGAACAATTATCGCATTTATTATTATGGTGGCAATGTGTTATTTTGCTATCAAATATTCTCGAAATTCTAAAAAAAATATTTATCAAACCATTTCGTTGTCGGTTGTTTATATGATTATCGGATTTTCCTGTTGGATGGTAATTCCGATCCGTGCAACTGCAAATCCGCCGATGAACCTGAACAATCCCGATAACGCAATCGGAATGCTCGATTATTACAACCGTGAACAATACGGAGATTGGCCAACTTCTTACGGCCAAAATTACACTGCATATCTCGATGCAAACGGAATCCAGAAAAATGCAGATGGTAGTTTCAAAAGTGAAAAAACAGGAGATGTTTACGAAAAAGACGAAAAAGCAGGAACTTACAGAAAAGTAGGAGAACGTTTTAATTATGTTTACAGCAAAGACCACGTAAGTTTTATGCCGAGAATGTTCAATGAGGATAAATCCGTAATGGAAAATTATATTTCGATGTACGGAGCACCGGATTTTTCCTTCAATTATGCAAATGACGAAGTTGCAGACAGTCCCGAAGCAAAGAAAGTTTTCGAGGAACTCCGTGCGAAATATGAAGACGGAACCATCAAAGCTGCAGATTACCTTAAAGTAAAACGATACAATTTAATTAATGTTCAAAGACCGTCTTTAGCACAGAATTTAGATTATTTCTTCACTTTCCAGAACGGTTATTATTTCGTGAGATATTTGATGTGGAACTTTGTAGGAAGACAAAACGACCTCGAAGGAAATATGGAAAATACCAAAGGAAACTGGATTTCCGGAATTTCGTTTATCGACAATGCAATGTGGGGCGACCAAAGCAAAATGCCTGCAAAATTCAAAAACGAAAGTACGGTTGCTTTTTTCTTTTTACCTTTATTATTGGGTTTAATCGGATTTTTCTTTCAGCTGAACAAAGATTTCGGGAGATTTTATGCACTTCTTTCATTATTCATTATGACAAGTGTCGG
>CAYSQR010000050.1:0-7162 GCA_964433195.1 uncultured Kaistella sp. | reverse complement strand
AAGTGTCGGAATTGTTTTCTATACCGGAGTAAAACCTTTTGAAGTCCGGGAACGAGATTATGCAATGGTGGGTTCTTTCTATGCTTTTGCGATTTGGATTGGTTTAGGTGCAGCTGCTTTACTTTGGTACATTCAGGAAAAAATAAAATCGAATACAGTAAACATTATTGCAGGAATTATTCTTTTGGGAATTCCTTTGATGATGGGTTTTCAGAATTATAATCCGCACGACAGAAGCAAACGATATGCAGCGTATGATTACGCATATTCCACGCTGAAATCTTTACCGAAAAATGATATTCTGTTCGTATATGGAGATAATGACACTTATCCGATTTGGGGAATGCAGGAAACTTCGGGACTTCGAGATGACGTGAAAGTAGTGAATTTTACTTTGCTTTCCACACCTTGGAATATCGACCAAGTCAAAAGAAGAACCTACAATTCTATGCCGGTTCCTTCTGTTTTCAATCACGAAGAATATAGGGACGGAACAAATGACCAGATTTATCTGATGACAAAAAACGACTGGGAAAATGTTTTTGCAAATCTTAAAGATGAAGGAGTTCCGGATACTGCTTTTGCGGGATTCAGAAAATATCTTACCCAAGATTCGATGACTTTGAAAGAAGCCGTAAATTTCATTAAAATAAAATCCGAAGACAAAGACGAAATTCTGAAAATGATTTTCGGGGAAGCGAAATACGAGAAATTCAATTTTCTTCCGGTGTCCAAATTTATTCTTCCGGTAAATAAGGAAAATGCTTTGAAATCGGGAATTATCGAAGCTAAAGATTTATCCCAAACTGTTGATAATATTACCATTTCTTATGAAAGTTCGAGTATGTTCAAAAATAATTTGATGATGCTCGATATTCTGGCAAACTTCGATTGGAAACGTCCGATAAATTTTTCTTCCGGCGGAATCTATGACTCCGAAAATATTTTTTATCTTGGGAATTATCTGCAATACGATGGTTTTAGTTATCGTTTGGTTCCGATTCATACTCCTGAACGTGAAGACGGAGAAATGGGTAGAGTAGATGCAAATTCGCTATATAATATTGTTAAAAATTACAAATGGGGAAATTTCAAAGATTTGAAAGTACATTTCGATGAAACCTGTACACAGAATATTGTGAGCTACAGAAGTTCGGCAAGTCGAGCTGCAGAAGCATTATCACTTTCGGGACAAAAAGCGAAAGCAGTAGAAATCCTCGATTTGGCTTCAAAAGAAATTCCTGTGGAAAAATATAATGATCCTCGTTCACTGAGTTCAATAGTTTATGGATACATCGTTTCCGGACAAGAACAAAAAGGATTGAAACTCGCTGAAGAACTGAAAAAAGGAATCTTTAGCGAATATGATTATTACAGCAATCTTTCGCCAAGCGAACAAAGATTTGTAGGAAGACAAATGCGGACAAAACCGGTGGAATATTCTTTGGTTGTTTCAGCTGTTTCCGATGGTTATGACAAAACCGGGCAAAAAACGAAAGCGTATGATTATCTCGTGAAATCCCTTGAACCAATTGATAAACGATTCAATACTTTCGTAAAAGATTTACAAACAATGGGCAAAGAAAAAGCGTTCAAAGAAGTAGATAAAGTTCAGAAAATTACACCGTTCTACACTTATTTGTTTGATGTTATAAATCCTTACGATTCCACTTATTCAAAGGAAAAAGAAGAACAGATTACCAATGCAATAATGAAAGCAACGCAATAATCACATAAATAATAAGCAATGAGTAATGAGCAATAAAATCCATTACTCATTGCTTATTATTCATTATTCATAAAAAATATGAAATACTGTGCTTTTCTTCGTGGCGTAAATGTAAACGGAACTTCTATGAAAATGGCGGAAGTTTGCAAAGTCTTTTCCGAAGCGGGAATGAATGAGGTTTCATCTGTTTTGGCGAGTGGAAATATTTTGTTTTCTTCGGATAAAGAAATTTCGGAATTAAAGACGGTTTTGGAAAAAGCAATGTCGGAATATTTCAAGTATGAATCATTTCTTTTCCTTAAAACAGAAAATGAAATTATTGAAATTCTGAAAAATTCACCTTTTGAAAAAATAGAAACTTTCCACAATTACGTTTTCGTTTCATCACCCGGAACCGAAAAAATCCTGATGGAAGAATTTGAAAAATCCATAAAAACAGAAAATGAAAAAGCCGGAATTATTCAGAATATTTTTTATTGGCAGGTTTCGAAGGGAAATACTTTGGATTCCACTTTCGGGAAAATTTTGGGAAGAAAATCTTTAAAAGATAAATTTACAAGCAGAAATATTAATACTTTTGAGAAAATTATAAACAAATTTCAATGAGAAAATTTATTACCGCTTTTTCAATATTTTATTCCCTACTTTTTTTTGCACAATTAAAAGTTCCCGCTGATTTCATTTTTACAACCCCTTTTTATGAAGCAGAAAATAAATATATTATTTTTTCTCCAAAACCTGACGATAAAGATTTTTCGGTAGGAGTTCCATATTTTGATTCTTCAGCTGGTTATAGTTATAAATATATAGGGAATTTAAAATTAGAAAATGGAAAGCTAAATTATGTTCCTACAGAACATAATTTTATTGCAAGATGGCAAAACTTGGATTTAAAGGTTGCCATTTTATCAGATGAACGTATAAAAGAGTTTAAACTTCAAAATCCTCCTGATTTCCTACAATTTTATAAAAGTGATAAACCGGAAAAAGATTTATTGGTTGATAAATTGAGTATAATGAATGGTTTAAATCTTTTCAATATTGCATTGCCAAAATTAGAGCAACTGCAAAAGGAAAATTATAAATCTGCAAAATTTTATTTCGAATTGGCTTTTGCTTATAATGCATTAGGACAATTTTCAAAAGCGGAACAATCCGTAAATGAGGCTGAGAAAAATAATTTTAATGATGAATTGATGATAAAAGAAAAACACTATTCACTTCTTCATCAGGATAAAGTAATTCCAGCTGCCGAATATTTGAAAAATAATTTTAAAAATTTCACAACCCGGAATTACAAAAGTGAAAGCATTCTTAATCAAATAATTACTTTTTACAATTTAAAAGATTTCAAAAATGCTGAAAATTGGATTAATATTTATAAAAAGGAAATTGGGCAAGATCAATATAAATCCAACGTTGATAATATAGAAAACAAGATAAAAGATAATTCTCAAAAATGATACAATACTTAGAAAACATCCATCATAAAAATTCAAAGAACTTTTTCCTCATTGCAGGTCCCTGTATTATCGAAGGCGAAGAAATGGCTTTGAACATTGCAGAGAAAATCATTAAAATTACCGATAAATACGAAATTCCTTATATTTTCAAAGGAAGTTTCAAAAAAGCAAACCGAAGCAGGGTAGATTCTTTTACCACCATTGGCGAAGAAAAATCTCTGGAAATCCTGAAAAAAGTAGGAGAGACTTTCAATATTCCCACAACAACCGATATTCACGAAAACGAACACGCCGCATTGGCTGCAAATTATGTGGACGTTTTGCAAATTCCAGCATTTCTGGTTCGGCAAACGGATTTATTAATTGCTGCTGCAAAAACCGGAAAATGTGTAACGCTGAAAAAAGGACAGTTTCTTTCGCCCGAATCAATGAAGTTTGCGGTGGAAAAAGTGAAAGATTCGGGAAATGAAAAAACCGCCATTATCGAACGTGGAAATTCTTTTGGCTATACCGATTTGGTGGTGGATTTCCGTGGAATTCCCACGATGAGAAATTATTCGCCTGTAATTCTGGATGTTACACATTCTCTGCAACAACCGAATCAAAATTCGGGAGTTACCGGAGGAAGACCGGAACTCATCGAAACCATTGCAAAAGCAGGAATTGCAGTCGGAGCAGACGGACTTTTCATCGAAACACATCCGACTCCGCAAACCGCACTTTCCGATGGTGCGAATATGCTGCAACTCGACAAACTGGAAGATTTGCTCGCGAAATTAACGAGAGTAAGAGAAGCGATTCTGTAATTTTTTGTTATCTTTAAACCCAAAATTTTTAGCATTGAAAAAAATATTTTTGTTCCTGTTGTTGTGTCCGTTTTTTGCTTATTCGCAAATTAATCTGAAAGTTTTAGATGAAGACGGAGTTCCTGTTTCTCAAGCCGATGTTTCTTATAACAACCAAAATTTCACTACTGATAATAACGGTTTTGTGAAAATTCCTGTTGCAGATTCGGAGCTGGTTCTTTCGGTACAGAAAGAAAGTTTCAGAGGGTTTAGCAAAAGTATTAAAACAACTCCTAAAGTTCAGAACATCAATGTGTTATTTGTAAAATCAGAACGTGAATCACTAATTCAGGAAGTTGTTTTCCAGAAAAAAGGAAAGCCTAAAATTACGGATTTATCCTCAATCGAAATTTCCACCAAAGAAGCACAGCAAGTTGCTTCGCTTTCCGGTGGTGTAGAAGGACTTCTGAAAACTTTACCATCGGTAAATTCCAATGCAGAGCTTTCTTCTCAATATATGGTAAGAGGAGGAAACTATGACGAAAACCTTATTTACATTAATGATATTGAAATTTACCGCCCATTTCTCATCAGAAATTCTTTGCAGGAAGGATTGAGTATCATCAATCCCGATATGGTTCAGGCGATTAATTTTTCTGCGGGTGGTTTTGAAGCGAAATACGGCGATAAAATGTCTTCGGCTCTCAATATTTATTACAGACAACCAACAAAATTTGAACTTTCGGGAGAAGCAAGTTTAATCGGAGCACGTCTTTCCACAGGTTTTGCTTCCAAGAACAAAAAACTTTCCGCACTGGTTTCCGCAAGATACAGAAATACGAATTTCGTATTGAATACTTTGAATGAAGATACCGATTTTAATCCTCAATATATTGATTTTCAATCATATATTAATTATAAATTTAATGATAAATGGGATGTTTCTTTCATAGGATACTGGTCGAAAAATGATTATGAAATGATTCCGAAGGAAAAAGAAGTGGATTTCGGAAGTTTGCAAACTCCGATGAAACTGACGGTTTTTTATGGCGGTAAAGAAGATGACCAATATAAAAATATGATGGGAACAGCTTCCATTAATTTTAAGCCCAATAAAAAATGGACTTTTACTTTAGATAATTTCGCCTATCAAAACAGGGAAAGAGAATATTATTCCATTGCTTCCGCATATATGCTTCAAACTTTCGATCCGGTTACAGGAGATCCCGTAACTTCTTACGATGCAGGTGGACAGATTGATCACGCAAGAAACGATTTATTGGTAAAAACTTACGGTGCACAATTCAAAACGAGATTTTCTCCCGATGTAAATACGGATTACGAAATCGGTTTGAAATTTGAAAAAGAAAATCTGAAAGATTTTACCAACGAATGGCAATTGGTAGATTCTTTGGGATACAACACACCGAGAGATTATACAACACCGGGAACTTTGGATGCTTCTCAGCTTCGGTTGCGTTACAGTATTTCGGGAGCGAATCACATTCAGCCGACCCGGTTTTCCGGTTACGGACAGTATTCCAAAAAATTCTTCTGGGGAGAAAACAGGATTTTCGTAAATGCAGGAATCCGCGTTTCTCATTGGGATTTCAATGATGAAACCATTGTTTCTCCAAGAGCACAGTTTGCCATAAAACCAAATTGGGAGATGGATATGCTCTTCAAAATTACCGGAGGAATTTATTACCAATCGCCTTTCTATAAAGAGATTAAGGATTTGGATGGTAATTTCAATCCGAATATTAAATCACAACGTTCGATGCAGGTAATTCTTGCCAATGATTATGAATTCAGGATGATAAACCGTCCTTTCAAATTAACGACCGAACTTTATTACAAGAAAATGGATCATCTGATTCCTTATTATATGGATAATGTGAGAATCCGATATTCCGGGCTGAACAATTCCGAAGGTTATGCTTACGGAATTGATGCAAGATTGTTCGGCGAATTTGTTCCGGGTGTAGATTCTTGGGTTTCTGCGAGTTATGCAAGAGTTTATGAGAACATTAATGGAAAAGGTTATATTCCGCGACCTACAGATCCTCGTTTCCGTTTCTCGATGTTTTATCAGGATTATATGCCGAAATTTCCATCAATGAGGGTAAATCTTACTTTGGTTTATGCAAACGGACTTCCTTCGGGAACACCAATTTCTTTGGATGCAAACGGAAAACCGGATTTCGAAGCTCCTTATAAATATCAAAAAACACTGCCATCTTATAAAAGAGTGGATATCGGTTTATCCAAAGTTTTCATCGACCAGAAAGACAATAAAATAAACGGAGGATTTTGGGGAAATTTTAAAGAACTTACTTTGGGAGTACAGATTTACAACGCCTTTAATATTTACAATACCGTTGCAAACCAATGGATAAATGATGTGAATTCCGGTTATAATTATCCGGTTCCGGTACGATTGACCGGAAGATTTTTCAATGTAAAACTCGATTTTAAACTTTAAGATTAAAAAAATAGAAAATCCCGAAATTAAATTTTTCGGGATTTTTTTGTAAACTATTTTTTTGCGTTAATTTTTCTTTGTGAAAGTTTTAAGAATCTGATGACCAAAAGTACCGCAGAAACCGTCAATCCCAAACCGAGTGCAATCCACATTCCGAAAGCTCCCATTTCCATAGGAACACAAAGGAAATATCCCAAAGGAATTGCAATAAGCCAGTAAGCAATAAAAGTAATAATCGACGGAATTTTTACATCCTGAATTCCCCTTAAACTTCCCAATGCAACGACTTGAACTCCATCCGAAAGCTGGAAAAGTGCAGCGATGATTAAAAGTTTTCCGGCAAGCTGAATCACTTCTACATCTTCTTTTTTCGTGAAAAAAGTGGGCAGAATATGTCTTCCGAAAATAAAGAACAATCCGCACATCAGCATAAAAATAAAAACCAGTTTCAGATTATTGATTCCTACTTTCTTCAGCTCCACATAATTTTGTTCCCCCAGTTTCCGACCAATCATTACCGTAGAAGCTACACTGAAACCGATACAGAAATTGAAGGTAAATGATGCCATAGAAAGAGCAATTTGGTGGGACGCAATATCTTTCGCAGAAATCAGTCCGCAGATAAAAGCAGCTCCTGCAAAAGCGGTAACTTCAAAAAACATCTGCATTGCAGTAGGAAAACCGAGTTTCAGCATTTTAT
>CAYSQR010000049.1:8663-12652 GCA_964433195.1 uncultured Kaistella sp. | reverse complement strand
ATGATTACAAATCGAATGCCAAACTTGCAGCAATTGACAATAAGAAATTAGAAACTGCAAAAAAACAATTAATCAATAGTTTCAATGACGAAAAAACAGCTGCAGCACGAAGTCTGGAAACATCTTTGAAAAATGACGAAATTGCAAAAGCCGTAAAATTCTCAAAAAAAATAGACGATATTTTAACCGAAGCTGAATCTTATTTAGGAACTCCGTACAGATACGGCGGAATGACAAGAAGAGGGATAGATTGTTCAGCATTTGTATTATCGGTTTTCGGAGCGGCTACAGGAATGAACTTACCGAGAATTGCCGCTTCACAAGCACAGGAAGGAGAAAGAGTTGAGAAAGAGAATCTGCAAAAAGGCGATTTGATTTTCTTTTCTCATCGAGGCGGAAGCAGAATTTCCCACGTTGGAATTGTAGAAAGTGTTTCTCCAGATGGTGAAATCAATTTTATACACGCTGCAACTTCTAAAGGAGTGATGATTTCTTCCTTATCCGATTCATATTGGGGACCAAAATACAGATTCGCGAAAAGAATTATTTCTCAAGAAACTTTCAATAACAACTTTGCAAATAATAAATTGTAATATAAATAATTGATTTTATAAAAAAACCACCAGTTTCGGTGGTTTTTTTTGTTCGTCAAAAAAGATTGATTTTTAATTAATCACCTCAAACCTTGTATATTCTGCAATTTTCGCAGGAATTTTAATTCCGCTTTCGGTTTGGTTGTTCTCTAAAAGTGCTGCCATAATTCTTGGCAAAGCCATTGCAGAACCGTTCAGCGTATGAACAAGCTGTGTTTTTCCTTCTCCTTTAAATCTGCATTTCAAACGATTCGCCTGGAAAGTTTCAAAATTGGAAACCGAAGAAACTTCGAGCCATTTTTCCTGTGCTGCACTCCAAACTTCAAAATCATAAGTCATCGCAGAAGTGAATCCCATATCACCACCACAAAGTCTTAAAATCCTGAAAGGAAGTTCCAAATCCATCAAAATAGATTTCACGTGTTCCACCATTTCTTCCAAAGCAGCATAAGAATTTTCGGGTTTTTCCAAACGCACGATTTCTACTTTTTCAAACTGGTGCAATCTGTTCAAACCTCTTACGTGAGCTCCATAACTTCCTGCTTCTCTTCGGTAACATTGCGAAAATGCCGTGTTTTTTATCGGCAAATCTTTTTCGTCCAGCAAAACATCACGGTACAGATTCGTTACCGGAACTTCTGCGGTCGGAATTAAATATAAATTATCTTCATTAATGAAATACATTTGTCCCTCTTTATCAGGAAGTTGTCCGGTTCCATAACCTGAAGCTTCATTTACCACGTGTGGAGGATTTACTTCCAAATAACCTGCATCAACATTTTTATCCAAAAAATATTGAACCAAAGCTCTTTGCAATCTCGCTCCTTTCCCGAAATAAACCGGAAAACCCGCACCTGCGATTTTCACGCCTAATTCAAAATCAATCAGATTATATTTTTTTGCAAGTTCCCAATGCGGAATTGCTCCTTCTCCCAAACCTTTCACATCGTGCGACTGATAAACGATTTCGTTATCTTCCGCAGAAGTTCCTGCAACCACTTTTTCGTAAGGAATATTCGGAATCAGATATAAAATTTCCAATAATCTCGCTTCGGAATCTTTTAATTTTTGCTGAAGATTTTGTGAATTTTCTTTGTATTCTGCGGTTTTAGATTTTGCAGATTCGGCTTCTTCTTTTTTTCCTTCTTTCATTAAAATCCCAATCTCTTTGGAAATTTTATTCATTTCCGCCAAATTCCGGTCGAGTTCGAATTGGTATTTTTTTCTTTCGTCATCAGTTGAGATGGCTTCATCAACCAAATTCAACTGCTTAAAATTTCTTTTATTTAAACCCTCTAAAACGCGTTCTTTGTTTTCACGCAAAAAATTAACTTGTAACATAATTATTCAGAATTCAAAATTTAAGATTCAAAATTTACACGCCACTCAATATTGAATAATTGAATACGGAATTTTGAATTGAATGTGCAAATTTAATGATTATTTCGAGATTTTCACGATGTTTGGTTCTCCTTCGGTTTTGGTAAATTTCAGATCATCGTTATACCAAACTTTTGAAACCTGAAATATCTCGGGAGTTGATAGATACTGAATTTTTAAAATATCGGAAAAAACAGAATTGGTAGAATCATTTATTTTTTTAGTAAAAATCAAAGTAATTTTCGATTCGTAAGTTTTGGAATTTCCTGTGGAATCTATCCCGATTCTTTTTGCCCCCGCAAGATATTCGATGAAATTAATGGTATCCGAATCTTTTTTGGGAGCGAAAGAAACCGGTGCATTATCAGTAAGTCCGTAAACATCATTCATTCGGGTATTTGTATAGGAACCGTTGATTTTCGCATTCAGCATATCTTGTCCGAGAGAATCAATATAAAGATTGATAATCTGGTCGATTTTTTGTGCGGAATCTCCGTCGTTTCTACAGGAAAGAAAGGCGAAAAAAGCAACCATCATCAGGAAAAAAACGTTTTTCATAGAAAGCAAAGATAATTTATTTTGTTATTGTTAAATTGATATATCTTCTTAAACCGTGCCGGTTTCGTAGAACTATAAGGTTTGAATCAATCGTTTAGACGCTTATTTCTTAAAATCTATAATAATTTATTTTAAATTTTTAAAGTAAAGATAAAACGAAAACATCAATACAAATCCGTTAATAATCATACTTAAGCTCAAACTTACCGCCATTCCTTCCATCCCGAAACGGGAAACGAAAATCAGTGAAAAAACCAATATCAAAACCAAAGTCAGTAAAGAAACAAATGTATTTACCTTCATTTTTCCGACTGCCGAAAGCAGATTTCCGTAAAGATTTCTCAACAACATATTGATACAAAATCCCGACAGTAAAATAATGAATGCCAATGAATTATCAGAATATTTACTGCTGAAAAAAAGATGAAGAATCTCTGTCTTGAAAACAAATCCGAAAAGAAAAATACCAATCGAAACCGGAAAAAATATCTTGTAATAATTTGAAATATAATTCATTAAGAAACTCCGGTTCTGAAAATTTTTCGCCAAAACAGGGAAATCACTCTGCATAAAAGTTAATGCCAGAAAAGTAATATTTGCAGGAATTAAAATTGCGACTTTATAATTGGCAACCGCAGTTTCGTTCATCAAAAAGCTAAGCAAAAGAACATCTGCCGAAAAAAGCGTATCCGAAAGCAAAGCAGTTCCCGATGCGTGAAGTCCGTAATTCCGGATTTCTTTTTTACTAAAACTAAAATTTTCGGTAAGAGAAAAATAGTTCTCTTTTTTAAACCAGAACAAAGCTAAAAACGGAGCGGAAGCAATCGCAATAAGATACCCTTTCAACCCGAAAAAATAAGATAAAACCAGCAAAGAAAGAACTCCCGAAATATTAATGAAATTATTCACTCTTGCAAATTCCCGGTTGTTCCCGAAAATTCTCAGCTCCGACTGAATGTGATTGAAAAAATAAAAACCAATCAACCGTATTGCAAAAAACAGGAAAATATAGAAAATATCTTCATATTTATCCAGGAAAAAAAAACCCAGCAAAAGGAAAAATACGCTCAGTAAAATCTGATAACCGAATCCTTTGAAAAAAAGATATTTCGATAATGATTTTTTTTCGGTAACATCATCTCCTAATGAACCGAACCGAAGCAAACTTTGCTGACTTCCGAATCCGCTGAAAGGAGCGAAAATCGCAAAAACCGAAGCAACAATGCTCATCGTCCCAAATTCGGATTCCGGTAAAATTCTGATGATAAAAAGCGAGCCAATAAAAGCACAAATCTTCGCAACCAGAAGCGAAAGGAAAACGTGTTGTCCTTTGTTCCTGAAAAAATTACGTAAAAATATAGAGAACCTGTTTGCCACAAACCGTAAAAAAGCATATAACTATAAGCAGCTTGCCGCTCAGTTAGACATTACCGGAGGTGAAACAAAGGAAGAGATTAT
>CAYSQR010000049.1:3403-8653 GCA_964433195.1 uncultured Kaistella sp. | reverse complement strand
GTCCTTTGTTCCTGAAAAAATTACGGAAAAATTCCTGCAAACTTTTCACTTTTTAAAAATACAATTTAAAAATTGATAAAATATTGGGTGTCTATGAAAATACGAGTGAAATTGCTACAATATTAAACATTTGTTTTTACTTACCTATTTTTGTCATTTCTACTCTGTTTAAAAATACTTGGAATTGGAAATTTTTATACCGAGAATTTGCGATTAAGAGAAAAATAGTACCTTTACATTGCACCTCTCAATCATGTTCAATTTAAAATATTAATTATTATGAATTTTATTTTTTTATTCCTCTATTTTTCGGCTTTTTCCTATCTGTTAAATTTTATTTTTGATAGGAGATTAAGCCGCATTACAAATATTTATTCACTATTTATTGCGTTGTTTTTATTGTCAGTAATGATACCGTATATTTCTTTACTGCTTATATCAAAAATTGCAGGTGGTTTAGATATCTTCAAATCTCAATTTCATACCATCGCAATAAGTTTTTTTATTCTTGGCGGACAGTTTTTTTATAGAATTAAAAATATAAAAACGTATGAAAAAAATTGATGGAGTTTTCAAAACTTCGGTTTAAATTTTATAAAATTGTTTAGCATCTTTAATCTTCATAAAAAGAACAGGATTTCAGTTGCGTTATTAATTCTATTTTTGCGAAAATTTCCAGTTCCCATCTTATAGCAATTTAAAAATACAATTTAAAAATTGATAAAATATTGATTGCCTGAGTTTTGGACTGAAAATCGGAAGCATTGAAAAGTTCAGTTACATCAACTGAAAGTTCTTTATAATCTTCAATCCGGTAAAAATTTTCATCAAAATATTTTTGATAATATTTCTGAATATCCTCATCATTATCATAATAAAACTGATAAGGATACATACTTGCTTTTTGCGGAGTTTTCAGGATTTTTTCGTTTAAAATTCTGAAACCTCTTTTCACGAATTTGTCGCCGAAAACCGTTTTCCAGTTTGCATCGGGTTTCATCAAAGTCCGTTCCCATCGGTATTTTGCGGCTTCTTTGCAGTGCTCATTAATCCATTCCAGATAAAAACGATGGTTGAATTTCCATTCTTCGGGAAGCGAAATGGCAAATTTCATAAAGTCTTTCGTCATAAACGGCGAAGTTTGATACCGCTTTTGCTGTAAAACGTGAGCTCCCAAAAGTGTCCTGTTGAACGCCACATTTCTCATCAAAAAAAGTTCTTCGGTTTCGTAATTTTTCAGAATATCATCAAGAGAATTTTGAACTTTCGGCAGAAATTTAGGATTCACTACAATTTTAAAACTTGTTGGTTTTTTTCTTCTCGGTTCTGTGTTGAAACCGCCCAAAACACCGTCTCCGATTTGTCCGCTGTGGAACAATGCAAAGTTTTCGTACTGCAGTTTCTCCATTGCGTGACGAACGTGGATTCCTCCGGTGTAGAAAACCATTCCTTCGGAAATTTCGGTAAGCTCATCAATTTTTTTTAAGAATTTTCCTCCGTCCAAAGGAATAAACTCATAATGTAAATTGTAATCTTCCGCAATTTTTTCTGAAATCGTATGATCGAAATAATTGGACTGTGAAAAACATAAAGCGTTTTCGGGTTTTTCGTTATTTTGTAATGCATAAAACATTGCAACACGACTGTCCAAACCTCCGCTGAGAAGCGAAAGATGATTTTTTCCGAGTTCGGTATCTTTTTGATATTCCATTAAAACCGAATCGGTGAAAATTTCGTGGATTTTATCGATTGCCGTTTTTTTATTCCCCGAAAAACGAGGCGTTTCTGACAAACTAAAATGTTTTTTTTTTTTGATTTTCAAATCATTAATTTCAATTTCTAGATAATGTCCGTCGAAAACTTTGGCAATATTTTTTATTGGTGTTTTGTTTTCCGGAAGATTGCTGAAACACAGAAACTGATACAGCGATTCTAAATCGGGTTCGGTTTTCACGCCCGAATTTTTCAAACGTTCATTGAATCTTAGGAGATTGGTGTCGATAAAAATTTCATTATTAAACTTACCGTAAAATACTCTTTGTGTGGAAGTTGCATTGGTAAAAGCAAAAAACTTATTCCTGATTTTATCGAAAATAAATCCCCGGAATTCGCCTTCAAATTCTTTGATGATATTTTCTTTTTTTTGCGAATACAATTCACGGATTAAAGTTTCAAAATCCTTTAAAGCAAATTCGTGAAGCAATTTTCTCTTATTGAGAAGAACTCCTTCCAAGAGAAAATCGAAATCATTGGTTTGAAGATAGAAATTATTGTAATCTTCTGAAATAAAAGATTTTATCTCAATATTCTGCTCCGAAATTTTTATGGAAAATCCTTTTTTCATTTTCATTAAAAATTGATGAAATAATTTAGAAATGTTAATTTACGGAAAATTCTATTCGCAACTTCTGAATATTAAGATTTAATTTAAAACCTGTCGATAAATTTCA
Source organism: uncultured Kaistella sp. (assembly GCA_964433195.1). Classification (GTDB taxonomy): domain Bacteria; phylum Bacteroidota; class Bacteroidia; order Flavobacteriales; family Weeksellaceae; genus Kaistella. Next base: position 6,203 of record CAYSQR010000049.1, on the reverse strand, counting down.
TCGAATTTTTGTGCGATTTTGTTCATCGAAAAACGGTTTTCAATGTATTCGCGAAGTTTTTCCGGCTCATCAAAATTTGTTTTTTGTTCCAAAATTTTTTTCATCGCTTCGTATAATTCTTCTTCGGATTTTGAAATTAAAATTCCGTTTTTTTTATTGATGATTTCAGGAATTCCGCCAACTTTTGTAGCAATTGCAGGAGTTCCCGTGGAAAGCGATTCCAAAAGAACACACGGAAAATTTTCGTAATCACTGAATAAAATGAAGCAGTCGCTGTTTCTCATTTTCTCGGAAACTTCTGCTAAAGTAAGCATCGGAAAGGTTTTAATGAAATTTTTCGCTGTATATTCTTTTATTAAATTATTTAAACTTTCCACATCGCCGTCTCCGCCAATTTGCAGTTCGAAATTATCAAATTCTTTAGCTAACCGATTTGCAACGGAAATAATTTTATCGGGATTTTTTAATTTAATTAAATTTGAAATATGCAGAAAAATAAATTTGGAATTTTTGTTGTTTTTCAAACAAAACAAATTTGTATCTACAACATTTTCAATAACTTTCATTTTGTTTTTAAATCCGATTTCTTTTAAGTCCTTTAAAAGATAATGACTTACCGGTAAAATAAACGCTGCTTTTTCTGCAATTATTTTCGCCACAAAAAATTGTAATTTGGAAAGTTTATGACGGTTAATTTTCAAAAAACCCGACCAATGTTCCGTTATGACAAAGGGAATTTTAAATTTCATCTTTAAATAAACCGCAAAAAGCATCGTATTGTAAAGAATATTTGCGTGAACCAAATCCGGTTTCTGCATTTTTGCAAATCCTTTTTTGTATGCCTTCATTCTCCGGAGAAAATTCAGCACAGGATTTTTGGTGTTTTTGTAATAAACGATTAAAGTTTTTATCCCATTGATGATTTTTTCATCAAACAGGTATTTTTCTTTTTGGTTAAAATTTCCTATTGAATGAAGAATTTCCACCCTATGAAGCTGCGAAACTGCTTCAGCGTGTCTTTGCACAAAATTTCCGTTGGTCGGCTCTGTTTTATTAGGAAACCACGATGAAATAAAGAGAATTTTGTAACGCATTTAAAATTTTAACTTTATAAAAATAGTTTTTTTTAATGAAAAATTCTTTCAGTTTTCAAACGCTGAAAGGATTCGTTCTTAAAGCTGGCTTTTTGTTAATCCACATAAATTCCTGCCCAACTTCTTTTCAGCGGAAGCAGAAAATCGCTTAGAAATGCGATGTAAGAATTTTTAGAAAAATCGAAAACTTCAATATTTTGAGAGATTTCACCGTTTCGCAATCCGTTTCGGAACTCCTGTAATTTCAGGGTTTTTGTTTCACCGTTTTCCACGAAACTTGCTTTCATCCTGTCGAATAAGCCCAATTGAAATTCCGCATCAATTTCCCGCATAATTCCACTCAAAGAATCAATAGAGCAACCGGAAGCGGCTTCTTTTTCTTCATCTACACAAACCACGATAAACTGGTTTTTTTCAATTTTGAAAGACGAAGAAAGCGGTTTTCCGTGTGCAGCCCAAGTTGCAAGAAAATCGTATAATTTTTCGGTAATTACTTTGCTTTCTTTCGGCGAGAAAGGTCTTGAAGCCGGATAAATAATTACCCTGTAATCGCTGGTTTCTGTTATGGTTGATTCTTCTATTTTCATTCATTTAGAATTTTTGAAAAGTCTGAAAAGGAAATTATTTTGGTTTTTTTGAAAGGATTCAAAACCAATAAATCCTGATCGCCTGTTAATAAAAAATCTGCTTTTCCGTCTTTTGCCAAAGCTAAAAGAAAATTATCTCTATGGTCGCGGCAAATAGCAATTTCGGATTTTACTTCGATAAATTCAATATAATCATCAAAAACATCGAGCATTTCATCCAAAGCATTTGTGCCGAAATATTTTCTGAGCTTAGGTTTTTGTATGGTTGTGCCGATTTCATCAATAAGTTCTGAACTGAACAAGAGTTTTGATTGGGTATTGTATAAAAGCGTTTCAATTTCAGAAAACTTTTTTGAAATAATGAAACTAATCCACAAATTAGTATCAATTACCAATCGGTATGCACTATTTTTTTGCATATCGCTCTTCCCGAACTTCTTTTACCATATCGCCTATTTCTTCTAATGACGGATAAGTTCCGTTATTTTTCCGCATTTTTTTTAAATACGTTTTCAGTTTAGAAACCGGTTCTTCAGTTACTTTAATTAATTTTAAGTCTTGCAGATTTTGTATCAATTTCAAGACATCGGGATTTAATATTTCTACTCTTATTGCTTCCATAGTTGTTCAAAATTACAACTTTTTTACAAATCCTCCGCTTCTGCCAAAAGTTCGGCGATGTCTTTCACGGCGACTTCTTCGTTTTTATTGAAATGTTTCACACCATCGGTCATCATTGTATTACAGAACGGGCAACCTGTTGCAATGATATTCGGACTTGCTTCCAGTGCTTCTTCCGTTCTTTCGATGTTGATGTCTTTGTTTCCTTTTTCGGGTTCTTTGAACATTTGTGCACCACCTGCTCCGCAACACAATCCGTTGGATTTGCAGCGTTTCATTTCCACCAATTCTGCATCTAATTTTTCGAGCAAAATTCTTGGTGCTTCGTATTCGCCGTTTCCTCTTCCGAGATAACAAGGATCGTGGAACGTTATTTTTTTTCCTTTGAAACTTCCGTTTTCAATTTTCAACCGACCTTCATTCATCAATTGCTTTAAAAATTGTGTATGATGAAGAACCTCATAAGTCCCGCCTAAACCGGGATATTCATTTTTAATG
>CAYSQR010000049.1:0-3393 GCA_964433195.1 uncultured Kaistella sp. | reverse complement strand
CCAGTAACGATTTTCTTTACTTCGTAACCGTCCAACACCTGAATGTTCATCATTGCTTGCATTTGGAATGTAAACTCATTTCCAGCACGCTTTGCAGGATCTCCTGTACAACTTTCTTCCGGACCGAGAACGGCAAATTCCACTCCTATTTTATTGAGAATTTTGCAGAAAGCACGGGTAATTTTTTTGGCACGGTCATCGAAACTTCCGGCACAACCTACCCAAAATAAAACTTCGGGGGATTTTCCTTCCGCAGCGTATTCCGCCATTGTTTTTATAGTGAAATCCATTTTTCTTAATTATAAATTTTGGATTATAGATTTTAAACTAAAGTTTTTTTAATCATTTTAATATCGCAACGCTCATATTCTGACTTCTCAACAGGAACTTCCTCAAAACCAAATTTCCTGTAAAGAGAAATTGCCGGATTCAGTTTTTTGTTGGAATACAAAATCAAATTTTCTGCTCCCATTTCTTTTGCTTTATCAATGCAATGCTGCATCAGAAGATTTCCGAAACCTTTTCCCCGCGAAGATTCTTCAACAGCCATTTTAGTAAATTCCAATTCATCATATTCATTATACATCAACGCAACTGTTCCTTTTGGAATGCCTTTTTCCAAAACAAAATAAATATCTCCTCCTTTATTCAAAATATACTTTTCAGGATTTGATAGCACATCCGCATCATAAGGTTCAACTACGAAATATTTTTCGAGCCAGGCAATGTTCAAATTTTTAAAACTTGCCGCAAATTCCGGTTTATATGAAACTATTTCAATCATATCTATTCCGTTGCCCAATTCAATCTATCCGCTTGGTTGTATTGCCACGGTGCAGCATTATTTTCGATATTGGTCATCATCAGATTCAGTTCTTGTGGAGCAGCAGATTGTTCCATTACCAAAAATCTCCGCATTTCGATAATGATGGAAAGTGGATCTATGAGAACCGGACAAGCTTCTACACACGCATTGCAACTTGTACATCCCCAAAGTTCTTCTTTGGTAATATAATCGTTCAGCAGTTTTTTTCCGTCATCTACAAACTTTCCGTTTTTGTTGATGTTTTTTCCTACTTCTTCGATTCTGTCACGTGTATCCATCATAATTTTTCTGGGCGACAATTTTTTCCCTGTAATGTTTGCAGGACAAACCGAAGTACATCTTCCGCATTCTGTACAGGTATAAGCATTGAGCAGCTGAACCTGATTCAAATCGAAAATATCTTCCGCTCCGAATTTTGACGGAACTTCCTCTGCAGGGTTTTCAGCCGGAGCTGCGTAAGGATCTGCATTGGGATCCATCATCAGTTTAATTTCTTTGGTCACGGAATCCAGATTGTTGAATTTTCCTTTCGGTTGTAAATTGGCGTACCAAGTATTCGGAAACGCGAAAATAATATGAAGATGTTTGGAATAATACAGATAATTCATAAAGAACAAAATCCCGATAAAATGAAACCACCACGCAGATTTTTCAATAATGTGAAGTGTTTGTAAATTAAAAACACTCTGATTCCCAAAGAAAAAAAACAAATGTTTTGAAATCGGAAAATTATTCGTAAAATGTTGAACATTCCACGCTTCATCTATGTAATAATCCGCTGCATTCATCATAAAAAAAGCAACCATCAAAGCAAATTCAATCATCAAAATCCAATTGGCATCTTCTTTTGGCCAACCGAAAAGTTCTTTCATTGTGAGTCTTTTCACGCCGTAAAAATTTCTTCTGATGAAAAATATCACCACTGCAATTACGACCAATAATGCTAAGATTTCTAAAGTAGAGGTGAAAACTGCATAAAGGTTTTGCCCGAAAATTCCGAGTAAAAAACGATGTGTCCCGAAAATTCCATCAATAATAATTTCCAGTAATTCGAGATTGATGATGACAAAACCCACATAAACGAATATGTGTAAAATCCCCGCAATCGGTCGTTTTACCATTTTGCTTTGTCCTAAAGCAACTTTCGCCATTGTTTTCCAGCGTTCCGCTTTGTGGTCGGTTCGGTCAATAAATTTTCCGAGATGGATATTTCGGGAGATTTCCTTTAGACTTTTAAAAAAAAGCCCGAATCCTGCAACGAGGAGGATAAAGAAAATTACATTGTCAATATATTGCATACTGAATGGTTTTTAGTCCTTAGTATTCTTTCCGAAGACAGAGAAATTGATGTATCTTTTCGGATTGGCTTTCACATCTTCTACTAATTTATTGAGATTGTCGGATGCGGTAATGAGGTTATTATAAAGCTCCTCATCTTTTGCTAATTTTCCCAGACTTCCTTCTCCGTTTTGGATTCCGCCGATTACGGTATTTAGTTTTTCTGCTGTTAAGCTCAATCTATCAATGGTTGTATTCAGTTTCTGTATATCTACTTCATCGGCAACTCTTCCGTATTTATCGATTGTGGTTTTTGCACTGATTGTTGCAAGATTTGCATTATCGAGCATTTTCTGAAGTCTCGGATCGTTATTTGCGACAAGTGAATTGGCTTGTTTCGAGGTGTTTTCAAAGGAAGCAACAGTTCTGTTTAGGCTCGATAACAAAGAACGGATTTCGGTTCTGTTGCTTTCATCTAAAATTTTGTTTGCGTTATTTGCGAGAGAATCTACTCTTTTCAAAACAATCTGTAGCTGATCTTTCACAGGAACGAGCTGTGTGGAAAGGTCGTTCATCATCGAAAGACGAAAAGCTCCTGACAAAGTGTCGCCGTCTTTTGCCATTGGTTTTCCGTAACCGAGATTAATACGCATTTCTTTTCCCGACATCAATCCGGGTTCAAAAATTTCTAAAGTCGATTTTTTTGAAAACTCGAATTTATCATCCACAATTATTTTTATTACAAAATGGATTCTTCCGTTTTTTTCGGTAACGGGAATTATCTTATCTACTCTTCCTACTTTCAGACCGTTGATGGAAACTGGATTAGATGCTGCTAAACCTTCAACATTATCAAACTTCGCATAAAAAATATTATCGGTAGTAAACAGACTTTTCCCTTTCATAAACTGGAACAGAAAAACAAATCCAACAATCGCTAAAAGTGCGACAAGTCCTGCTTTTATCTCTTTCGTGAATTTCACTTTTATTTTAATTTTAATGAACAAATATAATACATTTTAAATAAACCCAACTGAAAAACAGAGTTACCCGGGAAGAAAAAAAGCGACTGAAAAGCCGCTTTAGAAATAATATTTGTAAGTTTATTACTGTTGTGATGCCTGATTATAAACTTCAATTCTGTAGTCTTTGATATTTGCATTATCCTGAAGACTTTTCAGCAAAGCTTGTCCGAATTGCTGGGAATTTTGTCCGGTAATAGATTGTATCACTTGTTTTACATCTCCCGGTTGTTTATTGGTGGTTTCAGATTTTTTCAAAACCACGTA
>CAYSQR010000048.1:0-12654 GCA_964433195.1 uncultured Kaistella sp. | reverse complement strand
GATATTCTGGATAAAGCATTGATGAGAGCCGGAAGATTTGACCGCTCGATTTATGTGGATTTACCGGAACTTCACGAAAGAAAACAAATCTTCGATGTGCATTTGGAAAAAATAAAACTCGACGAAAACATCGACAGAGAATTTCTCGCAAAACAAACTCCCGGATTCAGCGGTGCAGATATAGCAAATGTGTGCAACGAAGCTGCACTCATCGCAGCAAGAAACGGACACGAAACCGTAAACAAGCAGGATTTCCTCGACGCAGTCGATAGAATCATCGGTGGACTCGAAAAGAAAAACAAAGCCATAAAACCTTCGGAGAAAAGAAGGGTTGCTTATCACGAAGCAGGTCACGCTACGATTTCTTGGTTGGTAGAACACGCCGCTCCGCTTCTGAAAGTTACCATCGTTCCGAGAGGACGTTCTCTTGGTGCAGCGTGGTATCTTCCGGAAGAAAGACAACTCACTACAACCGAACAAATGTATGACGAGCTTTGTGCAACTTTGGGAGGAAGAGCCGCCGAACAAACTATTTTCGGGAATATATCAACCGGTGCATTGTCGGATTTGGAAAGGGTTACGAAACAAGCTCAAGCAATGGTAACGATTTACGGACTGAATGAAAAACTCGGGAACATCTCTTATTACGACAGTTCGGGACAATCCGAATACAGCTTCGGAAAACCATATTCCGACCAAACTGCAAAATTGATTGACGAAGAAATCTCTAAAATCATCGAAACACAGTATCAAAGAGCTTTGCATATTTTAGCAGAAAATAAAGATAAGTTGGATGCTTTAGCCGAAAAACTCTTGGAAAAAGAAGTTATTTTCCGGGAAGATCTGGAAGAGATTTTCGGAGAAAGAGCGTGGGATCCGGAACTGACGGAACATCCCGTTTCCGGTATTCATAAAGACGGGGAAAATCCTGCTCCCGAAACTATTGCAGCTCCGGAATCGAATACGCAGATTTAAGAAAAGATAATCGGGATAATTACATTTTAATATAAATTATCCCGATTTTTACATTAAATGAAATCCGTATGCAAATATTTTCTATTTTTGTATTTGCAAAAGCATAAACAATAGGAATTGAGTTTATTTAAGAAAATCGTAGGAAAAATACTGAATCAACCTGAAGATGAGGAAAATCAGGATTTGATAAAACTTGGGGACCAGCTGAAAAATGCCGATCTCGATTATAAGTTTGCCCAGCTTTTTACCCATTCCGGAGGATTTTTTAATTATTGTGCAGACGAAGCTGAAGCACTCCAAACGCTGAATCACATCCTGAAAATAGAAGAAGTAAAATCTGTTTTTTGTTGGGATCACGATTTGAAGAATTTCCTAAACGTCATCAATGTTCCTTATACCACAGAACTCGAACTTTTCAACGATTGTGCGTTTATTACCTGCGAATATCTCATTGCTTACGACGGAAGAATTATGCTTTCCCACAATAATATTCTGCATTATCATTCTTCGCGGCTTCCCGAAAAAATCATTGTTATGGCAAATGTTTCACAGATTGTTACCAATCTGAACGATGCGATGGGTAAAATAAAACGCAACGGAAACATCCGGAATCTCACTTCAATCAGCGGAAGTAATTCAAAATTGGATACCCCGAATAAAGACAATACAAAACTTTTCTTACTTTTGCTCGAAGATTAGTTTCTTTGGGTTTTTTATTAATTCAAAGAAAAAATATTTCTTAACTTTTAATCATAAAATTTTGGATAAAAATTTAGTTCAGCGAACTTTAGGAGGAATTATTTACGTATTTGTCGTGGTTTTTTGCACCACTCCAATTGGAGCGGGATTGCTCGACAAAATTTCTCCAAACCTCATTCAGCAACAGAATCTTTATTACGGACTGATTACTTTTTTCCTTTTTATGGGAGCTTGGGAATGTATGAAGATGATGAAATTCGATGCGAAAAGCTGGGAAAAATGGGCAATTTTCCCGGTGATTGTGGTGGTTTTCTACCGGTTTTCAAAAAGGTATTTTCAGCACGGGTTTTATTTTGATTTCCGCCTTTCCGAAATTCTCGCACTTTCCTTGATTCTCATCGCTGTAATTACTTTATTCCGGTTTTCCAAAGAATTGTATTATGACAATGGTAAACTGATTTTCACGGTGGTTTATACCGCACTTCCTTTCAGTTTCGCTTTGGGACTGCCAAAATTTTCTTCGGTGGAAAATACTTTTACCTTAGAAATTTTCTTTCTGTTCATCCTTATTTGGAGCAGTGATACGTTTGCTTATCTTACCGGAAAATTCTTCGGAAAACACAAAATGGCTCCGAAAATTTCCCCTAAAAAAACTTGGGAAGGTTTTGCAGGAGGAGTTGTTTTAACTTTAATTCTCGGTTTTTTCGTAGAAAAATTTCATCCCGATTTACGTGGAAACTGGATTGCTGTAGGATTTTTGGTTTCTGTTTTTGCTCCGCTTGGAGATTTGGTTGAAAGCCAGCTGAAAAGAACTTTCGGGGTAAAAGACAGCGGAAACATCATTCCGGGACACGGCGGAATTTTGGACAGATTAGACAGTTTTATCATCTGTGTTCCTGTTGTATATTTGTATTTTATTTTAGAAAAATTAATCTGAAAACTAATCTGAAAAATTAATTATATGAAACTTCATAAAGAATCCACCGGAACCATCATCGTTGCAACCATCGTTTTTGCACTTACCGCAATCCTTTCCGTTTATTTTTTGAAAATGTGGTCGCTTCTTATCCTGCTTCCGATATTGATAATTTACGGATTGATTTTCTGGTTTTTCCGTGTTCCGAATCGCAATATTTTAGAACATATCGAAAACGTGATTGCTCCTGTTGACGGAAAAGTAGTGATGATAAAAGAAGTTTATGAGGATGAATTTCTGAAAGAAAAAGCGATTCAGATTTCTATTTTTATGTCGCCGCTGAATGTTCATATCTGCAGGTATCCTGTTTCGGGAAAAGTGGTTTACAAAAAATATCATCCGGGAAAATATCTTGTTGCGTGGCACGAAAAATCGTCCACCGATAACGAAAGAACAACTGTTGCTGTTGAAAGTATGACGAATCAAAAAGTTGTTTTCCGCCAAATTGCAGGTTATGTGGCACGAAGAATTGTTTTCTATTGCAGCGAAGGCGATTCCGCAAAAGCAGGACACGAATTTGGGTTCATTAAATTCGGTTCCAGGATGGATGTTTTCTTGCCTTTAGATACGGAAATCATCTGCAAAATCGGCGATAAAACAATTGGCGGAATTGATGTGATTGCAAAACTGAAAGGATAGTTTAACGTGAATTTGATTTTTCTAAAAAGCAGAGCTGTACAAAGAAAATTAACAGATTATATTTATTTAAGATAACCAATACGTAAAACTTATCAAAGACATTAAAGGATCAACCGAGTTAAATACAAGTTTTGTATTGCTTCGATAAACGGAGTGGCTCCCTTTTTTTTTAATAACAACAAGTAAATTTAAAATACTTTGTTTTATATTGCGTTTATTTTTGAGTTACCCACAATTATACAAAACCTCGCAAAAAATGAAATTAAGTTTAAAAAGTTTTACAATTTTTTTGAGTTTTACAGCAATAGTTGCTTGTGAGAAAAATGTAACTTCGACTGACAAAAAAGAAAATATTTCAGAATCAAAAAACGAATTTTTAAAATCTGTAATATATTCTAAAGAAATTAATTTAATTCAAACAGACGATAGAAACGGCGAATGGGGCGGTAACACTTTTATCATTAGAATTTATAAGGATCCAGAATCAACAGGACTTTTAGCAGATTATAAAGAATTAGAGAATAAAGTTGAAACTCCATCTCCACCTTCAGATAGTAATAAGTTCGACAATTCAAATTTTGGCTATGGACGAAAAAAAGTCATAGTTGAAAAAAATAATATTTCCTTAAGTGATTCAGAAAAAGTCGCAATTGAAAATTCAATAATTGAATTAATAAAATCAAAGGTAAATAGAGAACCAATTCCTAGTCATAGCGGATATGTCAACAAAATTATTTTTAGTGATTCAACTTTAATAGTTGAAGATTATCCATCAATAAAATGGTCTAACTTTAAAAAGTTGCAGGAATTTTTATTAGAAAAATAACTGTGGGTAACAAAGTATTTCTACAAGCGGGTAGGAAGTTTTCATCGAAGATGTTAGTGATTAATTAAGTTTTTAGCAAGTAGAAAGTTTTCGTATTTTTATCCCGCCTGCAGAAATACCCAAACGTTAGCAGAAAGTTTGTCAAAAAAACTGCAAAAATGAAAACAGAAATAAAATATATTGAACTTAAATCTGGATTTAGTCACAATGGACCTGCTTGGATTGGTCTTGTTTCTTACTCTAAAAGTGGGAAAACAATATATTTTGACGGAAAAGCATTTCAAAGAATTGGTTCTGACAGAATGAGAGGTAATTTTTTTGACATTGAAACTGGAGAAGAATATTGGATTTCCGGAGTAAAAAAAAATCAACAAGACAGACACATTTATGGAAATGGAAAAATTCAAGTTGAAAAAAGAATCCTAACAGAATATCTTAAATCCATAAATGAAGAAATTCTAAACCTTAAATTATACGAAATTGTTGAACTAAATGAAGATATTCCTATTTCAAGAGTTAATGAGATAGAAAATCAAAAATTTCAATCTGAATCAAAAATTAGTGATGACAAAAGGTTTTTAAAACCAAGCGAGATGAATGATGAGGAATTAGAATATTTTATTGAGTATTATCAAGATGATTCAATAAATGGACGATATTTAAAAGGAAGAAAAATGTCACGAAATAAAATGAACGAATTAATTGCAGAAAAAGAATTGAGAAAATAAAAAACCTTCTGCTAACATCGTATTTGCAAAATGCGGGGTGAAGTTTTCGTTGAATGATTTGTGATTTTTTTCGCCGCCGCTGCTTTTCATATATAATTCAGCTTATCTGAAAATGTATCAATTGAGACATTTCTTATATCAACTCACGTTAATTTACTGAAGATAATTGAAGCCGTAATTTTCATATTCCGGCTTTTTTTATTACTTTTAAAAAATTACTGTTCAATCCCGAAAAAATTAAATGTAATGAAGTACTGTTTTCTGATATTTTTTATCTTGAGTTTTTTTCTGTTTCAATCGTGCGACGACAAAGAAAAAATTGCCGCACTGCAATTGCGTGAACAAACACTCATAGAAAAGGAAAGAGAATTTGCCCTGAAAGAAGCTGAATATCAAAATCTTTTGAAAATGAGGGACAGTTTGAAAACCGATAAGGATTCTGTAAATCGGACTACAATTCCGGAGCATATTTTAGGAAAATGGACAGGAAAAATGATTTGTACGGAATCAAATTGTCCTGAATATATGATTGGAGACCAAAGATCCGACATCTGGGAATTTTCTGAAAACGAACAATCTGTATCTGCAAAAATTACCAGCAAAAGTGGCGGTACGAGAATATACTCCGGAATTTATACCGGCTCCGAACTGAAACTGAAATTCAAAAGCGACTCTTCTGCTGTAAGAAGAATCGAAATCAATATGGTACTGAAAGAAATCCAGAAAAACAGGATGAAAGGAACCCGCGAAATCATTGGAGAAAACAATTGTATCTCAAGATTCGTGATCGATATGGAAAAATCTAAAAATTAATTTATGCTTACTCTTTTGAGCGTTGCAAACCTTTCGTTGCCATTGGAAGATCCGGTTCTGAAGTTTCTGGTCGTCCTTATCATTATACTTTTTGCCCCGATTTTACTGAACAAAATCAAGGTTCCTCATCTTTTGGGATTGATTATTGCAGGAGCTATTATTGGTCCGAACGGATTCAATCTTCTTGCGAGAGACAGCAGTATTGTAGTTACGGGAACTACAGGTTTGCTTTATATTATGTTTTTGGCAGGATTGGAAATAGACCTTGCCGAATTCAAAAAAAACAAATGGAAAAGCATCACTTTCGGACTTTATACGTTTTCGATTCCTTTTGTTTTGGGGATTCTCAGTGCACATTTTCTGTTTAATTTTTCTTGGCTTACTGCAATTGTTTTTGCCAGTATTTTTTCTTCTCATACATTGATTTCCTACCCGATTGTGAGCAAACTCGGGATTGCAAAATCTCTTCCCGTAAACATCACAGTTGGCGGAACGATGATTACCGATATTTTGGCACTCTTGGTTTTGGCGGTTTGTGTAGGAGTTACACAAGGTGAAGTAAACAGTGCTTTCTGGACGAAACTTTCGGTTTCTATGGTGATATTCGGAGCAGTGGTTTTAGCCGGATTTCCGATTGTGGGACGGTGGTTTTTCAAAAAAGTAAATGACAATATTTCGCAGTATATTTTTGTATTGGTGATGATTTACCTTGCCGCATTACTTGCGGAACTTGCCGGTGTGGAAGCAATTATAGGTGCGTTCTTTGCAGGTTTGGCTCTCAATCGGTTGATTCCCCATACTTCTGCTTTGATGAACCGCGTGGAATTTGTGGGAAATGCGATTTTTATTCCGTTCTTTCTGATCAGTGTAGGAATGATTATCGATTTCAGGGTTTTCTTTAAAGATATAAAGACGATTGAAGTTGCTGTTCTGATGACGATTATTGCAATTTTCGCAAAATATTTTGCTGCAGTTGCCACACAGAAAACCTTTCGCCTTACCAAAGAACAAGGCGGAGTTATTTTCGGTTTGAGTGCAGCACACGCTGCAGCAACATTGGCAATTGTAATGGTAGGTTACAACATTATCATCGGTGAAACAGAATACGGAGAACCAATAAGATTACTCGATGAAAGTGTGCTGAACGGAAGTATTCTTCTCATTCTGGTTTCGTGTACCGTGTCATCTTTTATCACGCAGAAAAATGCCCACAAACTGGCAAAAGCAGAAAACGAAAATACCATTGTGGAAACCAATCCCGAAACAGAAAATATTTTACTCGCCGTAAATCACCCCAATACGGTAGAACCGATGACGAATCTTGCATTGCTTCTGAAATCGAAAAGTAATACGGAAAATCTTTTCGCTTTAAATATCATTAATGAAGAAAAAAATGAATCTTCCAAAAAAAATGCGGAAAAACTTCTTCACAATGCACAGAACATCGGTGCAGCTGCAGATGTGAAAATCACACCACTTACAAGATACGATGCAGATGTCATCAAAGGAATCGGCAACGAAATCAAAGAATATGCAATTACCGATTTGATGATTGGGATAGATTCGGAAAAAGGATTTTCGCCAAGTTTTATATATAATCTTTACAGCGGTTATCTGAACAATGTTTCTGCCAATATTTTGGTGTATCACGCTGCACAACCTGTTTCCACCGTACGGAAATATTTTGTGGTACTTCCGGAGAATGCACATTTGGAACCCGGCTTTTTCCATTCATTATTAAAGATTTGGAATATTGCTAGAAATTCCGGAGCCAAAATCGTTTTCTACGGTTACGAAAATACGATTTCCGTTATTGAAAAAATCCGAAACAAAGTAAATATTGATGCCAATTTTATCGTCTTTACAGACTGGAACGATTTCGCAAAAATTACAGAAACGATGAAAGACGATGATGCCCTTATTCTTTTGATGGCAAAACGCGAAATGGTTTCTTTTCTTCCGCAGATGCAAAACGTTCCGCAATATCTGAACGAGTATTTTTCGGAAAAAAATTACCTGCTCATTTATCCTTACCGAAACGACGAGGAAACTTACCAAAAAAACGTGAGAGATATAGGAAATGCCGATGATTTCGTGGAAATCGGGAATATTGTGGGAAGGATTTTTAAATAAAGTTTACCGGAGGTGTGAAGCATTTCCACTTATTAAACGGATATTTCTCATTAACCTATAATTTTCAGAGTTTCAAACACTGAAAGGTTTTTTTTGTTTTTAAAACTTTGTCAAAGTACAAAAATCCTCCTGAAAACTTTGACAAAGCAACACCGCTTCTCAAATTCCTGAAAACTGATGCATTGACAAATTGCACATTGCTACATTGATAAATCGGTACATTAATACATTAAAAAATTATAATTCTTGTTAATTTTTAGTTAAAAATGAAACAAAGAGGTTTTAGAGAATACCTATTTAGCATTAAATTTGTTATATCAAAATCCAATTAAAAATTTTTAATAATTTATGACGATGAAGAATACCTTAAAAAAATTAGTACCTTATGCTTTTGTGGGAGTAATTTCCGGAGCAACCACTTTTGGAGCGATTAATTATTTTGGTGTGAAAAGCAGCGATTCGGAATTTTCTTATTTCGCACCGAAGAACAGCGATGCAAAATTCGCCTCGTTTAATATGACCGGAGTAGGAGATGATTTTGTGAAAGCCGCCAAAATGACAGTTCCTGCGGTGGTAAGTATTAAAAATTTTTCTAACAGAACCTCTTCCAGAAACGATCAGGATTTATTCGAATGGTTTTTCGGAAATCCTTTTGGAAACGCTCCGCAGCAAAAACAGCAGCAAGTCCCGAAAGATATGCCTTCAGGAATGGGTTCCGGAGTAATTATTTCTCCTGATGGTTATATTATTTCAAACAACCACGTTATTGCAGGTGCAACCAAGCTGGAAGTAGTTTTATCCAACAAAAAATCATATATCGCAAATCTTGTAGGAACCGATCCTACAACGGATATTGCACTTTTGAAAATCGAAGAAAAAGGATTGCCTTATCTTAATTTTGCCAATTCAGATAATGTGGAAGTAGGACAATGGGTTTTGGCAATCGGAAATCCGATGGGTCTGAATTCTACCGTAACTGCGGGAATTGTTTCCGCTAAAGGAAGAAGCATAGATTTGCTCAGTCAGCAATCCAGAACGCCGATTGAGAATTTCATTCAGACCGATGCGGCGATTAATCCCGGAAATTCCGGCGGAGCTTTGGTAAATCCAAATGGTGAGCTTATCGGAATAAATTCTGCGATTTCCTCGAAAACAGGATATTATGAAGGGTATGGTTTTGCGGTTCCTGCAAATCTAGCGAGAAAAGTGGTGGAAGATATTAAGAAATTCGGTTTGGTTCAGAGAGGATTTTTGGGAGTAAAATCTTTAGAATTATCCAACCAAAGAGAAGTTACAAATTATAACCAACAGAAAAAAACCAATTTGAAAACCGGAGAAGGAGTTTATCTGATTGAAGTTTCCGAAAACGGAGGTGCGGAAGATGCAGGATTAAAAACAGGCGACATCATCACGAAAGTTGATAATACCGAAATTTCAAGTTACTATGACCTTTCATTTGCTGTAGGAAGTAAAAGACCGGGAGATAAAGTTGCCGTAACTTATCTAAGAAACGGAAAAGAAAATACGGTAAATGTAACACTGAAAGACGACAAAGGAAGAACGGGTTTCCGCAGCAAAGCCGATCTTACTGTTACCGAAAAAATCGGGTCGGAATTTGAACCATTGAGTGAGCGTTTCAAAACTGATTACGGATTAACAAGCGGTGTGATTGCAAAAAATGTTCAGAACGGAAGCGAAATGGCAAAAATAGGAGTAGTTGATAACTATATCGTCATCGAAGTGAACGGAAAACCGGTAAATTCCCAGAAAGATGTAGAAAAAATCTTAGATAAATATCAAGGAAACGTACAGGTAAAATATGTAGATGAATACGGAAGAATTACAACAAGAGGTTTCAAAATGCCTTGATTTTAATTTAATATGAAATATGAAAACGCAACTTTTTTAGGTTGCGTTTTTTTGTGAGCATAGAAAAAAATATCCTTATTTTATATCGAACACACGTTTTTTTAGAATCATCATTAAAGATAAAAATGCTGAAAATTTTTGTAGATTGCAACTTCATTTATAAAAATAATTTAAGACGATGTTTTAAATTTAATTATTTATTTTCAATTATTCATTATCAATTATTTATCTGTGGCAAAACTAAAAACAGCATATTTCTGCCAAAACTGCGGAACGCAATATCCGCAATGGCTTGGTCAGTGCAAAAACTGTGGAGAATGGAATACTTTGGTAGAAGAAATCGTAGAAAAATCATCAACCAAAAGTTTTTCTGAGAAATCGAAACAGCATATCATCAACATCATCGAAGTTGAAACCAATGAAGAACCGAGAATCTCAACACCGTCCGAAGAACTGAACCGTGTTTTGGGAGGCGGAATTGTTTTGGGTTCGGTTACCTTAATCGGAGGAGAACCGGGAATCGGAAAATCGACTTTGTTGCTTCAACTTGCTTTGAAAATGAAGAAGAAAATTCTTTACGTTTCAGGAGAAGAAAGTGCTTCGCAAATTAAAATGAGAGCCGACAGATTAACCGAACTTCAAAATCCGAATTGCTTTCTTTTTACTGAAACTTCAGTAGAAAAAATATTGCACGAAGCAAAAAAGCTAAAGCCGGATTTTATTATTGTCGATTCTATTCAAACGCTTCAAAGTCAGTTGATTGAAAGTTCTCCGGGAACGGTTTCGCAAATCCGGGAATGCTCGAATGAAATTATCAAATTCGCTAAAGAAACAAACACTCCTGTTTTTCTCGTTGGTCATATTACCAAAGACGGTCAAATTGCAGGTCCGAAAGTTTTGGAACATATGGTGGATGTGGTTTTGAATTTCGATGGCGACCGAAATCATCTTTTCAGATTATTGAGAGCTAACAAAAATCGTTTCGGTTCTACTGCCGAAATCGGGATTTATGAAATGGTTTCCCAAGGTTTGAAGGAAATTAAAAATCCTTCCGAAATATTAATTACTAAAAAATTTGAAGAGCTTTCCGGAAATTCCGTTGCCGTTACTTTGGAAGGAAACCGACCGATGCTGATTGAAATTCAGGCATTGGTTTCCACAGCAGTTTACGGAACTCCGCAAAGAAGCTGTACCGGTTTCGATTCTAAAAGATTGAATATGCTTCTTGCTGTTTTAGAAAAAAGAGCAGGTTTCCAATTGGGTTCAAAAGATGTTTTCCTCAACATTACAGGTGGAATCAAAACCGATGATCCTGCTTTAGATTTGGCGGTGGTTGCTTCAATTCTTTCGTCAAATGAAGATATTGCGATTTCCGAGCATTTTTGTTTTGCCGGAGAAATTGGTTTGAGCGGCGAAATTCGTCCGGTTCCGCAAATCGAACAAAGAATTTCCGAAGCCGAAAAATTGGGTTACGAAAAAATATTCGTTTCTAATCTGAATAAAATTCCAAAGAAGAATTACGGAATAAAAATCGAAGAAGTGAGTAAGATTGAAGATTTTACAGAAATCCTTTTTTAAAATATGAAAACTTGGCAAAAATATTTATTTGTACTTGTTGCAATAAGTGGTTTAATTTTTAATTTATATTCAGGAATTGTTAACCATTTTTCTAATGGATATTATAATATCGTGGGATTTTTACTTTTCAGTATTTTGGCGTTAAGTAAATTCACGAAAAATCCTTTATAATTGAATTTCCTCGCACATTCATATCTTACTTTTTCCGACGAGCAAATTGTCGGTCAGTTTCTGGAAGATTTCATCAGAAACAAAGAACGGTTTTCCTTTCCCGAAAAAATACGGCAAGGAATTATTCTGCATAGGGAAATTGATACTTTTACAGATTCTCATTTGGAAATTCACAAAGCGAAGAAAATTTTTAGTCCGCTTGTCAGATTATATTCCGGAGCTTTTGTAGATGTAGCGATGGATTATTTTCTTGCAAATTCTTTATCTGATGATGTTTTGAAAAACCATTCCGAAAAAGTATATCGCGTTTTGCGAAACCACCAAAACCTGTTTCCCGAAAATTTCCACAGAATGCTCGATAAGATGGAAAAAGACAATTGGCTTTATCATTACAAAGAAGATTGGGGAATTAAATTCTCAATGCAAAACGTACTGAACAAAGCGAAATATCTCGACAAGGATTTACCGGTTTTCCAATTGTTTTTGGAAAATAAAGCTGCTTTGAAAAACTGCTACACAAATTTTTTCGGAGAACTGCTGGAATTTTCAGAAAATTTGAACAGTAATTTTGGCAATAAATAATCTAAAAAAAAAGATTTCTTTAATTCGTCCAGTTTGAGCCTAAAATAAAAACATAACTCACCGATAATAAGGTAATGATAAACAAAACTACAGAAACAGCCAGCAAAGTAATTCCGAAAGCCGATTTCTGTTTGCGAACGGAAATTACCGAAAGAATAAGTGAAACAACAAACATCACCGGAATTGCAAAAATAAATCCTTCGGGAATAGACCACGTAAACGAATAATCATTGAGTAATGCAAAAGTATAGAACAAGACGATTAAAACAATGATGGCGGAAATGATATTAAGATTCTGAGTTTTTGGCATAGTTTTTTTTTAAAATCAAAACTGTTTATACAGATATCGGTTCGGATAATTCAGCTTCTCACTTTGTCGTTTTCCATTAACAATAATATGAATGATATTCATTTGGTCATCAAACGAATTATAAAGAAAACTTACCGCAACTTCTACTTTTTCAGGTGGATTTACTTTCTCGGATTCCAAATAAATATTCACGGATTCGCTATCTTCTTCATATCCTAAATAATTGATTTTCAAAAATTTATTATCGGTTTTCAGCTTGATGTATTCTTCGCAGTATTTTGTTAAAAATTCATTATTTTGTTTTTGGGATTTTTCGTCATTAAAATGAAAAACTTTTCCGTATTTTTCTTTTAAG
>CAYSQR010000047.1:5400-12816 GCA_964433195.1 uncultured Kaistella sp. | reverse complement strand
GGGATATTCAGAATAGGCAGAGCTATATACAGAATTCGCAGGGAGAGAGATGAAGCATAGTTTCCGGATAATTATTTTAAGTTTTTTCGTACTGTTTTTTTCCTGTAAAAAAACAGACAAAATTGTGGATAATCCACAACTGGGAACAATTTCCATTGCTGCAGACGAATCGTTCAGAAGTGTTTCCGAAGCACTTACCGAAAGATATATGGCACTGTATCCCAATACCAAACTCAATCTGGAAATTAAAAAAGAAGATTTGGCTTTTTTGGATTTACTCGATAACAAAGTGAGAGTCATTGTAATGTCCCGTGAACTGAATGAAACAGAAAAACAAGCATACAAAGATAAAGTGGATATGGAAATGCAACCCGCAAAATTTGCTGCGGATGCCGTTGTTTTCATCGTTCCTAAAAATTCTTCCAAAGAAAGCATTACAATAGATGAAATCAGAAAAGAACTGAATTCCGATGACAAGAAAATTATTTTTGACGGAACCAATTCCAGCAATCTCAACTTCGTTGCACAAAAACTGGATACAACTCCTGATAAACTGAAATTTTCGATTATCAACGGAAATAAAAACATCATCAATCAGCTCCATAAATTCCCCGATAAAATCGGTGCGATTAGTTTAAATACAATCAGCAGAATTTATGATAAAGAATCTGAAGAACTCAGAAGCTCCGTTAAAATTCTTCCCGTGATTTCCGAAGGAAAATCCTATGAACCGGAAATCGAAAACATCAGAAAAATGACTTATCCTTTTACCAGAGTTTTGTATTTTCTGACCAATGAGGGATATTACGGACTTGGCAACGGTTTTATCCGTTTTTCGTGCCAACAATTGGGACAGATTGTGGTTGCAAAAGAAGGACTTCAACCCTACAATATTTTTAAAAGGGAAGTACAGATGCGGTAGTTTTTAATGGAAATTTTTACCAAAGTTATCCATCGGATTTTTTTTTGGTACAAAAATTGGGTATAATGTAAATAAAAATTATTTTTAATAAAATTTTAAACAAATTTAAAATGAAAGATATAATGAATTTAACAAAGAAAATCGCATTAGGAATCGCAGCAGGTTTTTTATCGAATTTTGCTTTTGCACAAACTCTGCAAGAAGGTATAGCAAATGCAGATAGTCACAAATATGCAAAAGCAAAGCAGATTTTTACCGAGATGATTTCTAAATCTCCGACCGCTGAAAACTATTTTTATTTAGGAAACTCATACCTTACTCAATTTGAGCCCGATTTTAATACCGCACAGGAAAATTTTAACAAAGGTTTAGAAACGGATAAAAAAAGCAATCTCAACAAGATTGGTTTGGCAACAGTGAAGTTGGGAAAAGGCGATAAATCTGCGATTATGGAAATTCAGAATATCGTGAAAGACTCCAAAGAAAAAGATGCCGAAGTTCTTTACAGAGCTGCAGAAGCATTGACACTTTTTGGAGGAGCTTCCAATGCAGATTTGGCGATTGATTATTTGAATAAAGCAGTGGAAAAATCTGCGAAGAACGGAACTCCTGCTCATTATTATTACACTTTGGGAGATGCTTACAGACTTAAATTGACAAACAGTCCGCAAGTTGCAGGTGCAGCGATGACTGCTTATGAAAAAGCACTTCCTTCCGCAAGAAAAAAAGCATCGGTTTTTACTAGAATAGGAACACTTTGGATGCAGGCACAGCAATGGCAGTCTGCAAAAGAAAATATTGACAAAGCCATTGCAATAGATCCTACTTATGCACCGGCTTACAAAGCAAAAGCAGGATATGATATTAAATTCCAGCAGAATGCTTTGGCAACACAAGATTTGATTAACTATGCAAAATATGCCGACGAAGATCCGAATACACAATTGGAAATTTCCAAATTATTCTTTACCAATGAAGATTACGGAAACTCAAAAATATACTTGGACAAAGTTTTTGATAAAGTAAACGACCCAATTAAATATAAACTTTCAGCATATTTATTATATGCAGATGGAGATTATGCAAATGCAAAAACAAATATGGAGCAGTTTGTTTCCAAAGCAGACAAAAGCAGAGTTCAAACAGCGGATCAAGGTTTGCAAGGACTTATTGCAGCAGGTTTGGCTCATACAGAAACCGATGAAACCAAAAAAGCAGCACTTAATTTAGAAGCTCAGCAAAAAATTGC
This sequence comes from uncultured Kaistella sp., assembly GCA_964433195.1. Taxonomy (GTDB): domain Bacteria; phylum Bacteroidota; class Bacteroidia; order Flavobacteriales; family Weeksellaceae; genus Kaistella. Next base: position 10,645 of record CAYSQR010000047.1, on the reverse strand, counting down.
GATTGCAAAAGCAGCGAAAGACAATACGATGAAATGGGACGAAGAACTCATCAAAATAAAAGGCGGTGGTGGAATTACTCAGGCAGCAGTTGATGCAGGTCCTACAAGTCCGCAAATCGATGCTTTCAAAAAACAAGTGATTGAAAATCCGCAGGATACAAATGCACTTTTCAATCTTGCGAATGCTTATCAGGAAGTTCAAAACTGGAACGGAGTGATACAATCTTGGACAAAAATGAGCGGATTGCTTCCGGATTGGGCACCTGCATATTACAGCCAAGGTTATGCTTATCAACAAGCCGGAAACAACGAACTTGCAAAACTTGCGTATGAGAAATTTATTTCTACCGTAAAACCTGTAGATATGGAAAGTAACAAAGAAACTCTTGCTTATGCTTATTTTGCGGTCGCTTATCTTGTAAAAGATAGCGACGTTGCAAAAGCCAAAGATTATGCAGCAAAATCTGTCCAGCTGAAACCGGATTATCAGGATGCGATAGATTTGAACAAGCAACTGAACCCATAAGAATCCGATAATAAAATTCCCGCCTTCAAAAAGCGGGAATTTTTTCAGAGGAAAATCTACCCGATGAAAATTCCCGAAAAAAACATTCCCGTTACCGAAATTCCCTTAAAGAAAAACCTGAAACTTTTCATCAAAAGAGAAGATTTGATTCACTCCGAAATTTCCGGAAACAAATTTTGGAAACTGTTTTTCAACCTCAACAATTATCTGGAGAAGAATCCCCGAAATCCTTTTATTATTACTTTTGGCGGAGCTTTTTCCAACCACATTTCGGCGGTTTCCGCTTTAGGAAAAGATTTAGGGATTAAGACTTTAGGAATAATTCGGGGAGAAGAATTGGAGGAAAAATGGCACGAAAATCCCACCTTGAAATCCGCCTGTGAAAAAGGAATGGATTTTATTTTTGTAACTCGTGAAGAATACAGAGATAAAGAAAATCTTACTGAAATCTTTCAAAAAAAATTCCCCGAAAGTTTGATTATTCCCGAAGGAGGAACCAACGAACCCGCTTTGGAAGGAATAAAATATATGCTCAATGAGCAAACAAAAAGTTTTGATTATCTTTGTACAGCGGTTGGAACAGGAGGAACTGTTGCCGGAATTTCAAAATTTTCCGAAGAAAATCAGAAAGTTTTAGGATTTAAAATTGTTGATGATAATTCTTTGACCAACAAAGTTTTAAATCTTTCACAAAGAAACAATTTTGAACTTATTGATTCGCACTACGGAAGTTACGGCAAAATAACCGACGAAAATATCCGTTTTATTAATGATTTTTTTGAGAAATTTCAAATTCCGCTTGATCCGATATATACAGGAAAAATGATGAAAAAGATTTTTGAATTGGCAGAGGAAAATTTTTTTCCGGAAAACAGCAGGATTTTAGCTTTTCATACTGGTGGTTTGCAGGGAATTGCAGGAGCAAATGAACTGCTGAAAAAACAAAACAGAAAGCAGATAAATTTTGAGAGATAAAAGATTTATGAAAAAAATATTATTCGCATTTGCATTGTTTGCTTTATCAAAGTTCAACGCACAAAGATGGACAAATGACCATCAGTACGTGCAGCGATTTGCGGTGTATGCGGTAGAAGAAATGGAGAAATATAAAATTCCCGCTTCCATTACTTTAGCACAGGGAATTTTGGAAACAGGAGGTGGACAAAGCCGACTTGCTCAATTGGGAAATAATCATTTCGGAATTAAATGCAAAGAAGATTGGTCGGGAAAAACGATGAAGCATACTGATGATGCTCCCAACGAATGTTTCCGTGTTTATGACAATCCCAAAGAATCCTACGAAGACCATTCCAAATTCTTAGCTTACCGGAAATTTTATGTGAATCTTTTTAAACTGGATATCAAGGATTACAAATCTTGGGCACACGGACTGAAAAAAGCAGGATATGCTACAAATCCGCGATATGCCTATATTTTAATTGATAAAATCGAGAAACTTCGGCTGTATGAATTTGACAATACCAATTCGGAAGAAGTATTTTATACCGTTTTGAAACTTTATCCCGAACTGAATAACGACAAAAATTTTATGGCTCAACTCGACCGGAGAAAAGTACCGGAAGAACCTGTTGAAACAAAACCTCTTTATGATTCCGTTTCTTATACAGCAAAAGAAAAATCCGTAGAAAAACCGCTTACCAAAGCAGAAGCTCTTAATTCCATTATTATTAAAAGTCATCCGAATGAAGGGAAAAAGTTTATTATTCTTCCTGTTGATGCAGATTTGGCATCGGTTTCAAAAAAATTCGGAATATCGGAACGCAGATTGATGAAATGGAACGAAATTGATAATCCACAGCTGAAGAAAAACGACATTCTGTTTTTGGAATCCAAATCTTCTGCCGGAAATGTTGCAACTTATAAATCTCAAACCGGCGAATCAATGCACGATATTTCCCAAAAATTCGGGATAAAACTAAAAAAACTGTACAGCAAAAACAGAATGGATTATGGGCAACAACCGAAAAAAGGACAGCTTGTTTATCTCCAAAATAAAAAACCGAGGACATAATTCTGTAGGAATGTGATTTTAAAGCACATTCAGAATCCAAAACACATCAAAAATGTTACACCAAAAAAGTTCGGTTTTATTTGATGAAGCCCGAAAATATATTTCGGGAGGAGTCAATTCTCCTGTTCGTGCTTTCAAATCTGTAGGAGGAACTCCTGTTTTTATAAAATCTGCAAAAGGAGCTTATCTTACCGATGAAGACGGAAATTCTTATATCGACTATTTCAATTCCTGCGGTGCGGCGATTCTCGGTCATTCTCATCCGGAAGTTATCGAAACAGTTCGGAAGCAAATGGAAAACGGATTTTCCTGCGGAACACCAACAGAACTGGAAACGGAAATCGCAAAATTCATCGTTGAAAATATTCCGGATATCGACCAAATCAGAATGGTTTCTTCCGAAACAGAAGCGTGTATAAGTGCAATCCGTTTGGCGAGAGGATTTACAAAAAGAAATAAAATCATCAAATTTGAAGGAGGTTATCACGGTTACTCGGATTCGTTATTAATGAAAACAGGAAGCGGAACTGCAACTTTCGGGAATCTTTTTTCGGGAATTACAGCCGGAACAACCAATGATACTTTATCGGCAAGATATAATGATTTTGAACAAGTCGAAGATTTATTCCGACACAATCAGGGAGAAATTGCCGCCATTATCATAGAACCTGTCGCAGGAAATATGGGCTGCATTTTACCCGAAAATAATTTTCTGCAAAAACTAAGAAAAATCTGTAACGAAAACGGAACTCTTCTCATTTTCGATGAAGTGATGACGGGATTTCGTTTGGCTTTTGGCGGTGCACAGGAAATTTATAACGTAAAAGCCGATTTGGTAATTTACGGAAATATTATCGGAGGCGGATTTTCTGCAGGTGCATTTGCAGGGAGAAATGAGATTATGGATTGTCTTATTCCCAAAGGAAATGTTTATCAAGCAGGAAATTTCAACGGAAATCCTTTAGTGATGAGAGCAGGTTTAACGACTTTGCAAATCATTAAAAATGATGAAGATTTTTATCAAAACATCAATAAAACTACTGAAACTTTAGATTTTGAAATCGGAAAAATTTTAAACAAAAAAAATATCCGTCACAGAATCAACAGAAAAGGTTCGATGATGAGTGTGTTTTTTCATATTGGTTCGGTTTCAAATTTTGATGAAGCTGCAAATGCAAACCACGCTTTGTTCAATAATTTCTTCCATCAGTTGTTGGAAAAAGGGATTTATCTTCCATCGGGAAGTTATGAAACGTGGTTTATTTCCGATGCTATCAAAGAAAACGAAATCGACAAAACACTGGAAGCGATTAGAAGATTTGAATATTCTTAAAAATAAAAAAAGCCATTTTCAGATAGACGTAAAATGGCTTTTTTATTTTTCGGATAAATATTGATTTCTATAAAAATAACCCGCTTATTTTTTAATGAATTTCTTGCTATAACTGTTTTCATCGGTTTGAATAACCAATACGTAAGTTCCTTTAACCAAGGTAGAAATATTTATCTTTTCAAAATTTTCGGATTGTGAATTTAGAATTCTTCCGGTTTCGTCATAGATGGTTACTTTTTTAATGTTTTTGAGAGGTAAATCCTGAATCGTGAGGTAATCTTTCGCAGGATTAGGATGAATACTGAATTTTTTTGCATTCACTTCTTCTGTTTTTAATACTCCATAAGTAAAATCGTGAACTACGGTTTTTCCTTGGTAGGTTACAGAAAATTTCCAAATTCCGTTCATATTAAAATATCCCGAAGGAAATGACCACCACCAATATGATGCTTCGTAAAAAACAGTGATGTTTCCCGAACCGGATGTTACTGCAATGGTATTGTCGGGTCGAATTAATTTTATTTCCGCATTCGTTCCTGGTTGCTGATCTGCAAGATATGCGATACAATAAACGGTATTTCCGCTGCTAAAATTATTTTTTAAATAAGTCGTTTCTGTATTCGGACAACTGTTGAAAACCGGAACTGCACTATGTGTAAGAACTGCATTTATTTTTGGATCTATGTAAGGTTTTTGTTCCTGCCACCAAGAATCTGTTCCCGAAGCAAAATTATTACAAGGACCTTGATAAGTTTCTACCAACTGATTATCAGAATTATACACTTCAAAATGTAAATGAGGACCGGTAGAATTTCCGGAACTTCCCACTATTCCTAAAAATTCACCTGCAACAACTGTGGAACCTACAGGTTTTGTTGTTAATGAATTTTTTTTCATATGACCGTACCAAGCAATACTTCCGTCGGAATGTTCAATATATACAGCATTCCAATTTCCACCCGACATCGAACAGCTCATATCAAAATTCCCATCACTTTTGTAAATAATAATTCCATCTGCTGCAGCAATAATTTCAGCTTGATTATTTTGAAATTGAAACCAAGAAAATGGCCAGGTAAAAATGTCGATACCTTGATGATTATATCCATCGGTGGTATCATAAGTTCTGTTGCCACAGTTCCAATCCTGTATCTGATTTGGGAAATTAGGATTGTGATCCACGTGATTACTAATACTCCATACGTTTTCATACGGAGAAGATGTGGATTTTCTTACCGGCCAAATAAATTTCGGGTGGGCTTTTTGTAATGGTATTGAGTTTAGCAAACCTTTAGCTTGAAGTTGCTCTTTACTTTGTTTTAGTTTACTGAAAATTAATTTTAAAAGGTTACTC
>CAYSQR010000047.1:0-5390 GCA_964433195.1 uncultured Kaistella sp. | reverse complement strand
AATTTATATTCGTAAAATCCCGAACTGATCTCCGTTTGGGAAAATCCAAATAATCCCGATAAAAACAGAGATAAGAAAATTATTTTTTTCATAATTAAAGTTTTTTTGATTAAAAACAAAATTACAGAAAAAATCTAAACAGGGGAGTAAAGCATAAAATTATTTCAGGTTTAAAGGTTAAAATCCAAAGTTATTCAAAAAAAATAAGAATCATCTGTACTAATGAAAATTAATAAACCCGCTGAATCCCGAAACTCGAAACTTTTTCATATCTTTACTCTCCAATTTTTTTAAATGGAAAAAGAAATTAAAATCAATTTTAAAGTCATCGAGAGTTATAACCATCTCGATGAAACCGAAAAAAGACTTTTCGATACCGCAAAAAAAGTACGTGAAAATGCTTACGCAACTTATTCCAATTTTTTGGTAGGTTGTGCGATTCTTTTAGAAAACGGAGAAATCGTTTCCGGGAGCAATCAGGAAAACGCAGCATATCCTTCCGGATTGTGTGCGGAGAGAACCACAATTTTCTGGACTTCTGCCAATTTCCCAGATATGAAAATTAAAAAGCTTTTCGTAATCGGAGCTCCGAAAGAAGCAATTTCTTCCACACCGATTCCTCCTTGCGGAGCTTGCAGACAATCGATTTTGGAATATGAAGCAAAACAGAAAGAAGGCATCGAAATTTATTTTGCATCATTGGATGGCGAAATTTTCAAAACAAAATCAATCCGTGATCTGCTTCCGTTTTCGTTTGATTCGTCTTATCTTTAAATAAAAGATTTTTTATTAAATTTAAACTTTAGTTTAAATATTCCGAAGGAAAATCATTATGAAAATCGCAGCAATCGACATAGGAAGCAATGCAGCAAGATTGCTTATCAGCGAAGTTTCCGAGCCAAAAAAAGGAAAACCTGTTTTTACAAAACTCAATCTTCTCAGGATTCCGCTCCGTTTGGGAATGGATGTTTTTGTAAAAGGCGAAATTGGTAAGGAACGCGAAAAAATGGTAATGGATTCGATGAAGATTTTTTCGGATTTGATGAGAATATATAATGTGGAGCATTACAGAGCTTGTGCAACGAGTGCAATGCGGGATGCGAAAAACGGTAAAGAAATTATAGATAAGGTAAAGGAAACTTCGGGAATCGAAATTGAAATTATTTCCGGTGACGAAGAAGCAACCTTGATTTACGAAAACCACGTTGCAGAAGGACTCGACAAAAATTTCGCCTATCTGTATATCGATGTTGGAGGCGGTTCTACGGAACTCACTTTCTACGAAAACGGAAAAATGAAATACGAGAAATCTTTCAACATCGGAACGATTCGTCTGCTGAATAAATTGGTAACAGATGATCAATGGAAAGATATGAAAGAAGAAATCCGGAAAAACATCAACAGCAAAAAACCAGTGGTTGCAATTGGTTCCGGAGGAAATATCAACAAAATATTTTCGATGAGCAAAACCAAAGACGGAAAACCGATGTCCACAACTTTTCTGAAAAAATATTATAAGGAACTGAATAATCTTACCCTCGCTGAAAGAATGAGCGAATTTGAACTTCGGGAAGACAGAGCCGATGTTTTGGTTCCGGCTTTGCAGATCTTCAATAATGTAATGACTTGGAGCGATATTGATAAAATATTTGTCCCGAAAATTTCAGTTGCAGATGGGTTGATTCATAGTATTTATGACGGTTTGCAGAAGAAAAAATAGTTCTGTTCAGAAACCCTCAAACACACCCACTCTCAAACTCTCAAACCCAATTCAATCACTTCCAGATTTTCGATTTTATCGCCGTTAATTTCAAACCGCATCATTGTCCTCACTTTATGCCATCCTTGTTTTCCACACGCTCCGGAATTCAGGTGAAGCAAATTATTTTTCTGGTCGTACATCGCTTTCAGAATGTGAGAATGTCCCGAAATAAAAAGTTTCGGAGTTTTCTCCTCGATTTCTTTTTTGGCTAAAGCAGTATATTTCCCCGGATAACCACCGATATGAATCATCAGAACTTCCACTTTTTCACAAGTGAACCGTAAAACTTCGGGAAATATTTTCCGGATTTTGTCTCCGTCTATATTTCCGTAAACTCCTCTTACTGTAGTGATTTTTTCTAATTCTTCCACCACTTCCATATTACCGAAATCTCCGCAATGCCATATTTCGTCGGCATTTTTTGCATAATCCAGAATTCTTTCATCAATATAAGAATGAGAGTCGGAGAGAAGTAGAATTTTCATTCAGCGAAAATAATGGAAATTTTTAATTTGCCACAAATGTTCCGATGATTTAAAAATAATTTTGAAATTGTGCAATTAATTTGTGAATTCGTGGTGTTTTAAAAAGAAATAATTCAAACAAGAACAATAATTTTTTGCAAATTTGCATTGATGAGGTATTTCATAGAATTTTCATACAACGGCAAAAATTATTTCGGTTATCAGATTCAGCCGAGAGAAATTTCGGTTCAGGAAGTTTTGGAAAAAGCACTTTCCACGATTTTGAGAGAAGAGATAAAAACAACAGGAGCAGGAAGAACCGATACAGGAGTTCACGCAAAAAAAATGTTTGCTCATTTCGATACCGAACAAAACTTAGATAAAAATCTTCCGCAGAAACTCAATAGTTTTCTTCCTCCCGATATTTCCGTGAAAAATATTTTTAAAGTGAACGATGATTTCCACGCAAGATTTGATGCCACTTTCCGAACGTATGAATATTTTATTTCTTTGGAAAAAAATCCTTTTACACAGGATTATTCGTGGCAAATGTGGAGGAGAAACTTGGATATTGATAAAATGAACGAAGCCTGTAAAATCCTTTTTGAATATGAAGATTTCACAAGTTTCGCAAAACTACATACCGATAATAAAACCAACTTCTGTAAAATTTACAAAGCATTTTGGGAACAAAACGGAACCGAATTGAAATTTACCATTTCCGCCGACAGATTTCTTAGAAATATGGTTCGAGCAATTGTGGGAACGATGGTTGAAATCGGGAATGGTAAACTGAAACCGGAAGATTTACGAAAAATCATCGAAGATAAAAACCGAAATTCTGCCGGAACTTCTGCTCCTGCTCAAGGTTTGTTTTTGGTGGATATCGGTTATGAGTTTGTTTGAGAGTTCGAGGGTTTGAGAATTGGAGAGTGATTGCTGACTAATAAAAATTTATATTCTGAGTTCGGGATAAGAATTTTCCACGCAGATTTAACGGATTTCACTTCATCAAATTTACGTTTCGCAGATAAAAGATTTGTTTTTTATATAATTTTTATTTTCATCATTAAAAATCAGCGGTATCAGAAAAATCAGCGAGAGAAACGAAACAATATCCATGAAACCAAACTCACATTACATCAATAAAAAGTAACTTTCTCAAACTCACCCACTCTCAAACTCTCAAAACATCCCACAAAATTCCGTATTTTTGCAACGGTTTTTAAGAAAAGAATGAAGAAACAGAATACTTGGGATATTATCAAACGGCTTTTCAGAATTGGGATGAAATTCCGGTCGTGGTTTATGATAACTTTGGCGATTTCCATTGTTTTATCGGTAATTTCCACTTACAGACCATATCTTACGATGCAGATTGTGGATACGGATATCATTCAGCTGAAAGACAAAGCATTGATGATGAAGCATATCTACATTTTGATAGCTTTGGTTTTCGGTGAAACGATTCTGAATTTCTTTCTGGTTTATTTTTCCAATTTTATTTCCCAAAATGTAATTCGCGATATTCGGGAACGACTTTACAGAAAACTCATTTATTTCCGTACTTCTTTTTTCGACAAAACCGCAATCGGACAATTGGTAACAAGAGCAGTCGGCGATGTGGAAACCATTGCAACCGTTTATACCGACGGATTTCTGATGGTTTTCGGAGATATTCTGCGTATCGTTTTTGTTTTGGTAATGATGTTTCAGGTAGATGTACATCTCAGTTACATTTCTTTGGTCATTCTTCCTTTAATGGTTTTGATTACCAGATTTTTCCAAAAGAAACTGAAAAAAGCATTCGGTGATGAAAGAACGTGGACTGCAAATCAAAACTCATTTGTTCAGGAACGACTTTCGGGAATGACGCTGATTCAGGTATTTAACAGGCAACAAGCGGAATTTAAAAAATTTGACGAGATTAATGTTACTTTAAAATCGGCTTTGCTGAGAACGGTTTTTATTTTCTCTTTGTTTTTTCCTGTTGTTGAGCTTATTTCTTCTCTGTTTATCGGGTTTATTCTTCTTTACGGTGGTTTTATTACCATAAAAGCAGGAGCGGTGATTGCATTTATACAGTATATTTCGATGCTGATTCGTCCGTTAAGACAAATTGCGGACAGATTCAATAATATCCAAAGAGGAATTGTAGGTGCGGAAAGAGTTTTGGGAGTGATGGACGAAGATTTTTCATTGGCGAATGACGGGAAAATTATTAAAAATCATTTTGACGGAAAAATTGAATTTAAAGACGTGCATTTTTCTTATGACGAAAAGCAGGAAGTTCTGAAAGGAATCAGCTTTAAAGTAAATCCGGGAGAAACGGTTGCAATTGTGGGAGCAACAGGAGCAGGTAAATCCACGATTATCAGTTTGATTACACGGCTTTATGATATTAATTCAGGGAAAATTTTGCTGGATGATGTCGATTTGAAAGATTATGAACTTTATAATCTTCGAAGTCACATCGGTGTTGTTTTGCAGGATGTTTTCTTGTTTCACGGAAGTATTTACGAAAATCTTTCTTTCGGTGACGAAACCATTACTTTAGAAAAAATAAAAAATATTGCAAAAGACATCGAGGTAGATGATTTCATCGAAAGTCTTCCGGGAGGTTATGATTATGTAGTGAGAGAAAGAGGTTCGTCGATTTCTTTGGGGCAAAGACAATTATTGTCGTTTTTAAGGGCATATCTTTCCGACCCGAAAATCCTGATTTTGGATGAAGCTACTTCTTCCATCGACCACGAAAGCGAAAAGCTCATTCAGCGAGCCACAGAAAAAATCACAAAAAACAGAACTTCCATCATCATTGCACACCGGCTTTCAACCATAGAAAAAGCCGATAAAATCATCGTAATGGACGGTGGAAAAATTGTGGAAGAAGGAAAACATCTCGAACTTCTCGATAAAAACGGATATTACGCAACGCTCTACAAATCACAGCTGAAATGGGAAGTAGAGGAATCTTAAACAATCCTTCAGGGTTTTAATGTTTTTATAAAACTGTATTTTAATGGTTAAGAATTTCTTAGAGTTTTAAAATCAAACACATAAGTCACATAAGATTTAATTTGAAACTGTGAAAATAAAAAGAACACAAAGATGAAAATCTTTGATTTTCAATCTAAGGTGTTCTAATGTGAAACTTTTATGAT
>CAYSQR010000046.1:3115-12995 GCA_964433195.1 uncultured Kaistella sp. | reverse complement strand
TCGGCTGTGCAAACCAAGCCGGAGAAGACAACAGAAACGTAGCGAGAATGGCTCTTCTTTTAGCAGGATTTCCTGTCAATGTTCCGGGTGAAACAGTGAACCGTCTTTGTGCATCGGGAATGAGTGCGATTGTACAAGCAATGAGAGCGATAAAATCCGGCGAAGGAGATTTGTTTATTTCCGGTGGTGTGGAAGGAATGTCGAGAGGACCTTTCGTTATTTCCAAAGCGGAAAACGGTTTTGCAACCGACCAGAAAATGTACGATTCCAGTTTCGGGTGGCGTTTCATCAATCCGCAAATGGAGAAAATGTATGGTACTGAAGCAATGGGAAAAACCGCAGAAAATTTAGCAGAACTTTATAAAATTTCTCGTGAAGAACAAGATTTGTTTGCCTTAAATTCTCAAATGAAAGCCAAAAAAGCACAGGAAAACGATAGATTGGCGGAGGAAATTTCAGAGATTGTGATTCCGCAGAGAAAAGGAGATGCAATCATCATTAACCAAGACGAATTTATTAAACCCAATTCAACTTTAGAAATTCTCGGGAAACTGAAACCTGCTTTCGTAAAAGAAAACGGAACGGTAACTGCGGGAAATTCTTCGGGGCTGAATGACGGAGCCGCTGCAGTAATCATTGCTTCCGACGATGCCGTGAAAAATTACGGACTGAAACCTTTGGCAAAAATCGTGAGTTCTGCTATTACAGGTTGCGAACCAAGAATTATGGGAATAGGTCCTGTTGAAGCCACAAAACTCGCTTTGAAAAGAGCCGGATTAACTTTGGAAGATATTGGTATTATTGAATTGAACGAAGCTTTTGCCGCACAAAGTATCGCCTGTTTAAAGGAACTCGGAATTGCCAATGACGATGAAAGAGTAAATGTAAACGGCGGTGCAATTGCACTCGGTCATCCTCTCGGAATGAGCGGAACAAGAATTACCTATTCCGCTGCATTGGAGCTGAAAAAAACCGGCAAAAAATATGCTTTAGCAACAATGTGCATCGGTGTAGGACAAGGTTATGCGGTGGTTTTGGAGAATGTGGATTGAATTGCAAATTGATAAATGTATTAATTGATTTTCTCCGCAAACGCAATAATATGTCCGTCAATATCCGAAAAATAACAAACTTTATCGCCCCAATTTCGGTCTTCAACCGGACTTATTAATTTTGCTCCGCTTTTTATAGCATTATCAAATTCAAGCTCGATATTTTCTACATAAAGATAAAGTTCGCATCTCGGTATTCCGTTTCCTAAATCCGGATGCGGCGTTTTGTCTGAAAGGATTTTGGCAATTCCTTTATTTGGCATTAATCCCAATTTGCAGTTTTCCGAAAGATGAAACTCGGTCATTCCGGGAACATTCAGGTCGGGATTCTGCCGGAAAATTTTGGTGTAAAATTCCGTACTTGCTTGTTGATCGTTTACGTAGAGGATGATTTCTACCAATCGGAGGTGTTTCATCGGTTAGTGTTTTAATTATAAATCATCCCCATTTTTCTTCGGTCAATTCTAAAGATTCTTTGATAAGCTGTTCCAAAACACCCAGATTCAAATCATCCAGTTTCTTAAAGTAAATACAAGAACCTTGTCCTAATTTTATTTTTCCGAGTTGGGAAACAAGCGGATTTTCCGAACCATCGCAATGTAAAACGTAAAGTGAAAATGCAGATTTTCTCGGCGAGAAACCGATTCTGCACATATCGCCTTCTCTTCCGCTTTCGTATTTGTAATGGTAATTTCCGAAACCGATGATTGATGGTCCCCACATTTTTGCCGGTTCTCCGGAAAGTTTCTCCATTATTTCTACGAGCTTAAAGGAATCCTCAATTTTTTTAGGGTCTGAATTTCTGATGAATTCTTCTACTGAAATTTCTGTAGGTATTGTTTTGTTTGCTGACATTTTTATTGATTTTTCCAGTGGGTTTTATAATTCAGAGTTTTGTCATAGCTTTCCCAATTTCCGGTAAACTCTATGGTTTGGTTTTCTATGGTTTCCGTTTTTTTGTTCCATATAAAGGTATAAACAAAATTACCTTTGAACAGCCCCGAATGTTTTCCTTTCAACTCTTCGGCAAACATATATTCTCCGAAAACCTTGCTCTCTTTACCGTCTTTGTATTTGGTGATTTTAATCTTACCTTCAAAATTAGAAACGAAATTCTGCACCGTGGAAGTTCCCGAAACGAAATATTCCTGATCGTTTTTCCTGTCCTGTTCAGAGATATTGAATTTCATTTTCAGAACAGCCATATCATTTCCATTCCCGATTTTTCCGGTGTAAAGATTTCCGTTATTCAGCCATACTTTTGAAATATCCGGCATTTGGGAAAATGCAAATGATGAGATCAAGGTAAATAGTAACAGTATTTTTTTCATACTTTTGGAGTTTATTTGAAAAATGGGAAAAAGGGGTTTACACTCTGAATTGTAAGAGATGATAATTTAAGATGTTTTGCGAGCATATTATTCTATTCTTTTGCAGTCATTTTCCCGAAACTCATATTTTCTTTTCCTTCAAATGCTTCGGCTCCTAATTGCTGTGTTCTCTGGATATTTCCGATGAGCTTCTTCTTTTCTTCGTCGAAATTTCTGTAGGTTTTGTTTTGTTTGCGGACATTACTTTTTGTTTATGAACTTTTAGAATCTAAAATTTCTATATTCCTAAAATCTGATGAAAATGAGTTCTGAAACAAATTTAAACAAATTTCAGTATTTGGAATATATTTTAATCACAAAATACATAAATACCTGATTATAATACAAGTATAGTTTTTTTTGCCATATTTAATTAAAAATATTTATCTTTGTAAAACTAATTTTTAAATTTTAATATTATGAAAAAAGTTTTATCTTTTACATTGTGTGCCGTAATGGCAGTGAGTGCTTATTCTCAATCTTTATGGAGCGACAATTTCGAGTCCTATAACACCGGAAATCTCGGATCTCAAGGAGGTTGGGCAAGAGATGGCGGTGGAACTGCCAATTGGACACAGGTGGCGAATACTGATGCTGAACACGGAAAATCATTTAAGTTAGCAAGTACAGGAGCTAATGATGGAGTGTGGCATTACCACGATACAGATTGGGCAACAAAAAACAGTGACAATAAAATATTTTTATTGGAATTTGATTATCTTACCGGAGCACCAGCAAACACCGGGTACGGAGTTACCCAAATATATGATGCTGATGCCGATTTTGCACTTGTAATGGAAATTGGTTGGGATCCGGAAGATGGTATAATATATATCGCTGATGAATTTGGGTTTGAGATTTTAGATGAGGCAGCAACAGCTAATACTTGGTACCATATTAAAGCGGCTTATGATCAGGAAACAGGAGAAACAAAAATACAATTAAACAATAACGAACCATTTGTTTTTTATGGAACACCATTTTTGGAGCCGACAGAATATGACGTATTACTTGCCGGTATTTCAACGTGTGGTTTTGATAACATTACGGTAAGTGCAACAAACGTAGATCCTTTCTTAGCAACTACAAATGTTTCTGCTAAATCAAAATTGAATATCTATCCAAACCCTGCAACAGATGTTATTAATATAGTTTCTGACAGCAGAATCGCTCAGGTTTCAATTTTCGATGCTTCTGGAAAAGTAGTGAAAACTTCTACAGAAAATGCTATTAACGTAGGAAAACTTGCAAAAGGTTCTTACATCGTAAGCATTAAATATGCAGATGGAACGACTGAAAGCAAGAAAGTTATTAAAAAATAATAACGTAGATTTCAAACAATAAAAAAACGACTGCAAAAAGTGCAGTCGTTTTTTTACATATTTTTTTTTGATCTTACAAATAAAAAAAACTTTCAGCGAAAACGTTGAAAGTTTTTCTTCTTCAGAAATTAAATCTCTGTAATTTAAAATCCTAAATCCCCATTTACTTCTCTTACTGCATTTGCAGCGGTTGCGAATTTTTCTTTTTCTGCATCGGTTAAGGAAATATCAACAATTTTCTCTACTCCGTTTTTCCCGATAATTGCAGGAACTCCCAAACAAATATCGCTTTGTCCGTATTCGCCGTTGAGCATTAATGAGCAAGGAATCATTTTTTTTTGGTCGCAAACAATCGACTGAACCAAAACCGAAACTGCTGCTCCCGGTGCATACCAAGCGGAAGTTCCTAATAATTTTGTTAAAGTTGCACCGCCAACTTTGGTTTCTTCAATAACGTAGTTTTGTTTTTCTTCATTTAAAAATTCAGAAACAGGAACGCCGTTTCTTGTTGCTTTGCTCATCAAAGGAACCATTCCTGTATCGCTGTGTGCAGCAATTACCATTCCGTCCACATCAGAAATCGGGCAATCCAAAGCTTCGGCTAATCTGTATTTGAAACGTGCGGAATCCAAAGCTCCTCCCATTCCGATAATTCTTTCTTTCGGAAGTCCTGAAGTTTTATGAACCAGATAAGCCATCGTATCCATCGGATTAGAAACCACGATGATGATGACATCCGGAGAATGTTTTACGAGATTTGCAGTAACCTCTTTCACGATTCCGGCATTGATTCCGATGAGTTCTTCACGGGTCATTCCTGGTTTTCTCGGGATTCCGGAAGTGATAACGGCAACTTTAGAACCTGCTGTTTTGGAATAATCTCCTGTTGTTCCGGTAATTTTGGTATCAAAACCATTTAATGAAGCGGTCTGCATCAAATCCATCGCTTTACCTTCGGCAAAACCTTCTTTGATATCTACTAAAACAACTTCTGATGCGAAATTTTTCTTCGCGATGTATTCGGCACAACTTGCACCTACTGCTCCTGCTCCTACTACGGTAACTTTCATATTTTTATATTTATTAATTTTTAAAGGAATTATGTAACCTATGGTTTCATATTTTTATATCGTTGGTTATGAATTATTTTTTTATATCAAAATGGTTTAAAGTAAAAATATCTTTCGTTTTTGAATTTCTCATAAGTTCTCACTAATTTGGCTGATTACACAGATTTTTTAATATTAATCTGTATCATTTGTATCATCTGCGAGAAAAATAAAGCTTTAAATATTTTTTTAAACAAACTCTTAGATTTTTAAAGGTAATTATTAAGTTTCCAAATTTAAGAAATATTTTTTTTCGGAAACTGAGAAACTGTTTAAATTTACATCTTTAAAATTTTATTTAAAAATGAAAATCGGTGATAAAGTTTCGGTAATTGATGAGGATTTGAAAGGAATTGTAACTTCCGTGAAAGACAAAACGGTGGTTTTCAAAGATGAATATGGTTTTATTCATCAGTTCAAAAAAGAGAAACTGGTTTTACAGAATCCTTCGATTTATGAAAACTTAAAACCCATTCAAAAACCCGAAATACCGAAACCGTCTTCTAAAAAGCACAACAAAAAACACCTTGTTTTAGATCTGCATTTTGAAAATCTGGTAAAAAATCCAAGTGATTACGATGCTTTTGAACGGCTTTTTATGCAGAAAGAAAAATTAATGGAAACTATGGATTTCTGTAGAAAAAATAATCTGAAAAAGCTCGAAATCATTCACGGAATCGGCGACGGAGTTTTGCAGAAAATGGTTCACGATTATCTTTCGGGACAAACCAATATCGAGTTTGAAGCCGAAAATATTTTCTACCATTCTTCCGGTTCAGTCTTGGTGGATTTTAAATGATGGATGTTTGGTGTTGGATGTTAATTCGTAATTTTTAAATGTTTAAATTTCATTCAGAACTTAAATTTTCAACGAATTTTTCTTTCCCCATCCCTAAAGGGCGGAAAAATTCCTTGAAAATTTCATCAAAATTACTCCCTGTCATCCTGAGCGAAGTCGAAGGAAGATTCGGGAAAAATAATTTTGATGAAATTTAAACAGACTCTTAATTCTTAATTTTCTCGTTCGGAAGCAGTTTGAACGATGAAGCTACAAATTTATCATCTTTAATTTCGCCCGAAACTTCGGCTTTCCGAACTGCATTGCAAAAACCTTCTTTGGAATGTGCATCGCCGTGATCATTGATGTTTGTTCCTTCTACAAAGTAAGATTTCCCGTCGATTCTTACCGCCAAATCACATCCTTTTTTGCCTTTCATTTTGAATTGGCATTGTCCGCAAGATGCTTCCACCACCTGAACTTCCTTTTTGGATTGCTGTGAAAAAACTGAAATTCCCATAAAAAGGAATAATAAAGTTAGCTGTTTCATTTCAAATAATTTTTGGTAAAAATAATTATTTTTAATTACATTCTTTGTGATTCTACTCATACTTCTTGTAAATTCTTATTAAAGCAGATTGCATTTTTTTAATTAAATTTGCTGTCGATAAAAAATTATGCATAAACTCTCTCTTCTTTTCACAAAAGATGGTTTACAATACCAAATTTCCAAAAACAAAAAAGTTTTGGAAGAACAATCTTTTTTTGTAAACGAAGAAACTCCGCAAGGTTTTATTTCCCAAAAACTCGATGAAGTTCTGGCAAAGAAAAACCTCAAAGAAATTGCCGTGATTTCGGCTCTCAATCATTTTACTTTAATGCCTGAAGGATTTTCCCGACACGATTTGGGATATGATTTAATCGGCTTCAATGCACCTGTAGATAAGGAAACCGAGGAACTGATGCTTTCTGTGAATAAAAAATTCGGGGTTCAGTTTTATTATACTTTTCCGAAAGATTTTTACCTGAAAATAAAATCGCTGAAACTTCCGACCAACTTCAATTTTTCGGGAGAAAAATTTCTGAACGCAATCAATGCGAAAAACCAGAAAGAAATCCACATCAATCTGTATCACAACCAATGCGAATTTTTTGCTTTGAACCATAAAAATCTCATTCTTTACAACAATCTCGATGTAAATTCGGAAGTGGATTTTCTGTATTTCGTAATGTTTACTTTAAGCAAAATAGATTTCGGAATTGATGAAACCACATTTTTCGTTTACGGAGAAACTACCGAAAACGAAACCTTTATCTCAGAATTGCAAAAATTCGTGAAGAACCTGAAAATTGTTTTCGATAATTTGCACAAAAAGAATTTTGTTTTTGTTGGATGATGGGTGTTTGATGATGGATGATGGATGATGGATGATGGATGATGGATGTTCGATGATAGATGTTGGATGTTTGATGATGGGTGTTGGATGTTCGATGATGGATGTTGGATGATGGATGTTGGATGTTGGATGAAGATTGGTATATTTAAAAAAGATTCGTAAAAAATTGTTGGTATGAGTTTTAAATTTGAAAAATTGATTATTTGGCAGGATTCAATGACTTTTGGGGAAGAAATTTTTAATATTTCAAAAGAATTTCCAAAAGAAGAAATCTTTAATCTCACTTCTCAAATAAGAAGAGCTGTTGATTCTGTTGCATTGAACATTTCCGAGGGTTGTATTCTGCAAAGTAATCTGAATTTAAAAGGTTTTTAGGGTATTCAATCCGCTCCATTTCAGAAATAGTTACTTGTCTTTACAAAGCAAAATACCGACATTACATCAATGAAGAAACTTTTAATAAACTGTACAACGAATCTTTTAGATTAATGAATCACATTATAGCTTTCAGAAACAAACTTTCCTAAACATCCAACATCAAACATCCAACACCCCACAATTATGTACAGAATTATAAGCGGAAAATGGAAATCCAAAAGAATTTCTGCCCCGAAAAACTTTGAAGTAAGACCTACAACGGATTTTGCAAAAGAAGCACTTTTCAGCATTATTGAAAACCGTTTCCGGTTCGATTACGCCTCGGTTTCCGTGTTGGATTTGTTTGCCGGAATCGGGTCTATTTCGCTGGAGTTTGCATCGAGAGGCTGCAATGATGTGACTTCAGTGGAGATGAATCCGAAACATTCGGCATTCATTAATTCCACCACTTCTGAATTGGAAATGGCGTTGCAAATCAATGTACAGAGAGCCGATGTTTTTGAATATTTAAAGAAAAACCGAAACCGCAAAACTTTTGAAATTATAATCGCAGATCCGCCATTTGAAACCGAAGAAAAAAAATACAACGAATTGATTTCCTTAGTTTTAAATCATAATTTTCTGAAAGAAAACGGAATCTTCATTCTGGAACATCAAAGCCGGATGAAACTGCAACACCCGAATCTTTTAGACACCAGAAAATACGGAAACGTGAGTTTTTCTTTCTTCGGATAATAATTTATTCTCGCAGATTCAGCAAATATTGCAGATTTGCCCACTTTTTTCATCTGCTAAATCTGTAAAAACTACAATACCTTTAATTCCAAATCAATTGATTTTCCGAAGATTTTTTTTGAGATTTTCTCGAAATTTTTGGTTAAATCCGAAAGGTAAAAATGATAATTCGGATTGGGATTATTTTCATTCAGAAGATGATGTTTTTCCAGAATTATTTTCAGCTGGTTTGCAACGATATTCGGCGAATCGATGATACGGACACGGTTTCCGTAATACTGCCTGATTTCATCCATCAGCAAAGGATAATGTGTGCAACCGAGAATCAGTGTTTCAATATTTTTCAATTTACTGTTACTCAGGTAATTATAAATAATTGCGTGCGTAATCGGATGATTTTTAAAACCTTCCTCAATCGCAGGAACCAAAAGCGGAGTTGCCAATTCATCTACCTTGATAAATTTGTTGTGCTTTCTGATGCTTTTTTTGTAAAGCCCTGAATTTACCGTTGCTTTCGTGGCAATTACTCCCACGTTGTTATGAATTTCGTAAGACACTTTTTCCGCAACAGGATTGATCACGTCGATAACAGGAACTTTTTCGGAGACCAGTTCCAGAACTTCTTTCAGTGCATTTGCAGTAGCGGAATTGCAGGCAATCACAATTGCTTTGCAATTTTTTTCGAGCAAAAAACCGGTAATTTTTGTGGAATATCCTACAATCGCTTCCCTCGATTTTTCGCCATACGGAAGATGTTTCGTGTCGCCGAAATAAATGAGATCTTCGTGAGGAAGCAATCTTTTGATTTCTTTTGCCACCGTTAAACCGCCAACTCCGGAATCGAAAATTCCAATCGGCTGTTTTGCGGAAAGATGGCTGAAATCCTGTTTTTTCTTTTTCAAGTGAATGAAATTTTTACAAAAATAGTTTTTTTGGCTGGAAGTTGGAAGATGGGAATTGGAAGTTTTTCAATTCGTAAATTTTCTGTTAAATGATAAACAAATCCGAAGCGATTCCATCGGCTAAAAACCAGTGTTTTTCGGGGATTTTCAGATGATTGCTTTCGATGGTTAAAATTCCGTTTTCTAATTTTTTCTGAATTGATTTATTGAAGATTTCTAAAATCTCTTCACTGAATTTTTCATTTAATGAAGATAAATCAATTCCCCAAATTGTCCTTAAACCAATCATCAGCATTTCGTTGAACTGTTCTTTTTCAGAAAGAATCTCAGTTTCTTTCGGTAATATATTTTTATTTAATGAATTGATATACAATTTGTTATTCGCAATATTCCAGCTTCTTTCGTTTCTTCCGTTATAGGAATGTGCAGATGGACCGATTCCTAAATATTCACAGTATTTCCAATAAGCTGAATTGTGTTTGGAATGAAAACCGGGTTTCCCGAAATTGGAAATTTCGTAATGCTCGAAACCGTTGTCTTTCAGAAAACCGGACATATAATAAAACTCTTTGTTTTGTTCCGTTTCTTCCGGCGGCTGAATTTTGTTTTGCTTAATCCATTGATTCAGAGCGGTTTTTGGTTCTACTGTCAAAGCATAAGAAGAAATATGCGGAACTTGAAGTTCGATGGTTTTATTCAAATTTTCTTTCCAAATTTCGAGATTAGAAGTCGGCGAACCGTAAATCAAATCAATGCTGATATTTTCAAAACCGAAATCCTGCGAACGTTTGATAGAATCCTCTGCTTCAACTGAATTATGAGCACGGTTCATCATTT
>CAYSQR010000046.1:0-3105 GCA_964433195.1 uncultured Kaistella sp. | reverse complement strand
CAAATCATCGGGATTGGCTTCAAGGGTAATTTCGATTTCAGAATCAAATGAAAAGTATTTTAAAACTTCATCAATAATAGATTTCAGTTCATCAACTTCAAGAATTGAAGGAGTTCCTCCACCGAAATAAAGGGATTTCAAAGTTTTGTTTTCAAGCTCGTTTTTCCTTAAAGAAATCTCTTTCTTCATCGCCGAAATCATTTCTTCCTTAAAATTCAAAGACGTGGAAAAATGAAAGTTACAGTAGCTGCATTTCTGTTTGCAGAAAGGGATGTGAAGGTAAATCATTGTAAATTTTGCTGGAAGATGGAAGTTTTAAAGATTTCGGATTCAAAATTCGGTGTTCAGAATTCCGGATTTTATCATTATTAAAATTTCATCTTCGGACATCGAATTTCAGACTTCCAACATCTATCTGTATCTGTAACCTCGTGTGTTGATAAAATTTTCGAAATTGTAACCGATACTCAGCATAAAACTGCTTCCTGCATATTGCTGAATATCCGAAACTCCGAAATTGTAACTCGCCCCGAAAAAGAAATTATTTACCGTTGCTTTTATTATCGGAGAAAGACCGAGATTCTGCGACCCAAACTGGTTAGTTGCTGTTCTGAAACTCACTCCGCCGGAAAAAGAACTTTTCTCGCCAAGAAGTGTCGCCATCAAATTGGCATCAATCATTTTGGAGGAATTGGTATTGAAATTTACCATTACCGAAGGTGTTACGTAAATCTGCTCCGTAACAAAATAATTATATCCCAGATTTACGAGAAGTTTCGTAGGTTCCGGTTCTATTCCGCTTACAATGGGAATATCGTTTGTCAATGCAATATCATTGACCGAAACTCCTGCGAAAAAATTCCTGTAAGTAACGGCTAAACCAAAATTTGCATATACCAGAAACATACTGCTGTTATCCGGACTCAAAAGGTCATCTCCTGCATCAACAGGTTTCAAAGCCGCATAATCGAAACTCATATTATAGAAACTTGCACTCGTCCCGAAAGAAAATTGGTTTTTTCTTTCTCCGTCGTCATCAATGGGAATGAAATAAGAAAAACCCGCAGAAAGTCCGTTGGAAGAAATAGGCCCGTTCTGATCCCGGAAAAATGACATTCCTGCTCCTACTCTGTCGAAAGCATTTGCGTGCATTCCTATGGATTGTACATTCGGAGACTGGTCAAATTTTGAAAATTGTTTCTGATAATTCAGATTCAGCACCACATTATCTGTTTTTCCGTAGAGAGCAGGATTCAGAAGAAAGTCCCCTTCAAGGAGATATTGCTGGTAATATGGCAGTGTTTCCTGACTTTTTATTAATCCAAAAACAGTCAAAACGAAAAACAGCGTATATATTTTTCTCATAATATAGTTGTGCACAAAAATTGAGCAAATATAAAAAACTTTTTCGGCAATTCTCATTCTAAATATTTTCTCCATTTTTTTATGGCTTCATCCATATCTTTCGGCATTGGACTTTCAAAATACATTTCTTTTTTCGTCGTTGGATGAACAAAACCAAGCGTATGTGCGTGAAGTGCGTGACGCGGCAAAACTTCAAAAACATTTTTTATAAACTGCTTGTATTTCGGCAGATTTATTCCCTTTAAAATTTGGTGTCCTTCATACCTTTCATCATTAAATAAAGTATGACCGATGTACTTGAAATGTGCACGGATTTGGTGGGTTCTTCCCGTTTCCAGCTTACATTCTACCCAAGTCATATATCTGAATCTTTCAATTACTTTATAATGAGTTACTGCGTGTTTTCCGAAACTTCCGTCTTCGAAAACTGCCATTTGCATCCGGTTTTTCAGATGTCGCCCGATATTCCCGCGAATTGTTCCTTCATCTTCTGCTATATTTCCCCAAACAAATCCCCAATACAACCGTTTCGTAGTTCGCTCGAAAAATTGTTTTGCCAAAAAGCTCAAAGCATATTCGTTCTTGGCAATGACCAAAAGTCCCGAAGTATCTTTATCAATCCTGTGAACCAAACCTACCCTGTCCAAATCCGATTTTTCATTATTTTTCTCGAAATGATAAGCAAGTGCATTTACCAAAGTTCCGTCATAATTACCGTGACCGGGATGTACAACCATTCCGGGTTCTTTATCTACTACCACCAAATCATCATCTTCATAAACGATATTGAGCGGAATATCTTGTGGAATGATTACATTTTCTCTCGGCGGATGTGCCAAAAGCACCGAAATTTCATCGCCCGGTTTTACCCGATAGTTTTGTTTTACCGGTTTTCCGTTTACCACTACATTTCCTGCACGACACGTTTGCGAGATTTTATTCCGGGACGAATTTTGTCTGAAAATCAACAGAAACTTATCAATCCTTAAAGGTTCCTGTTTTTTATCGACTTTAAGATTGAGATGCTCATAAAGTCCGGCGGATTCGGCATCATTCGATTCCTGATTCAACAGTTCCTGATCTAAAAATTCTTCGCCGTTTTCGGTCATCTTATTTTAAAGATAAAGCTCCAGCTTTTTCCGCTGAAGCTCTCTTATTCTTTTATTAGTTATTCAACAATTTTTTTTGTCTTCGGCTTCTCCTCTGCTTTCGGTTTTTCGGTATTTTGTATTTCCGTTTTTGGAGTAGTATTCTTTGGTACAGGTTCTTTCGGAATCTGCGATTGATGATAATTCGGTGGCGGAATTGTCGTATCAAGTTTAATTCTGTAAATAGAATTCAGTTGAGAAATTTTCGCACCCATTTCTGCGGGTGTTTTTTTACTTGCCCAAATGTCGATTTGCATTCCCTGATCTCTTACATCAAACGAAGCGGGATCTTGATAATATACAATATCCGATTCGTTTCTTTCTCCGTCTTCGTGTTCTACCAAACCAATTTCAAACAGATTTTGCGAGATGATTGCTTTCGCTTGCTGCACAGTAAGACCCACTAAATTCGGAACGGAAATATCTCTTTTCGGACCGGAACCGATGACAACATCTATGGTGGAAAATCTCGGTAAAAGCGAACCCGGTTTCAACACAGAACCATTATACAACATTCTGAGAACCGCATCTCTCTGGATACTCGGTTCGTAAATGGTATCTCCTATTTTCAGTCCTACCTGTTCCAGTTGTC
>CAYSQR010000045.1:0-13040 GCA_964433195.1 uncultured Kaistella sp. | reverse complement strand
AAAGTTGCAAATCCCTCATTCAGCCAAATGTCATTCCACGCTCCGCAAGTTACTTTATCGCCAAACCATTGATGGGCAAGTTCGTGAGCAATAATTCCTCTTCCCCAACTTCCCATAGAAGACATTGTAGAATGTTCCATTCCTCCTCCCCAACTGAATTCCATATGTCCGTATTTTTCATCTCTGTACGGATATGCTCCGAAATATTCTTCGAAAACGTCCATAATATTTTTTGTCCAGTTGATATTGGAAATTACCGTAGAGTTATTTGCTGTTGCAGGATACAGATAATTTACAAACGGAAACGGAGGAGTTCCCATCGTATCATTCAGTTTTACATAATTCGTAATTCCCAAAGCAATTAAATAAGCAGGAATCGGATATTTTGTTTGCCAGAATGTCAATTTTTTTCCACTTGGTAAAATAGTTTCCGAAAATAATTTTCCGTTGGATGCGACATTGTATTGCGAAGGAGTGGTAATTTTCATATCCACTTTTTCTATTTTATCGTTCATACTTTGTTTTGTGGGAAACCATTCCTGTGCTCCGTATGGTTCGGAAAGGGTAAACAAAGTAGGAGTTCCTCCCTGTGTATAGATGGTAAAAGCATCTCCTGCACTTCCTGAAGTATCGGGAGCTCCGGAATATTTAATTGATAAAGAATCCAATGTGGAAGCAGGAATATTTTCAGCAAAATCTATCTTGAGTTCTTTTGTACCGAGCTGTGTAAAATTCAGGTTGCTTCCGTGATATTTCACTTCGGAAACAGTAAGTGCATCCGACAAATCAAAATAAATACTCGAAATATTTTGGTTCGGTACAAAATGGCTTGTAACGGTTCCGCTCACAAAATGTACCGCCGGATCCAGTTCCAGTTCTAATCTTTGGTATTTTAAATCGTAATTTAAAGTATTCGGATTTACATTGTAGTTAATCATTTTTTTTGCGTAAGATTGGAGTTCTCCCCGAATCATACTTTTTCTTTCTGCTTCTTCGTTCTGGGCAAAAAGATTTGCGAAAACCAATACAAGAATGATGGTGTAAAATTTGTTCATTTTTAAGAAATTATTTTGAGGTAAAGTTAAAAAAAACCTTTCAATAAAAATTAAAAGGTTACATTTTCATATATAAAATTTACAGATTCAGAGCGGGTGCCAAAATTTGTTCCATCTTACGTTTTACCTGATCTACGGAACCTGCATAATTATTAATCAATAAGGAAAATGTCAAAGTTTTTCCTGTATTGGTTTTCATATAACCTGCCAAAGTTTTTACTTTATTCAAAGTTCCGGTTTTTGCAAATATTTGTCCGTAACCGCTTCCTGCAAAGGATTTTTTCAAAGTTCCGGTTTGTCCTGCAATCGGTAAAGATTCCAAATAAGTTTTGTAATATTTTTCGTTCATTAATGAAGTTAAAAATTTTACCTGCGAAATCGGTGTTACCAGATTACTTCTCGAAAGTCCGCTTCCGTCCATATAGCTTAATCCCGAAATATCGAAATCTATTTCCTGCAAATGTTCGGTTACTGCATTTCTTCCCGATTCGGGAGTTTCATTTCCGTTTTTCTGAAAACCAATCATCTTCAATGTTGTTTCTGATAAAGCATTATCGCTGTGCTGATTGGTATAAAAAACGATTTCCGAAAGTGTAGGAGATTGATAAGCGGTAATTAATTTTCTGCTTTCCGGTTCACGATCAATCATCACGCTGTGTACTTTTCCGGTAATCGGCAAACCGCTTTTCAGCATCGTTGTTCTCATCGTATTTGCAAGAAAAGCAGGAGCATCGGGAAGTTTGGTTAAAAGCGGATTTCCTTCAAACTTTTCGGCATATACGATTTGTTTTATATAAGGAGAAATGTAGAAATATCTTTTATCGGTGCTGAAAGGATTGTTTTTTACAATCAATTTTTCGTTTGCAGGATTTATTTCTCTTGTACTTCCTACCGGTAAATAATAATTATTGTTTTCGAGCCACACGATATTTTCCGGCAGTTTTGCCATTTTATTTTCTTTGAAAACGGCGGATTGAATTATAATATCTCCGTTTATTTTTTTTATTCCCTGATTTTTTATTCCGCTGATAAAATCCGAAACGATTTCTCCGTAAGAAGCTGCACCGGCTTTTCTGGTTCCCAAAGAAGGATCTCCGCTTCCGATGATATAGAGATTTCCGTTCAGGATTCCGTTTTCGTCGATTTCTCCGGAATGTTCAAGCTGGGTAATCCACCGGAAATTTTCTCCCAAAAGATTCATCGCAGTTTCTGTGGTAAGCAATTTCGTAGTTGAAGCCGGAACTAATGAAGCGTTCTCATTATAAGAACTGATTATTTCTTTGGTTTCAGGATCATAAACTACAAATCCC
The DNA here is from genome assembly GCA_964433195.1 of uncultured Kaistella sp. Classification (GTDB taxonomy): domain Bacteria; phylum Bacteroidota; class Bacteroidia; order Flavobacteriales; family Weeksellaceae; genus Kaistella. The sequence continues at coordinate 10,675 of CAYSQR010000045.1, read as the reverse complement.
CAATTCGCATTGCGAAGAACCGGATCATTCATCATAGAACTGATGTTGATATCCAACATTTCTTTTGCAGTAAGAATCTTTTCGGAAGTTGTTTCTTTACTTAAATTTAGCGGATGATTTTCGGAAGATAAAGGATAATTTGATGAGGCGAAAGTTCCTTGTCCGAAAGACATTGCAGAAACTGCAATCGCAGTCGAAACAAATATATTTTTAAGTCTAATCATTTAATTTTATTATTTGATTATCGCTGAACTCTTTTTTGAATATTCGGTATTATGAAATACGAAACATAAATCGAACGTTCAAAAATATAAATTATTGTCGAATGACCGTGCTTTAATGCTGATAAAACCTTGTAAATTGTGTTAAAGTTTGTTAAAAATCAACAAAAATCATCTTTTTAACAGATTGATAAGCAGTAATTTCATCAAATTCTTCCAAACTTTTCAGAACCAATTTTTTGTATTCTGCGTAGCTTTTTCCTTTCGGGAGCTTGAGTAAAATCTGATATTGATACAATAAATTCAGTTTTCCGATAGGTGATTTTTCAGGTCCGAAAATACATTCTTCCGGTAAATATTTTCGTAAAACCGAACCTAAAAACTGCGAAGCTCTGTTCACTTTATCTTCCTTTCTGTGTTTCAATTCAATCATCATCAATTTCACAAAAGGCGGATAAAGAAACTTCTTTCTTTCCTCCAGAAAATGTTTATAAATTTTCGCCGAATCATTTTCTTTAATCAACTGAAAAACAGAATGATGTGGATTATAGGTTTGAATTAAAACTTTTCCTTCTCCCGAAATTCTTCCGGCTCTTCCCGAAACTTGGGTAATCAATTGAAACGCTCTTTCTTCCGCCCGAAAATCCTGAACATATAATAAGGAGTCCGCTTTCGGAATTGCGACCAATTCGATATTATCGAAATCCAAACCTTTGGAAATCATCTGTGTTCCTACCACAATATCGGTTTCTCCTTCTTCGATTTTTTCGTACAGTTTTTCGTAGGCAAATTTTTTCCTCATCGAATCTACATCCATTCTATCGACTTCTGCATCGGGAAAAATCTTTGAAATTTCTTCGTGAATCTGCTCCACTCCAACTCCACGTTCGTTCAGATTTTCGGAATGACATTTCGGGCAGATTTTCGGTTTTGATGCTTTTTGTCCGCAATAGTGGCATTTCATTTCATTTGAAAATTTATGATACGTCATTACCACATCGCAATTACTGCAATAATTCACATAACCGCAAGTTTCGCATTCCACTACATTCGCATAACCACGCCGGTTGTGAAGAATCATTGTCTGCTTTTTCCGGTCGAGTTCTTTGCGGATTTCATCAATTAATTTTAAAGAAAAATTACCGGTAATTTTTTTGGAATCCTGTTCTTCTTTAAAGTTAATCAACTCAAAATCAGGCAATTTTACCTTTCCGAATCTTTCTCCCAAAAAAACATATTTCAGCTTCTCGTTTTTCGCAGAATAATAAGATTCCACCGAAGGAGTTGCAGAACCCAGAATTACTTTTGCTCCGTATATTTTCGCCAAAATCTGTGCGGAATCTTTGGCATTGAAAAACGGCGAAACTTCTCTCGGTTTGTATGCAGAATCGTGTTCTTCATCCACCACGATTAATCCCAAATTCTGAAAAGGAAGAAACAAAGAATTTCTTGTTCCTATCAATATTTTCAGTTCATTATTCCGAACTTTCCGCCAAACTTCCACTCTTTCAAAATCGGTAAGTTTCTGATGATAAAAACCGAGTTGTTTTCCGTATTTTTTTTCTAATCGCTGAACGATTTGTTTGGTCAGTGAAATTTCGGGAAGCAGGAACAAAACGTTTTTTCCTCCCGAAACAGTTTCCTCTATTTTCTCCAAATAAATATGTGTTTTTCCCGAAGAAGTTACGCCGTGAAGCAGCACATTTTTATTTTCGGAAAAGGCTTCGTCAATTTCTTTTTTTGCCTGAATTTGTGATTCTGTGAGTTTTTCCAAATCTTCAATTTCGCCGCCATAAGTTTCTATGCGGTCTTTTTGCAGAAAATATTCCTGAACTAAATTTTTCTCTATTAAAGATTTTAATTGTGAATGTGCAAAATTTCCTTCATCGAAAATTGCGGATTTCTTAATCGGATTTTCGGGATTTTCCGTTTGCTTTTCGAGGATTAAAAGAAAAAGCTCCTGTTGTTTCGGCGAACGTTTCAGTTCCAAAAGGATTTCCGGCAAATTATTATCTGCTAATTTTTCATTGTTAATTTTTAAATAAGCAACTTCTTTCGTTTTGTATTTTTCCGCAATTTTTTCATCAATTTCAAGGTATTGCAAATCGATTAAAGAATTGATGGTTTTCACGATTTCCTTTTTCGGGATAAATGCTTCAATCTCCGTTAAATTGATGAGTTGCCGAACTTCCAATGCCTGAATGAGATACATTTCGTTCACATCCAGATTTTCAAAATCTATGACAACATTTGGTTTTAACTTTAAATAAGTTTCGCTTTCCAATTTCAAAGAAGACGGAAATGCAAAACGGTAAATTTCGCCCAAATTGCATAGGTAATATTCGGAAAGCCAATTCCAGAAACGGATTTGCTCATTCGGCAAAATCGGAAAATCATCTAAAATATTGATGATTTCTTTCGGTATAAAAGTTTCCGGTTCGTTTTCGTGGATTTCAAAAACAATTCCGGTGTAGATTTTCTTTCCCCGAAATTGTACTAAAACTCTCATTCCCACTTCGATTTTTTCCGACAAATCATCGGGAACTTTGTAGGTGAAAGTTCCTTTTAAATTTAACGGAAGAATGATTTGGGCGTATTTCAAGTTTGGGAGTTTGAGGATTTTTGTGTTTTTTGAAAAAATAGCGTTCCTACGGAACGCACTTTTGATGAATAATCTCTAATTATTTATCATCATAATGTCCTTTTGCAGAAATAATTTCGACAGTTATGATGTCTTCTTCCACGCTGTAAATCATTCTGTTTTTGCTGTCGATTCTTCGTGACCAAATATTGCCTTCTTTGTATTTCAGGCGTTCCGGTTTTCCTGTTCCGAAATAGGGATTTTCTTGGATTTCCAGTAAAAGTATTTCGATTTTTTTCAGTAAAATCTTATTTCCCGATTTTTTCAAAAAATCAATATCTTCATTTGCACGTTTCCTAAAAACTAAAATATAGTTCATAATCCCAAAAAATCCTTTATATCTTTCTTAGTTTTCAGTATTACTTTATTTTCATTGGTGTCTTTTTCCGCTAATCTTCTTTCCAATTCTGCTACATTTTCAGGAATATCATAGTAAGAATCATTGCTTGGACTCAAACTTTCTTTTGCTTCATTTTTTAAAGTGAAAGATGCATCCAAAGCTTTCAAAACTTTTTTCAGTACGGTTGCTTCTTTTCTATTTCTGGGTTGTACTATAATTGGTGTTTCCATTTTTTCGTGAATTAAAATCTATACGAATTTACGAATTTTTTCTGCGTTTCATTTCTTTCTCAATCAAACCCAATTCTCGTCCGGTTTGTCCTGCAACGGAAGTATTTTCCTGTGCTCTTCTCGTGAGATACGGAACCACGTCTTTTACGGGACCGTAAGGAAGATATTTCGCAACATTGTATTTTTTATCGGCGAGGAAATACGTGATATTGTCGCTCATTCCGTAAAGCTGTCCGAAATAAATACGGTTGTCGCCGTTTTCCAAACCTTTGGTTTTCATTTTATCCATCACGAGTTCGGTAGATTTTTCGTTGTGCGTTCCGAAAAATGCGGAAACGCTGTCGAGATTTTCCATCACAAAATCAATTCCTGCGTTATAATTAATATCCGATGCTTCTTTGGTCGGCTGAATCGGATCAGGATATTTTTTTTCTTCGGCTCGTTCTCTTTCCTTTTCCATATAAGCTCCGCGAACGATTTTGTAACCGATAAAATATCCTTTTTCTTTCGCACGGTTCAGATTTTCCTGCATATATTCCAATCTTCCGGTTCGGTACATTTGTACAGTGTTCCAAACGATGGGTTTTTCTTTGTTGTATTTTTCCATCATTTCTTCCACCAAAGAATCTGCAGAATCTTGCATCCAAGTTTCTTCGGCATCAATCATTACTTTTTTGTCGTTTTCAAAACATAATTTGCAAACTTCATCAAATCGTTGTACTACTCTATTCCATTCTTCTTTCTGGCTTGAAGTGAGTTCCATACCTTTTCCTACTTCTTCATAAATATCAATTCTCCCGAAAGCAGTCGGTTTAAAAACAATAAAAGGAATCGCAGGATTTCCCAAAGAAAAACGAACAATATCTTTAATTTCTTTGCAAACCGCATCGAAAGTAGTTTCTTCTTCCTTTCCTTCGATAGAATAATCGAAAATGCTTCCAACGCCTCGTTTGAACATTTGTTTTACTACTTTCATACTTTCTTCGCGGGTTTCACCACCGCAAAACTGCTCAAACAAAGTTGCTTTCACAATATTTCCGGCGAAAGGAAAATTGTTGTGAACGGTAAAGTTTAAAATATTGCTGCCTATTTTGGTTAAAGCAGGTTGTTCAATCAGTTTGAACATCCAGAATGCTTTTCTGAGTTGTGCATCGGATTTATCGGCGAATGCAAGTTGGGTATTGTTGAAAATGCTCATTGCTCCTTTTTATTGAAAGCAAATTTAATAATACTATGTGAATTGATAAAGCGAAATTCAAAATATAATCTCGGTTGTTTTTATGAGAAAATTCAGTTCTAAATCATTAAATAAAATGCCTGAAAACCAGCCATTTTTCCTGATCATAATTTTTAATCTGATTTTTTTGACGGCGTTTCAAAGTTCCCGGAATTTGGGAATAAAATCCGAAATGTGCTTTTACAACTGCCCATAAATGAGGGAAACCGTTTTTAAACCCGAAATAAATCCCGGCAATTCCGTCTAAACATAACCGGAAAAAAATCAGCCAAAGCAATTTCGGAAAGGGTAAATTTTTCAGCATCATCGAAAGATTATTTCTGATGTTCAGAAAAGTTTTTTGCGGATTTTGTTTGTTCAAAGTTCCTCCTCCGACGTGATAAACTGTGGATTTTCCGGTGTAGAAAATTTTCTTTCCCGAGTTTTTCAATCTCCAACACAAATCTATTTCTTCCTGATGTGCAAAAAACCGTTCATCAAAACCATTCTGTTCCCGAAAATCTTTTGAGCGAATAAAAAAACAACTTCCTGAAGCCCAGAAAATTTCGGTTTCGTCATCGTATTGTCCTTCATCTTTTTCGAGCGTTTCAAAAACTCTTCCTCTGCAGAAAGGATAACCGAGATTATCTATAAAACCTCCTCCTGCTCCTGCAAATTCAAAGTAATTTTTTCTATTATAATCTAAAATTTTCGGCTGGATTGCAGTGATGTTCTTATCTTTTTCAAATAAATTTAAAACCGGTTCAAGCCAATTTTCGGTAACTTCTACATCAGAGTTTAATAAGCAATAAATTTCTGCATCAATGTTTTTCAAACCATCATTATAACCTCCTGCAAAACCTCTATTTTCTTTATTAAAAACAATTTTTACGGAAGGAAAATTCTGCTTCAAAAAATCTACGGAATCATCAGTTGAAGCATTATCAATCACATAAATCTCTGCATTTCGGGAATGTTCAATCACTTTGGGAAGAAATTTATCCAACCAGCTTTTTCCGTTCCAGTTCAATATGGCAATTGCTAAATTTTTCAAGATTTAAAATTTCATTGCTGATTATTCATTGCTCATCACCTTTATTGCGTGTTTGTATTTCCATCTTCTGTGCGACCAGAGATAATTATCGGGTTTTTTATGAATGGAATTTTCGAGCAGTTTATGAAATTTTTTCACGACTTCAAATTCTTCAAATTTCTCTCCATCGGGATAGATTCTGTAATAATTCACTTGGTAAAATCCGCGTTTTACTTTTTTCATTTCGCAATAGATAAAAGCCAAATCCATTCTTGTTGAAAGTTTGTCGTATCCGATGAAAGCAGGAGTTTCCTGATTCAGAAAACGAAGCCCGAAAGTTACTTCGGAAACGTGCGGAGTTTGGTCTGCAACAAACATATAGACAGAATTTCCGTCGTTCGGATTTCTGAAAATATGGCGGATTACTTCTTTGGCTTCAAGAGCTTTATTCCCGAAACTGTTGCGGATTCCCTTTACTTTTTCTTCCCAGAAACTGTTATTCACTTTTCTGTAAACCGGAAAACAGTTTTCCTGCGGAACAATCGTAGCCAATGCATTGTACCATTCCCAGTTGAAAACGTGTCCTGCAAGGAGAATCACGTTTTTCTGCTCTGCTTTTGCTTTATGAAAAATTTCCTGATTGATGTGCTGAACTCTCACTTTCAGTTCGGTGGAAGAAATACTGAATGTTTTCAGCGTTTCCACAATATAATCCGAGAAATTGATGAAAAACTTTTTCCTGATATTTTTTATTTCAGTATCCGTTTTATCGGGGAAAGAATTTTTTAAATTTTCAAAAACCACTTTCTTTCTATATTCCGCTACATAATAGATAAGGAAGAATATAAAATCTGAAATAACATACAAAACCCTGAACGGAAGTTTTGAAAAAAGGACAATTATTTTAAATAGAAAATTCATAAACAGTCTGCAAATTTAGTGATAATTAACTTTATGATTGATTTTTAATTTTTCGTTAATTTGCCATGAAATTTTTAATGAAAATAAAATGAGATACTGCCAAATAAAACTTTTTGCAATTTCTGCACTTCTTATCACAGGTTTTGCTTATTCTCAAAAAAACGAAAATCTGAAAATCGAGAAAAGAGAAACCAATAAATCCTTGATTGTAGAATCAGACAGCATCGCCATTCTGGAAGCGAAGAAAAAAATCGCCGCAGAAGAAAAAGCAAAACTTCCGAAACCTTACCATCCGAAAGAAAATGCAGAAACGAAAATAAAAGAGCTGATTGCACAAGCAAAAAAAGAGAACAAAAACATTATTCTTCAAGCAGGCGGAAACTGGTGTATTTGGTGTTTGAAATTTAATAATTTCGTAAACGAAACTCCTGAACTGAAAGAAATTGTAGATGAAAATTATCTGTATTATCATTTGAATTTTTCACCGGAAAATAAAAATGTGAAGACTTTTGCCAAATACGGAAATCCGGGCGAAAAATTCGGCTATCCGGTTTTCATCGTTTTGGATAAAGACGGCAAACAAATCCATACGCAGGATTCGGAAGTCTTAGAAGAAGGAAAAGGATACAGCTTAGAAAAAACGAAAGAATTTTTCAGCAAATGGACTCCAAAATCATAATATAGAAACCGGAAAATTCTCCGGTTTTTTTGTTTTAATTTCATTAAATTTGTGCATCTAAAAAAAGTAATAAGAAAGAATGAATTCCTACAAAAATCCTCTTGAAGAACGCTATTCAAGTGAGGAAATGTTGTACAACTTTTCTCCCAACAACAAATTCAGAAACTGGCGGAAACTCTGGATTGCACTCGCTGAAATCGAAAAAGATTTAGGTCTTGAAATTTCCGACGAACAAATCACTCAACTCAAAGAAAACGCCGAAAATATCGACTACGAAAAAGCGGCGGAATACGAAAAAAAATTCCGGCACGATGTAATGGCACACGTTCATACTTTTGGCGATGTTGCACCTTTAGCAAAAGGAATTATTCATTTGGGAGCAACTTCCGCTTTTGTTGGCGACAATACCGATTTAATCCAAATTCGGGATGGACTTTTGATTTTGAGAAAACAGCTCGTGAATGTCATCAAAAAATTATCCGATTTTTCTTTAAAATACAAAGATTTGCCGACTTTGGGTTTCACACATTTTCAGCCGGCACAACTCACAACTGTTGGAAAAAGAGCGACACTTTGGCTTCAATCCTTGATTTTGGATTTTGAAGAATTAGAATTTTTCTTGGAAACTTTAAGATTCCGAGGTGTAAAAGGAACCACCGGAACTGCTGCAAGTTTCCTGGAACTTTTTAACGGAGATTACTCCAAAGTAAAACATCTGGACAAAGAACTTTCCCGAAGATTCGGATTTGAAAAAGTTTTCGGCGTTTCCGGACAAACTTACGACCGAAAAATTGATGCAAAAGTTGTTGCACTTTTATCGAATATCGCACAATCTGCCCATAAATTTTCCAATGATTTAAGATTGCTTCAAAATTTAAAGGAAATCGAAGAACCATTTGAGAAAAACCAGATTGGCTCTTCTGCAATGGCTTACAAACGAAATCCAATGCGTTCCGAAAGAATCGGAGCTTTGGCAAAATTCGTCATTTCACTTTCCACAAGTTCTGCAATGGTTGCTTCTACACAATGGTTTGAACGAACTTTGGACGATTCCGCCAATAAAAGATTAACGATTCCGCAAGCATTTTTATCTGTTGATGCCATTTTGTTAATTTGGAATAATATTATGAACGGATTGGTTGTTTACGAAAACCGGATCAACAAACATATTATGGAAGAGCTTCCGTTTATGGCGACAGAATATATCATTATGGAAGAAGTAAAAGCAGGCGGAAATCGGCAGGAAATTCACGAAATTATCCGGGTTCATTCTATGGAAGCATCGAAAAAAGTGAAAATGGAAGGCAAAGAAAATGATTTGATTGAACGAATTTTAAACGACCATTCCCTGAAACTCGACAAATCGAAATTGCTGGAAGTTCTCGATCCGAAAAATTTCATTGGTTTCGCACCGATCCAAACAGAAGAATTTATCAAAAACGAAGTGCAACCTATTTTGGATAAATATTCCGGCGAAATTGGTTTTGAAGCAGATTTAAAAGTATGATATATTGCAGTCTTGTCGGCTGCATTTTTTTGCTAGTGTGGTTACATTTTAAAATTCAAAACTAAATTTTTGCACACTGAAATAAGAGCGACGAAGTCGCGATATATTGGTAGAAATAAATCGAATGAAATAAAAAAGGTGCGAAGCACCGACATATCATTATATTTGAATCTGAACCATATTAAAAATCAGAAAATGACCAATAAATTAAAATTACTTTTTTTCGTAATGAGCATTCTTTCATTTCAGATGAAAGCACAAAACATCATTACATCAGATATTGATAATTTTTGGACGGCTTATGATAAAATTACGCTGACAAAAGATTCAACTTTACAAAAAAAATTGCTTGATGATTTGTATTTTTCAAAAGCAACCGAAGGTTTAAAAGCCATAAAACAAGCGAGGAATTATACTGCTCAGGATTATATTAATGCAATTAATAACTATCCGAATTTTTGGAATTCTGTCAGAAAAAACACTTTAAAATCTAAGGAATTTGCAAAAGAATTGAATGTGGGAATTGAAAGGCTTCGCCGGATTTATCCCGATTTGAAACCTGCAAAAATTTATTTTACCATTGGAGCATTACGAACCGGCGGAACCATTTTAGACGGCTTGGTTTTGATTGGAAGCGAAATTGCGATGACCGATAAAAATACAATTTCTGATGAGCTTCCCGAAAATATCAGAAACGGAAGACGCAAATTTTTCGACAGTAATCCTATTAATGATTTGGTTCTGCTGAACATTCACGAATATGTTCATACACAGCAAAAACCGGTCGTAAACAATTTGCTTTCGTATGCAATTAACGAAGGTGTTGCAGAATTTGTTTCCATAAAAGCGATGAATATTCCTTCCGCAGCTCCTGCAATTGAATTTGGAAAAAATAATTCAGATAAAGTTAAAGCAAAATTTGAGCAGGAAATGTTCTATATCAACAACGAAAATAAATGGCTTTGGAGCGATGCACCGAATGAATTCGGTGTGAGAGATTTAGGATATTACATTGGATATCAAATCTGTGAAAATTTCTATGAACAAGCCGAAAACAAAAGTGAAGCTATCAAAAAAATGATAGAATTAGATTACACAAACGAAGCCGAAATTGAAGATTTTGTAAACAAATCAAATTTCTTTTCCAAATCGCTTGATGGACTGTATCAAGATTTTGAAAAAAAGCGACCAACGGTAACGGGAATAAAGCAGTTTAAAAATCACAGCAAAAACGTAAATCCCAAAATAAAAGATATTACCATTGAGTTTTCCGAACCGCTGAATGGTTATAATACAGGAATAGATTATGGAGATTTAGGACAAGATGCTTTTCCAAAAAATGATGTATCGAAAAGATTTTGGTCAAGAGACAATAAATCTTGGACGATTCCGGTGAATTTAGAACCCAATAAAAAATATCAGTTATTGATAACGAATAATTTTAGAACTAAAAACGATATTCCTTTAAAACAATATTTAATCGAATTTGAAACGGGAAAATAAAAAAAACTACGAAGTTGCGAAATCATCGCCCTATGAAAAAGAAATAAAACGAAAAGAAGCGACGAAGTCGCGATATATTGGTAGAAATAAATCAAATGAAATAAAAAAGGTGCGAAGCACCGACATATTGGTAAAATGAAAAAAAGAATCTTTGTAGAAAAAAAAGGAATTTTCGATGTAGAAAGTCCGAAAGTTTTAAATGAAATAAAAGCGATTGCTTCCAATATTGAAAACGTAAAAATTTATAACATTTATGACGTTTTCGGATTGCAGGAAAACGATTTTGCAAAGGTCGTCAATTCTACTTTTGTTGATCCTGTTACGGACATTCTGCACGAAGAAAATCCCGCAAAATCGATTCATTTCGCTACCGAATTTCTTCCC
>CAYSQR010000044.1:5346-13086 GCA_964433195.1 uncultured Kaistella sp. | reverse complement strand
GGAATTTTATCTAAAAAATTAGCAACCATTATTTGCGATGCTCCGATTGATTTTCATCAGGAACAATATGATTTGGAAACTCCCGATTTCGAGAAAGTAAGAGAAGTTTTTGACGAAATTGAATTCAGGAGGTTGTATGAAAATCTTTATCGTGCATTCAATCAGATTCAAGAACCGAGAACCGAGAACCAAGACGATTTTACCAAAGTTTCCAAGTTTGAAAAACAACCGACAACCAGCAACCAACAACCAATCCAATTGGATTTATTCGCAAATTACGAAGAGCTGGAACAGGTAACTTCTACGAAATCAACTATTTCAGATAACGACCATTTGTACCAATTCATCGATTCTCCGAAAGCACAGAAAATGTTGGTTCAAAATCTTTTGGCTCAGAAAGCGGTTTGTTTCGATACCGAAACCACTTCTTTAAATGAATTGGAAGCTGAATTAATCGGGATGAGTTTTTCCTATAAAAAAGGTTTGGCTTACTATATTCCGCTTTCCGAAAACCGTGATGAGGTTTTGGAAACTTTGGAAATTTTCCGTCCTTTTTTTGAGAAAAATGAAATTGTGAAAATTGCCCATAATCTGAAATTCGATTATAAAATTTTAAAGCAATACGGCATTGAAACAGAAGGAGCAATTTTCGACACGATGATTGCACATTACCTCCTGAATCCCGATGGAAGACACGGAATGGATTATCTTTCGGAAATGTATCTGAATTACAAACCTGTTTCCATCGAAACTTTAATCGGGAAAAAAGGAAAAAACCAAGGAACGCTTCGTTCGGTTTCTGTGGAAGAACAAACAAAATATGCCGCCGAAGATGCCGATGTAACTTGGCAATTGTACGAACTTTTTGCACCACAATTAAAGAAAGAAAATCTGGAAGATTTATTTTTTAAAGTGGAAATACCTTTGGTAAAAGTTTTGGCGAAAATGGAACTCGAAGGAATTTCTTTGGATAAAAACTGGCTCGAACAAGAAAGCAAAGATTTGGAAAACGATTTACGCGAACTCGAAAAAACTATTTTTGAACTTTCCGGGGAAGAATTTAATATGAATTCCCCGAAACAATTGGGCGAAATTTTATTTGAAAAAATGAAGCTCGATCCGAAAGCGAAAAAAACAAAAACCGGTCAATATGCCACTTCCGAAGATGTTTTGCAGAAACTTTCAGGTAAACACGAAATCATTAAATATATTTTGGAATACCGAACTTACCAGAAACTGAAATCAACTTATGTCGATGCTTTACCAAATCAGATTGAAAAAACCGACAACAGAGTTCATACCAATTTTTCGCAAACTACGGCTGCAACGGGAAGATTAGCAAGTGTAAATCCGAACCTACAGAATATTCCGATTCGTACTTTGCGTGGTCAGCAAATTCGCGGAGCATTCAAAGCTGATGAAGGAAATAAAATTATTTCCGCTGATTATTCCCAAATCGAACTCCGCTTGATTGCCGAAATTTCCAACGAAGAAAATATGATTAAAGAGTTCCAAAATGGTGAAGATATTCACGCTTCTACGGCTTCAAAATTATTTAAAGTTCCTTTGGAAGAAGTTACGAAAACCCAGCGAAGTCAGGCAAAAACAGTGAATTTCGGAATTATTTACGGACAAGGAGCTTTCGGATTGGCTGAACAAACCGGACTTTCCCGAACCGAAGCAAAACAAATGATTGAAACTTATTTTGAAACCTATCCAAAGCTGAAAAAATATATGGCAGAACAAGTTCAGAAAGCACAGGAATTGGGTTATGTGGAAACAGTTTTAAACAGAAAAAGACATTTAAAAGATATTAATTCTGCCAATTTCGTGGTAAAAGCTCACGCCGAAAGAAATGCCGTAAATGCCCCGATTCAGGGAAGTGCAGCCGATGTGATAAAATTAGCGATGATTAAAATTGACGAAAAATTGACGGAACAAAATTTAAAAACCAAAATGCTTTTGCAGGTTCACGACGAATTGGTTTTTGAAGCCCCGATTGATGAACTGGAAACTGCCAAAAATTTAATTAAAACCGAAATGGAATCCGCATTTGAAACAAAAGTTCCGTTGTTGGTGGAAGTTGGAGTAGGAGATAACTGGTTGGAAGCACACTAATTTAATGTAACAATTTACCAATGCAATAATTTGAAAATAATTGATTTTTAAATGAAATTCCTCCTCATCATTCCAGCTCACAACGAAGAACAAAATATTTTTTTCTGTCTTGAATCTTTGAGAAACCAAACCTTTCAGGATTTTATGGGTGTGATTGTAAATGATGGTTCCACCGATAAAACGCAGGAAATTGTTGAAGAATTTATCATTCAAACTTCAAACTTCAAACTTTTAAATTTAGAAAAATCTTTACACGAACCGGGTGCAAAAGTCGTAAGAACTTTCAACAAAGGTTTGGAAACTGTAGATTTAAAAGATTTCGACGTGATTTGTAAATTCGATGCGGATATAATTTTTCCCGAAAATTATTTAGAAAAAATTAATGAAGTTTACGAAGAAAATCCGAAAGCAGGAATGGTTTCGGGTTTGGTGTACATCGAAAAAAACGGAGAATGGATTTTTGAAAATCTTTCCTCGAAATACCATATTCGAGGACCGATAAAATCTTATAGGAAAGAATGTTTTTTGGAAATGAACGGACTTCGTCCTGTTTTAGGTTGGGATAATATAGATGTGATGCTTACAAAGATGAATGGTTTTGAAGTCGTTACGTTAAAGGAAATTTGGGTAAAACATCTTCGTCCGACTGCATACAAATACAAAAAACAAAAAGCCGAAAAACTCGGCGAATATTTTTATAATATCGGTCTTGATTTACCTTTGGCAATGATTTCTTCGGCAAAATCTTCATTAAAAAACAAATCCGTTTCCGAATTTTTTATCACGATAAAATCATTTTTAAAACAAAAAGGAAAGAGGGAATTATCAAAAGAAGAAATACAATATATCCGAAATTTGCGATGGAAACAAATGTTGTAAGGACAAGTCGGGACTTGTCCGAAAACCGTAGGTTTTCAAAACAGTAGAATAAAAAATGCAAGGAAGAAAACGAAATAGAAAACAAGATTTTGATTATTCACAAAATGCGGTGTATTTTGTTACGATTCTTACTTTCAAAAAAATCCATTATTTTGGGAAAGTTGCGGATAAAAAAATGCAACTGAATTCGATCGGAAAAATTGTGGAAAAGCAAATCTTGTGGCTGGAAAATCAATATTCTTATTTTGAATTGCATAATTTTGTGGTAATGCCAAATCATTTGCATCTTTTGTTTCGTATTGACAGTACAAAATCGCAACAAGAGAATATCAAAATAAAATCGGTTTCTTCATTAATGGGTGTTTTGAAAACAGCATCTTCCAAACAGATTCATCTATCGGGAAATGAAGATTTCAGTTGGCATCGCTCTTTTCATGACCATATTGTTCAGACTGAAAATGCCTATAACAATATCAATAATTATATTACAAATAACCCTGAAAAATGGGATAATGATAAATTTTATGGAGAGTAATTTTTTCACAATGTGTATTGAAAATCTTCGATTTTCGGACAAGTCGCGACTTGTCCTTACCGGTTTGCTGTTGCTGTTTTCGGTTTTTATATCCGCACAAAAAAACGCTGATTTAATTATCAAAAATGCAAAAATATACACCGTCAATCAAAAATTTGATATTGCAGAATCAATGGCAATTTCAAACGGGAAAATTGTCGGAATCGGAAAATCTGCTGAAATCCTGAAAAAATTTAAGTCAAAAAACATTCAGGATTTTCACGGGAAAACCGTTTTTCCCGGATTCATTGATGCTCATTGTCATTTCACAGGTTATGCAACCGACAAATGGAAATGCGAACTTTGGGGAACGAAATCTTGGGACGAAATTATTGGAAGAATCACAGAATACTCCAAAACCGCTCCCAAAGAATGGTTGTACGGAAGAAGTTGGGACCAAAACGATTGGGAAATAAAAGAATTTCCGAATAAAGAAAAACTCGATGAGCTGTTTCCGAACCGTCCTGTTTATCTGAAAAGAATTGATGGTCACGCTGCAATTGCAAACCAAAAAGCACTGGATATTGCAGGAATTACGATGAATACTAAAGTTTCAGGCGGAGAAATAGAACAGAAAAACGGAAAACTTACCGGAATTTTAATTGATAATGCAATGCTTTTGGTGGAAAAACACATTCCGGAAATCAGTGACGAAATGGCGATTAATTATTTCGCAGATTTGCAGAAAACCTGTTTTTCTTACGGACTTACTTCGCTTCACGATTGCGGAATTACAGAACATACCTTAAATTTATTAGAGAAAGCACAATCGCAAAATATTCTGAAAATGAAAATTTTCGCTTTGTTGGAAGACAATCCCGATTATTACGAACGATGGATTAAAAAAGGAAGATACACCAACAAAAATATCACAGTTGGTGGATTCAAAGTTTATTCCGATGGTGCACTCGGTTCGAGAGGAGCTTGTCTGATTCACGATTATTCCGATAAAAAAGACTGGAAAGGTTTCTTGTTGAGCGATAAAAATAATTTTGAAAACTTGGCTAAATTATTGGTTAAAAGTAATTTGCAAATGTGTACTCACGCAATCGGAGATTCTGCAAACCGCACGATACTGAAAATTTACGGTGATGTTTTGGGCGGAAAAAATGACAGAAGATGGAGAATAGAACACGCACAAATTGTGGATAAAAACGATTTCGG
Organism: uncultured Kaistella sp.; assembly: GCA_964433195.1. GTDB lineage: Bacteria > Bacteroidota > Bacteroidia > Flavobacteriales > Weeksellaceae > Kaistella. The sequence goes on along the minus strand of CAYSQR010000044.1, from coordinate 8,351 downwards.
TTTGTTCGGAAAATACTCGATAATTCCCTCAGTTCAGCCAACACACGCAACTTCAGATATGTATTGGTCGGAAGAAAGATTGGGAAAAGAACGTTTGAAATTTTCTTACGCTTACGAAGATTTGCTGAAACAAAATAGTTGGCTTCCTTTAGGAACGGATTTTCCGGTGGAAGAAATTAATCCCATAAAAACTTTTTTTGCAGCAGTTGCAAGAAAAGATTCCAAGAATTTTCCCGAAAACGGTTTCCAAAAAGAGAACGCTTTAACCAGAGAACAGGCGATAAAAGGAATGACGATTTGGGCAGCGAAAGCAGCATTTCAGGAAAAAGAACTGGGAAGTTTGGAAGTAGGAAAATCTGCGGATTTTGTGATTTTAAATCAGGATTTGATGACGGTTGAAGAACATAGAGTTTTGGAAACAGAAGTTCTGGAAACGTATTCTAATGGAGAACAAATATTTTATAATAAAAAATATTTCGATGAATTGTCCAAAAAATTGAGCGGAAAAGTTTATGGTTCTGAATAAAGGTTTGTTATTTGAATGAAAGAATGGATGCAACTTTGTCAAAGTTTTCAGAAGCATTTTTGTTTACTTTGACAAAGTTTTTTAAAAATCATTTCTGAAGATTTTTTTCCCGTTCTAACTCGTTCCTTTTTTTCAACAAAACAAAATATTCTTTTAATAATTCAAAAATCGAAGTATAAGAATTATATTTCCTAAAAAGATATTTACTGATTCCGAAAACATTGATAAACCCCGAAATCATACTTTCAGATTTTGATTTATTCGGGTTGAGAAAAATAGTAAGTAATTTTATTTTTGCTAGTTTCACGGCTTTTTCAGTGGTCATTTTTTGCGTTCTGTCGTGCGAAACTTTAGTTTCTTTTCCAATTGCAATTCCCAAATTGTGATATTTTGCTCTTTCGCAAAAATTTCTGTCTTCACCGTAATGTGGAAAATGTTCGCTGAAAAAACCAACTTTTTGTAAGCAATCTTTCGTAATGAGCCAAGTTGCAGCGTTGCAAAACCGGGTTTCATAATGATTCCCTTTATCTGCCGAAAGTTTAAGGTATTGCTGAAAATTAGTGTCGATATTTTTTCCTTCGCCATCAAACTGAATCGGAGCAACGATTCCCATTTCGGGATGATTTTCGGCAAAATCCACAAGATTTTCAAGTGTATTTTCTTCCAAATAAATATCCTGATTAATGAGAAAAAAGTAATCAAAACCGGAATCTGCAAGTTTTTGGAGGACTAAATTATTGGCGAAACCGAAACCTGCGTTGAAATCTAAGGATTCTAAATTTAAAGGATAATTTTTAATCAGTTCTAAAGTACCGTCGTTTGAAGCATTATCAACAAGAAAAATTTCCGTAGGAAAAGTTGATTGAAAAACGGAATCTAAACATTTTGTAATCCACTTTTTACCGTTGTATGTTACAATAATAGTTGCTACTTTTTTCATTTCGCTAAAACTTAAAAATACTTTTCAGGAAATTTTTATTCAGATAATTTTCTATCGGGAAGATTTTCAGGAAATGATTTCCGGTAAAAAAGAAGAACAAAACTAAGGCTGGTTTGTACACCAAATTCAGGAAATTATTATTGAAATCGGGTAAAATAATTGCGACGGTAATTCCTAAAGTCCCGATAATTGTTGCATAAACCATTTCGATACTCAAAGGTGAAACTTTGAATTTGGTATAATTAAAAGTAATTTTTATCACATTAAATAAAGTGAGCGAAATTGCGGTTGCCATTGCAATTCCTATGATTCCCAATTCGGTTTTGGTAAGGAAAAGATAGTTGAGCAGAATGGTGGTTATTGCCAGAAAAAGCATTACCACGATATTGAACCGGTAATGTTTTGAAAGAGAAATAATATGTCCGTTGAATCCGGTCGCCAAATCGAAAATCATTGCCGAACCCAAAATCCATACCACAGGTTCTGCCTGTCTTAGTTGTTCCCCGTTTTTTATAAAATTGGTAAGGTAAGGAAAACCAACCAAAATGCAGGAAAACAATACTGCTCCAAGAAAAAACAAACTGAGCGATGTTTTTTTATGAAAACGGTCGAGTTCCTCGAAATCGCTTTCTGCAATAGATTTGTTGATGATGGGTGCGGAAATGTTGAACAATCCCATTTGCGGAATCAGAATAAATGAAAGGATGGATAGAATAATGCTGTAAACTCCGTTTTCCTCGAAGTTCAGAAATTCCCCAATCATAAAATTATCCACACGGAAAGCAATGTAATTGCCTATGTTTCCGAGGAATCCGAAAAAACTGTAATTCAGGACTTCTTTCCACAGATTATCTTTTTTAATATAATCGGTGCTGAAATCGGGGTTTATTTTTTCTAATTTGTTTGCATAAAAAATATACCCCAAAAATGAGAAAATAAACATCCCCAAGAAAAATGCGTAAGAACCTTTCTCTGTAACTCCCAAAAAGAAAAACAGGCAGAAAGCTCCTAAATTAGCCAGCTTTGGGAGCAGATTTTCAAAAATATTGGGAACTACGATTCGTTTGAAATTTGTAATATATTTATTGAAAACCGACGACAATGCCAAAATAAAAATGAGCGGAAGAATCATCCGTTTCATTTTCCATAATTCTAAATTTTTAAACTGAGGAAACATCCAGAAAAAAAGAAAGAATACCAATAAAAAAACAGAAAAATTGAAGGTAACACCAACTAAAGAAAGTGACAGAAAATTTTGATTTTTCCCGTCTTTTCGGGTTTGATGAAAAAATTTCACATTGGAAAAAGAAAGCCCGAAAACCACGATTGGTAAAAGCATTTCTGCAGTCGGAATAATATATCGGAGTTTCCCGTAAAATTCCATATCGTACGGAAATACGAAAATCGCCGAAAACGTTCCGAGCAAAAAACCGAAATACCCAATAAGTGAATATTTGAAACCTTGTCGTGCTACAACACTCATTATCAGTAAATTTTTTCTCTATAAACTCCGGATGTTACAAACCGTAATTTTTCGGT